>NZ_JBQASY010000015.1:0-98027 GCF_051909435.1 Enterococcus sp. 125944 | reverse complement strand
GCCAGAAGAAGTTCATAAAGGAGAAGGAGTTGACCTAACGGACAACATTCTCAATCTTCCAGAAGGAAGTAAAGTGGAAGTCGTCACCCCAGTGGACACTACACAAGTAGGGAAACAAGCTAAAAAAGCGAAAATGTTACCCAAAACAGGTGAAGAGGATACAAATATGATTACTATCTTTGGTGGTCTTCTATTGTTGGGAAGTTTAGGCCTAATTGATTATAAAAAGAGAGAGTCTAAAAAATCATCAAGTAGAATAGAAAGATCAAAATGATTACCCACTACCGAAAGAAGGATGATTATCAATATCAAATTTTAACTATAAAAGTAATTTGGCTTTTGCAAGGAATACTCAAAAACGATTAGTGATACTAATCGTTTTTTTTTTTTTTTTTGAGAATGAAATTCCACCTAAAAAGTATGATTATTTTTTTAGTTTTTTCGAAAAAAAGGCACTCTCTGATTGTTGTATTAGTGGAAAGGGGAAAAGGAGCATATTTATCGTGCAACAAAACTACAATGAGAAATCTATACAACACCAATTTGATGCCTACTGCAAAAAAGTATTACGAAACGAAGCTAAGTCTATTCGAAAACGAAACACTAGAATAAAAGATAATGAGGAACCACTGAATGATGTAAATGAAGGGAAGTATCCACAAACTAATTTTGATGAACAAGATGTCTATTTCTTATTTGGAATGGAGATATTAATTTCAGATCAGAAGTTATCAGCAGCAATTGATCAGTTATCGGATATAAGAAGGAAGATTATTCTACTTTATTATTTTGCCGATTTTAATGATGCTGAAATCGGTAGAATTCTCAATATGAGTACAAGTGGTATCTGGTATCAACGAACGAAGGCAGTTGAACAATTGAAAATGGGGTATGACCTATGGTAGATAAACCCAAAAAATGGCAGTATCCATTAGTTCCACTATCTATTATCCTATCTGCTCTAGAAGAAGATCCAATTTCGATCAAGATGATACTCAAACATTATCATAATTATATAGCTAAGTTATGTTTAACAAATGGATTTAATGAGGTGGGGCAATTTATTACCTATGTGGATGAATATATGCTAAGGCAATTAGAAGTTAAATTAATAGAAGCTATATTGAAATTTAAAGTTAACTAGCTAAAAACTCCCCTTTCTACTTTTTCTACCAAAAAGAGTCTTCTAATACTTTAGATTAGCGGATTCTTTTAGGTAGAAAACCTATTGTTCATTGAAAAATAAATATATTCTATCAGTACGTTAACACTTCAAGGAGCATATTTTAGTTACGCCATGATCTCTTATTATAAAGAAGGAGCGATAAATATTCTAAAATAATTTTTATAGTCAATAAAAAGCGATGATTTGAGGTTGGGATAATGATACTTCCGTAAGGCTCGCCGTAAACTTGGGGAGAGGTGAAATTCCTATGTGCTTTTGACAAAGGCAGCTGATAGATTAATCCTTAATAATAGAAGGGAAGAGATAATCATGTCAAAGAATAACAATAAAAATAATTCATCAGAGTTAGAAAATTGTTTATTTAATCCCAAAAAGCTAGAGGATTCTATCAATAAAGTAAAGAGAATAAATGACCTACCGTTAGTTTTAACAAATAAAGATCTAAAAGAACAATTTCAAATAAGTGATAGTACTTTAAATCGTCTTATAAAACTAGATAATTTTCCAAGATGCTGGTTTGGCATCAAAGGGCATTACCTTAGAGATGATATTTTGGAGTGGATAAAAAAAGGAAAGGAAGAATACTTTTGTGATCAGTTTCGTTTATTACGAGAATTGTAGAATTTATTTTTTCGTCTGTATATTGTATAATTATTTTATAAATAGAAAGATTTTCAAGAGTTTCCGATTGTTGGGTTCCTTCATAATTGGGGGTAAAAACAAATGGAAAATATGAGTCGTTTTAAAAAACATATTACTGCAACAGGAAAAATTACTTGGTACTTTCAGGCTTTTCGAACTACGAGACGAGGTTTTAATTCTAAGCGTGAGGCTCAGCTAGCTTATCTTGAAATGGAAAAACAACACAGAAATAAGCAAAAAAGAATTGCTAGTAATGATAAATTCAATGTGGTTAGTCAAAAGTGGTTTGAATATTATCGATCACTAAACGAACAAAAGAGGGCAACATATGATAAGCGAGAAGAACAGGTAAAAATACTTAATCGATGGATTGGTGATAAAAAATTAAGCAGTTTATCTTCAGAAGAACTACAAAAATTCCTTTTTATTTTAAAAGAAAAAGGAATTGACGGCATTGATGTTGGTTATGCTAAAAATAGTTTACAATCTCTTGTTCAAGTTCTAAATATGATTTTTAAATATTGTAAGAAAAAGAATTTGATAAATGAAAATCCAATGGAGTTTGTAAAAATGCCTAAGTATCAGTTAACAGTTGAAGATTTAAAAGAGTCTGTTAATAGTTTAGAAGATAAGTTTTTAACAGTAGATGAATTGCGAACTTTTTTAAATTATGGGATCATTTATGAAGAATTACCCATGTCTGTTCTTTTTCATGTTTTGTTTTATACTGGGTGTCGTGTGAGTGAAGCACTTGCTTTACAACCTCAAGATATAGATTTTGAACGAAATGAAATCTTATTTTATAAGCAGACGGCAGTAAAAGGAAAAAGCAAAGATTTTCGAATTGAAACTACAAAATCTGTTAGTTCTGCTAGAAGAGTACCTGTCACACCGTTAGTAATGGAGAAATTGCACGAATTAATTGATGTATTAAATAAAACAAAAAGAAATAGCAATTTTGTTGTAGACGAGACTTATTTATTTGTTTATCTTGATCCTGGTAAGCGTGGAGTTCCTTATCGTCGTGAATATGTAAATGACCACGTTAAGCGCTGTGTAGAGAGATGTGGAATCAACAAAAATTTCCATACTCATCTGGCTCGTCATACGATGGCTAGTTTAGTAGCTGAGTATTGCAGTTGGGATGTTTTAAAGGATCGTTTAGGTCATACAGATAGTACAACTTCAAAAATATATCGGCATTTAACATCAAACGAAAGAATAAAGCCTTTGCTTGCTTTTGATTCATTAGAAAATTAGATTTTGGCAGAAGTGCAGGTATTTTAGAATCTAAAATAGGTGTTGTGACTATGCTTTAGTCAAAGTGTAGTCAGAAAAAGAGAAAAACTTTTATATCAATACTTTAATGACTTTTCACAAGTATCAAAGAAATTCGTCGTTAATCATTTATTATCAGATGAAGCAAAAGCCCTTGTTTTCAAGGGCTTTTTTCTTTTGGTCAGGAGGGGTCTATCATTTGCTTTAATACCTTATGCGCAAGTAAATAAGGCTGATCATGTAGCTGCATATTTTTTAACAGTATCCCGAAAATTGTCTTTTGTTCTGACTGAGGATTCGATTGAATCCGAAGAAAAGTTTGATTAGAATCTCGAAAAAGTCATGAAAGTCGATAAAAATTATGCTATACCTAAACAAAGATAAAAATTGAAATGAGGGATGAGGATGAAAGTCACTTATTTGGGTACTGCTGCGGCAGAACGTGTTCCAGCCATATTTTGTAATTGTAGGATCTGCCGTCATGCGATGGAGAAAAAAGGCCGGGAGATTCGGACCCAAACGCAAGCGTTATTGGATGATGGCAAGCTTTTGATCGATTTTCCTGGGGACAGTTACCTGCACCGATTGAGTGGTCGAGTGGATTATAATCGCGTCGAAGCATTATTGCTGACCCACTGGCACTCAGATCATTTTTACGGAGAAGATTTAGCTTATCGAATGTCCGGCTATGCCAATGGGATCACGACTCAATTGGCTGTCTATGGCAATGCCTATGTGAAAGGTTTTTATGACCGAGCGTTCCAATTGGAAGGACGTTACGATGAACAACGCCTGACGTATCATCTTTTGGAAGCGTATCAAAAAACATGGATCAATGGCTATGAAGTGTATTCTTTACCGGCACAACATGGTCATTTTGCCGAAGATTGTTTTATCTATGTCATCAAAGATCCAACAGGCAAAACACTTCTCTATGGACACGATACAGGCTACTTGACGGAAGAGATGTTTGCTTTTTTAGAAGCAAATAAGTTTATTTTTGATTGTGTATCAATGGATTGCACGGGGCAGACCAATGCTGACCAGATGGCCAATCATATGAATTGGTCGCAAAATATTCAAATGAAACAGGAGCTGATGGATCGCAAGTTAGCGACTGAAAAGACGATCTTTGTCGCCAATCATTTCTCTCACAATGGAGGGAAAACCTATCAAGAGATGGCAGATCTCTCAGCTTCAGAAATGATCATTACCGCATATGACGGGTTGGAGATCCATCTTTAATCCGTCTGACGATTAATTCATGAATACTGAATGTCAACAACTCAAAAGGGAGGCAAACAATAAAAATAGATCATGAAAATAGCGTGTTAAGTGGGAAACGATGTCCAGCGAGATTTAGGTGCTAGAGAAATGAGTAAATAAAGAGGAATGATTTTTCATGAGAAATCAGAAATTTGAATACTATATGCGAGAATTAAACCTGATTAAAAGACAAAACTGGATTGAAAATGACCTATATCATCTAGTTGCGGAAATGATTAAGGCTGGCAAAAACATGTCTAGGCTATCTTTAAGAGATATAAGCTTGCGAAGTAGGAGTCCAAAAGGTCAGATATTCTATGGCTTATCTTCATTTCCTGATTTTGTCATCTTGGATGAACGGTTTGATAATTCAGATAATCTTGCCGGGGGAAGTGTAAATATAGCGAATAAAAATTTGATTTATGGCTGCGTTGAAGTAAAAAATGTCGATGAGAAGCTATTAGATCTAGAATCGATCGATCTAATATCAGAATTTGAGAAAGCAAAAAAACCAGGAAATGAACTGAATCAAGATTTAGGCCAACTCTTAGGACAAATACTATGGTTTAAAAAAGTTTTGTATACAAATGGCAATATATGGAAATTCTACAAACGAACAAGTCAAGAAACAGATAACTTTCTTACTGACAAATGTATAGAAAAGTTATTTGAGGATCGTATGAAAAATGAGGCCCCTGATTACAAATGGTATGCAGGACTAGATGACGATAATTTAAAGATTGAAAAAGTTTTTGAGTTTGTCTTAGAGAGTGATATAAAAAAAGAAGTATGGGAAGAATTTCTAAATAGCTTATATTCGATTAACTGGGAAGGATAAAGATGCTATTGTGGAAGAATAATCATCTTTTAGAACTGAATCAGGTTGTTTTACTTGCGGCTCAATGGATTGCAGGGAGCAGAAACATGCTGATTCAATGGCCAATCATATCACAATAGTCGAATGAAGCAAGAATGGATGGATCTCAAGTGATTGACTGAAAAAGGGATCTCTGTTGCCAATTACTTCTCACAATGGGTGAACTTATCAGCAAATAACGGATCTCTCAGCTTCAGAAATGATTATTACCGCATATGACAGGGGTGGAGAGCTATCTTTGAGCCACTTGGAAATCGTCTAGCACGTATAACGCTATCGTCAGTTTAATAAGCGAGTTGAGGACCTATATTTGATCTCCTCGATTCGCTTTTTTTGATAGTCTGAGATAAACCGCTTGCTGATGAAGGAGTGTAGCTAATAAAAAAAAGATACCAGTTGAAGTGCGAAAAATAAAAAAATAGAAGTTGTTCTTGAATGAAAATAGTTGGAAAATCATTTTTCATTTTCTTTTATGCCTGTTAAAGTCAATGATACCAATCATATTAACAAGACCAAAAATGAAAATACAAAAAAAACTGTTCTTAGTATTGACTCATAAAAAATACCACTACTATACTTGTATTGTGGTTATAACCAGTTAGGAGAGACATCGATGCAAAATACATTTCAATCAAAATCACTTTATTATCAGCTGGTAGAAATATTGAAACAACGAATCGAAAACAGTATGGTCGCTCATGATAAGCTGCCATCAGAAAGAGAGTTGACCAGTTTTTATGGCGTTAGTCGCACGACGGTGCGACTAGCATTGCAAGAACTGGAAAAAATGGGCTACATTTATCGACAACATGGAAAAGGAACCTTTGTTTCGGAATTAAGGACAAATGCGACTGATCTAGCTGGCGCATATAGTTTTACCGAACAAATGCGGGCAATGGGCAAACATCCTGAAACCAAGATATTGGCCTTCAAGAAGATTGAAGCAACCAAGTATTTAGCGGGGCATATGAATGTTCAATTAGGTGAACCTTTGTTTCAGTTAGACCGTTTGCGTTTAGCCGACGATCTGCCAATGATGATCGAGAAATCCTATTTGCCAGTGAAGCTATTTATGACACTATCTCGGGAACTGCTATCGATAAAACCGTTATACGATTTGTTTTCTGAAGATTTCAATCAAATGGTACGATCGGCTGACGAAGAATTTTATGCCAGTATTGCCCAGAAAGAAGATAGTGAGCTGCTAAATATTCCAGAAGGATCACCAGTGCTCCATTTAGTTCGCTCAACCTATAATCTCGAGAACGAAGTGATTGAATTTACATTAAGTGTGGCACGGGCCGATAAGTTTCATTATAAGATCAGGCATCTGCGTTCCACTAACTGAATTGGAGGAAAGAAAATGTTTATGTTGTCAAAAGAAGAACTGCAAAAGCTAGGAGCAGAAAATACTACCCGAGAAATTCGACAACAACCGGAACTGTGGCATGAGACGTTTGACCGTTATCAAGAAACAGTCACAGATCTAGATCGTTTGTTTACAGATGCGAAACAACATGCTGGAGAGCGACCGATCCGCGTCATTTTTACAGGGGCCGGAACCTCTCAATATGTGGGGGATACACTAATTCCGTTTCTTACTAGTCAAGGAAATACGAATCAGTTCATTTTTCAAAGTATTGGTTCGACCGATATCGTTGCTACGCCAAAAGAATACCTGATTCCTGATGAGACAACGATCTTGGTCTCATTTGCCCGTAGTGGAAATAGTCCAGAAAGTCTAGCCGCAGTTAAGATGGCCAATCAGCTGGTCAACAAGATCTATCATATCGTGATCACCTGTGCACCAGACGGATTATTGGCTACACAAATGCCTACAAAAAAAGAAAATCTAGTTTTACTAATGCCAAACAAAGCCAATGACGCTGGTTTTGCTATGACAAGCAGTTTCAGCTGTATGACGCTGACTGCGCTACTTATTTTTGATCAAGCAAGCAATCAGCAAAAAGAAAGATATGTTCATCAATTAAGCCGACTAGGAGAAGAAGTCATCCAACGAGAATCAGAGATCCAAGGGTATCTGGCATCAGACTTTCATCGCATCATTTACTTAGGTTCGGGAAGCTTAGGCGGATTGACTAGAGAAGCACAATTAAAAGTTCTCGAGTTAACTGCTGGAAAAATCGCAACCGTTTTTGATACATCTTTAGGATTCAGACATGGTCCCAAATCTTTTGTCAATGAGCAAACATTGGTTTTCCTGTTTGTCAGCAATGACTCATATACGCAGAAATACGATGTAGATATGCTGGACGAAATCAAAAATGACGGTATTGCCCAACGCGTTGTTGGAATTGGTCAAAAGGGTTCATTGTTTAGTGGTGATTCCTTTGAGTTAGCTGCAGATTCGTTACTGCCGGATGGCTATCTTGCTTTAGCAGATATCATGGTAGCCCAAACGATCGCATTACTTTGTTCGGTAAAGGTTGGTAATACACCAGATACACCATCGCCAAGTGGAACAGTCAATCGTGTGGTCAAAGGTGTAACGATTTATCCATATGAAAATTAGGAAAGAGTGTGAAGCATGTTAGAATGGTCCGAAAATAAAAGACAAGCAATGGAACGTTTATCGACGCCGGAAGACATTATTACCGCCCTGGCGATTGATCAGCGTGGTGCACTGAAGAAAATGATGTCAGCTTTAGGGATGGAAGCGACGAAAGAAACGATTGAGCGGTTTAAAACCCTGATTTCACAAGAATTGACGCCCTATGCCTCAGCCATTTTATTGGATCCAGAATATGGGTTGCCTGCTGCACAAAAACGTGCAGCAGAGAGCGGTCTTTTGCTAGCATATGAGAAAACCGGTTACGATCAAACCGTTCCTGGTCGCTTTCCTGATTTGCTTCCGGATTGTTCAGTTATTCGGTTTAAAGAATCAGGTGCTGATGCGGTGAAATTTTTGCTGTATTACGATTGCGATGAAGAAGAGGAAATCAATTTTCACAAGCAAGTTTTTGTTGAACGAATTGGAAGCGAATGCATGGCTGAAGGACTGCCATTTTATTTAGAGTTATTGTCATATGATGCTAAAAATGTAAATACGAAATCGCTTTCCTATGCCAAAGCAAAACCGCGCAAAGTGATCGAAATGATGAAAGAATTCTCGAAAACCCAGTATAAAGTAGATGTCTTAAAGGTTGAAGTACCAGTAAACATGTCATTTGTTGAAGGGGGTGCAACAGGGGAGATCGCCTATACACGTCAAGAAGCTGCCGCTTATTTTAAAGAACAAAGCGACGCAACAGATTTGCCATATATCTTCTTAAGTGCTGGGGTCTCAGCGGCATTATTCATGGAAACATTGCGTTTTGCCAAAGATGCTGGGGCACGATTCAACGGTGTACTCTGTGGCAGAGCAACTTGGAAAGATGCAGTCGCTCCTTTTGTTGAAAAAGGAGAAGCGGCAACTTTAGAATGGCTGACAGAACAAGGGACACAAAACATTCGTCAATTGAATGAAGTGATAAGAGAAACTGCCGTTTCGTGGCATGAGAAAGTAGTACAACCAGTCCAATAGAGCAATTCACCTTGCAAAGCTGACTACTAATGAATGGGAGCAGAACATGTCTACGTTTGAAATAAAAGAAGAGTTTTTAATGAATGGTTCTCCTTTTAAACTACTATCTGGTGCGATTCATTATTTTCGGGTCCATCCGGATGATTGGAGGCACTCTCTTTATAATTTGAAAGCGCTTGGATTTAATACCGTCGAAACCTATGTGCCTTGGAATTTGCACGAACCGCATAAAGGGTTATTTCAGTTTGAAGGCATTCTTGATTTAGAGCATTTTTTGTCCTTGGCACAAGAGCTTGGTCTGTATGTCATCCTGCGACCTTCTCCATATATATGCGCCGAATGGGAATTCGGCGGGTTACCTGCTTGGCTACTAAAGGAGTCTGGACGATTAAGAGCATGTGATCCGAGCTATTTAGCGCATGTGGCGGAATACTACGATGTATTACTTCCAAAAATCATTCCCTACCAGTTGAGTCATGGAGGGAACATTCTAATGATCCAAGTGGAAAACGAATATGGGTCATATGGTGAAGAAAAAGCTTATTTGAGAGCTATCAAAGAAATGCTGATAAACCGTGGCATTGATATGCCTTTATTTACTTCGGATGGTCCTTGGCAAGCCGCCTTACGAGCTGGCAGCTTGATTGAAGATGATGTATTGGTCACAGGGAATTTTGGTTCCCCGGCAAAAGAAAACTTTGCAGCGATGCAGGATTTTTTTGATCAGCACAACAAAAAATGGCCTTTGATGTGTATGGAATTCTGGGCTGGCTGGTTCAATCGCTGGAATGAACCAATTATTCGGAGAGACCCAGATGATCTCGCTGAATCAGTCAAAGAAGCTTTGGAAATCGGTAGTGTCAATTTATATATGTTTCACGGGGGAACTAATTTTGGATTTATGAATGGTTGTTCGGCTAGAGGCGCAGTCGATTTACCGCAGGTCACTTCCTATGACTACGATGCACCATTGGATGAGCAAGGGAATCCGACAGCAAAGTATTACGCATTGCAGAAAATGCTAAAAGAACATTTTCCAGAATATGAACAGCACGAACCGCGCAGCAAAACATCTCTATCAATGGAACTTCAACTACAAGATAAAGTCAGCTTGTTTTCTGTTATCGATCAAATCAGTCAGCCGGTCAAGACGGTTTATCCGCAAACGATGGAACAATTGGACCATCCTTATGGCTATTTGTTGTACCGCACGAAGAAACGGCGGGACGCGGAAACAGAAAAGCTCCGGATCATTGATGGAAATGATCGTGCCCAGATTTTCTTGAATGAAACATTCCTTGCAACGCAATATCAGGGAGAAATTGGTGAAGACTTATTGATTAAGCAAGCGGCAGAAGAAAATCAATTGGATATTCTAGTAGAAAATATGGGACGAGTCAACTATGGACATAAGCTGACAGCAGAGACCCAGCGAAAAGGGATTCGTAGAGGTGTGATGGCTGATCTGCACTTTGTGACCAACTGGACTCATTACTGGCTAGACTTCAGTAAGTCACCAGCAATTGATTTTACGCGGGACTGGCATCCAGAACAACCCGGGTTTTATCGTTATTCCTTTGTGCTAGAGGAAAAAAGAGATACTTTTATTGATTTGACAGGATTCGGTAAAGGAGTTGTTCTGGTCAACAATGTCACTGTTGGACGCTTTTGGGAAGTGGGCCCCATTTTATCATTGTACGTACCAAGCGGATTTTTGAATCACGGGGAAAATACAATCATTATTTTTGAAACGGAGGGCTGCTTTGCAAAAGAAGTACATTTGAGAAAAGAACCGGTTTATAAAACGATGGAGGCGAAAAAAGTATGAGTATTATTGGTGTACGTATTGATGGACGATTGATTCATGGACAAGTGGCAAACTTATGGACGACCAAGCTGAATATTAGCCGAATTATGGTTGTGGACGACGATGTAGCAGAAAATCCAATCGAAAAGAGTGGCTTGAAATTAGCAACGCCTGCAGGGGTCAAGTTAAGTATCTTGCCGATTGAGAAAGCAGCTGCCAATATTTTGGCTGGAAGATATGATTCTCAACGGTTGTTGATTGTTGCTAAAAAACCTGACCGTTTGCTCAAACTAGTGGAATTAGGTGTGCCGATCACTGAAATAAATGTTGGAAACATGTCCCAAACAGCTGAAACAAAGTCTATTACCAAGTCAATCAATGTTGTTCCCGCAGATATTGCTGATTTCAAAGAACTTGCTAGCAAAGGTGTGAAACTTTTTGCACAAATGGTCCCTAGCGATAAAGCTGAAAACTTTATGAGCCTTTTAGAAAGATAGGAGAATCAATATGGAAATTCATTGGTGGCAAATTTTATTATTATCATTATATGCAGGTTATCAGATTCTAGATGAATTACAGATCTATTCTTCAATGAGTGCGCCCGTTTTTGCTGGTCTTTTTTCAGGGTTAGTGATGGGAGATATCACAACCGGTTTATTGATTGGTGGTAGTATGCAACTGACAGTCCTTGGTGTAGGAACTTTTGGCGGTGCTTCGCGGATCGACGCCAATTCGGGAACGGTTTTGGCCACGGCATTCTCTGTTGCATTAGGAATGGATCCAGAACAGGCAATTGCTGCAATTGCTGTACCGGTAGCTAGTTTGATGATTCAATTAGATATTTTAGCTCGTTTTGCGAATACGTATTTTGCTCATAGAATCGATACCCACGTGGAAAATATGAATTTCAAAGCCATCGAACGAAACTTTTTGTTGGGCGCAGCACCGTGGGCGCTATCACGACTTGTTCCTGTATTTCTCGCGTTGGCTTTCGGTGGCGGATTAGTCGAAAACGTTGTTAGTTATTTGAATGGTGATTTAAAGTGGTTAGGCGATGGATTATCCGTTGCCGGAGCAGTCTTACCAGCTGTAGGTTTTGCAATTTTACTTCGTTATTTACCAGTAAAAAAACATTTTCCTTATCTTATTTTAGGCTTTGTTTTGACAGCATTATTAACAACGGTATTTAGCAATATCCAACTATTGGGCAGCAGTGTAGCAAGTGTTGTAAAAGATTTCAGCGGTACCTTCAACGCATTACCAATGTTGGCAATCGCACTAATTGGTTTCGCACTTGCCGCTATCAGCTACAAAAATGGACAAGCACGTCTAGCAACTAATACCGCACAAAACGAGCAGCATTCGGAAGGAGAGATTGAAGACGATGAAATCTAATGTTAAATTAACGAAAAAAGACTTCCAACAAATCAATCGGCGCAGCCTATTTGGTTTCCAACTAGGATGGAACTATGAACGGATGCAAGGCTCAGGTTACTTGTACACCATTTTGCCGCAACTACGTAAAATCTATGGGGACAACACCCCTGAATTAAAAGAAATGATGAAAACGCATACACAGTTTTTTAATACATCAAATTTCTTCAATACCATTATCACGGGGATTGATCTAGCGATCGAAGAAAAAGAGGGATTTCAGGCAAAAGATACCATTTCAGGGTTGAAAGCCGGGTTGATGGGACCTTTCGCAGCGATCGGTGATTCGATTTTCGCAGCCCTAGTGCCAACGATTTTTGGTGCATTGGCTGCGAATATGGCCATCAATGGAAATCCGATCGGCATCTTTATCTGGATCGCTGCACAAATCGTAGTCATGATCTTTCGTTGGAAACAACTGGAATTTGCTTATAAAGAAGGTATTTCCCTTGTGACAACCATGCAAAGCCGCTTAACAGCATTAACAGATGCAGCGACATTACTGGGTGTTTTTATGGTAGGAGCATTAGTGGCAACAATGGTCAATGTAAAATTTGCTTGGGCACCAAGTATTGGTGAGGTCACATTGAATATGCAAAACAATATTGATATGATTTTGCCGAGGCTCTTACCAGCAGCTATTGTCGGCATTGTCTATTGGATGTTAGGAAAGAAAAACATGACATCAACCAAAGCAATTTTCGTCGTATTGATCGTCAGTGTGGCACTGTCGGCGTTAGGAGTTATTTCGAAGTAGATGGAAAGTAGGTAGGAAGTTGATGGAAAAGCAATTAGTCTTGATTAGTCATGGCCGGTTTTGTGAAGAATTGAAAAAAAGTACAGAAATGATCATGGGGCCTCAGTCAGAGATCCAGACAGTCCCATTATTACCAGAAGAAGGTGCCGATGATTTTCGCCAAAAACTAGCAGCTGTCATCGCTGACAGTCAAAACCCTGTGGTCTTTGCTGATCTGCTAGGAGGAACCCCATGCAATGCGGCTTCTCGGTTAATCATGGAAGGTGCGACATTTGAGCTGTATGCAGGAATGAATATGCCGATGGTGATTGGCTTCCTCAACCGCACATTGACAGGAGATCCATTGGATTATGAACAATTTGGTAAAGAGAATATTCAACATGTCAACACGCTTCTCACTGCAGTAGCAGATTTTGAAGAAGATTAAGCAGAGGCAAAGACATTAGAAGTTGATCAGCAAAGAAAAAACGGCATTAGCTGTACTTCTTAGCTATCACCTATTTGCCTTAACCAAACGACAAAAAGCGCTGAAAAGCCCCAACTCTTTGAACAATTCCCTAAAAAAAGGTATGATAGCTAAAAGTATATTTTTGAAGGGACATCAAAGGGATGAAGTACTCAACGAAATACAGCGATGCCATTCATATTCTGGCCTATATTGAAATGTTGAAGGGAACCGATCTATCCAGTGATCGAATTGCTCAAAGTGTCGAGACCAATCCAGCCTATGTCCGCCGAATCATGAGTGATTTGCGAACAGCTGGCTTGATTGAGAGCCAACGGGGAAAAGCTGAACCTAAATTACTAAAAAAACCCGAAGAGATCACTTTGCTAGACATTTATTCAAGTGTTGAAAAGGACCAACGATTGTTGCATATTGACAAAAAAACCAATCCTAATTGTTTGATTGGCGGTAGCATTCAGGAAGTTCTAGATGAGACCTATGAGCGTCTGCAAAAAAAAATTGAGTTAGAGATGCAACAGATCACACTAGCAGATATCATAGATAAACTCAATGTGGCTGCTGAAAAATGAAGAGAGACAGCTCCGTTTCAAAAGCAAATGCTTGACGAAAAGGAGCTTTCTTTTTATAATCAACATGTAACCTTAAAAGTTACATGTATTTTTCTACATGTACAAGTTTAAAGATGAAAGGAAGAGAGCAATGAAAATTGGAATTATTGGTGCAACAGGAAATGCTGGTTCAGCGATTTATCGGGAAGCAAGTGCACGAGGACATGAAGTCGTAGCTATCGTACGCAATGAAGAAAAAGCAAAGGAAATGTTTGGGAATTCCGTCAAAACAATAACCAAAGACGCGTTTGAATTGAAAAGAGGCGAGTTGGAAGGTTTTGATGCTATCATTGATGCGTTTGCTACTAGCCCTGATCAAGCCTATCTACATGTCGACTTAGCAGCCCGTTTGATCCATCTTTTCCGTGGAAAGAAAACTAGATTGTTCTTCATTTTAGGGGCGGGTAGTTTACTGAATGATGCTGGCGACTTGAATGTTAACGACTTGAAAAAAGCACCTGATAGTGAAAGCTGGATCGCGATTCCAGAAAATCAATTAGACGAGTACAATTTTTTATTAACTGTTAAAAATGTTGATTGGGTAGGAATTTCTCCAGGGAACCTTTTCCAAGCTGGGGAAGCTAAACCGGCTATTTTAGGAAAAGATCACTTGCTTCAAAATGATGCCGGACAATCTGTCACATCTAGCGGAACATTGGCAAAAGCTATTTTGGATGAGTTAGAAGTCCCTCAATATCAACAAACAAGATTTACAGTTATTGATGCCTGATTTTTTTGACGATCGGGATGGTCTTGAGGAGCAAAGGAGCGGAAAGAACAGTAATGTTTTCATAATGTTTCTTCCAAGAAAACAGGAAAGAAACCATTTTAGAAGAAAGAGTTTTCGAAATTCAAGAATTCTACCAAGACAAAACTCTGCGAGTTGCTTATAATCAATAGCAGAGGTGATGGATATGGAGAAAAAAGAAGCATACGAGCTGATGCTCCTTCAGTTAAAAGGATTGTTAGAAGCGGAGAGTAACTGGTTAGCGAATCTGGCTAATTCTTCCGCATTGCTGAATGAAACGTTACCAGATACGGTCTTTGCCGGCTATTATCTGTTTCAAGAAGGCGAATTGATTCTAGGTCCTTTCCAAGGTCGCGTGTCTTGTACCCGCATCCAGTTAGGAAAAGGGGTCTGCGGGGAGTCCGCTGCTGAGAAAAAGACTATGATCGTCGATAATGTCAAAGAACATGAGAACTACATATCTTGTGACTCGGCAGCAATGTCAGAAATCGTTGTGCCAATGCTGGACAATGACCAACTGATCGGAGTATTAGATATCGATAGTTCGAAAACAAGTAGTTATGACGAGATCGATCAACTTTTCTTAGAAAAATTTGCCGCTTCGCTAGTAGCTGCACGGCGTAATTGATAAAACGAGCAGCGAATCGTGTTCGCTGGTACAAAAGAAATACCCAAACGATAGAAAGCGCAACTTTAGTTCTTGAAGTTGCTGAATTGCCGGCTTGTTTCTGAGGCAACTTCTATTCGTTTGGTTTTTTTGTCTGTACTGGTTTTTTGTGCGAATCAATGCGTATTACTTTTAATTATTAAAAAACGATGATATTATGATAACATAATTAGAAAAATTAAATTTGAAGGTGGAAATTATGAATTGTGATAACATTGTTTTAGGAAAAGCGTATGAATGTAAACCGGTAGGTATGCAAAGGAGGATCATCGGTGAGGTAATCCGCAAAATGGAAAATTGTGTGGTGATGAGTGTCGTAAGATATGATGGCATTGATCATGATGAAATCGAGGAACGATGTGGAAGAGTCGTTGCTCGGTATAATGAAATCTATGGACCAGCTTTAGTCGAATGTTTTTTTAGTTAAAAAAAGACAGAAGCTTATTGTTTAAAAACAGGAAAATAATGAGCTCAACAATCAAAAATAACAATTTAATCAATAATGTTTACGATGTTAGCCAAATTTTTTCAGCAAAGAGTATCCTTTGCTGTCTGGGACAGTAACTTTCAAGGGCAGAATACTTGCCTAATAGTTACGGCTCCTATTTTCTGCTATCATCGTTTTTTGCATGCTGCGATAGACTGCCAGGCGGCCAATAAATTTCAATAAAGACTTAATGATGGTACAATAAATTAAAATCGTACGCCTGGAGGAGAATGTTATGAGAGCTGAATTAGTGATCTTAGAAGAAGAGGAGTTACTGTTTAAGCTTCCTAATGAACAAGGTTTATTACAAATTGCAGATCATGATCGTGTGACACAGCTTGATAATACTGTGTTTTTTCTTGTTAAGAATCATGCGGTAACAGCTATTACAACGGATACATTGCTGGACTTGACTCAGCCCCATGATCGAATCATTAGTATTACTCCTAGCTGGGAAATCCAGGCACCTTACCTTGCACATTATTATCAGGAGAAGTATGGTTTGTTGAAGAAAAAAAGTGAAGCGATCCCAGGTGAGCAAAGTGAGCTCATTGCAACTTGCGCAAAAAATTTTGACTTATTGTTAGATAAACTTGGCTATTACCAAAATACCACTTCCCTTGATCCAGTGAAAAAAACAAAAGCAAGGCATCAATGGAAAAAAGAATTGCAGGATCGACCTTTCTATATTGACTATCAAGGAAGTCAGGCAACTGTTTATTGGCAAAAGCGCAATGAAATGCGAATCGAAAAAGGGGCAAAATTAGCCGAAGAAATTCCATATAATAAAGACGGTTCCTTGGGATTTTCTGCTCGCTTAGGAGAAAAAATCCGCCAAGATCATCAAGCAGCGATTAAGGATCATTGCACGATAGAAGAAGTTATTTTAAAAAGTGTCAATGAGGTTGGTCTGTTTCTTTACTACGGAGGGACCAATGGTTGGTTGCAGTTAAAAGACCCATCCGGGCAGACACTCCACGAACTAACCGTGGTGGGCTGACACGACAAATACGCGATACGCAGTCGAAGGACAACGCTTGTCAGATGAAATGGATTCTCATCGGCAAGCGCTGCCCTTCTTTTTTAGCTGAACTTTCTTGAAATAAGTTTCAACTCAGTTCTTGCTGAAAGATACAAGTGAGTCGTCAAATAAGGAATAATCTTGTCCACTCTTGTTTATTACTACGGAAGGTTTTCCGTTTCCTTCTTTTTCTGCACGATAAGCTTCACGGTGTTTTTGCAAGTGTTCGGGCCGCTTTAGCCAGGCTTGGAAATGTTTCTTTTCTTGCCATTTTGAGACGAGTTGAAAATCGACTGATGCTTTTTTTTCGTTGATCCAACATTCAGATTGGAGACAGCCTTCAAACGTTTTCATCGAGGCGATATCTTTGCGGATCTTTTCTGAAAATGTTTCTTTTGCTTCTGCTAAAACTTCAAATGTCACAGTTTTGATATACATAACCAACACTCCTTTTTGTGGTAAATGCACGATTTGACTTTGCATCATCATTTTCCAATTAGTATAGCTGTAATTGAGAATGATTGTCAATTAGGTCGGTATTTTTCTTAGAAAATACTTGCCTAGTGAAAAAAGATGTTTCTTTCCTACCTAAGAACAGCTAGGAAAGATCTCTCCATAGGACCTTTCTCTAGGTATCTTTGAAGATTCTTTCAAGTAAGGGAATTTGACAGAAAGATTCGAATCACGGTAAACTTCACTTAACAAAACAGAATTTTTAGAATTATCTGAAAAATAGGAGGCGTCAAGAATGACAACCAAAGCAAGAGTTATCGGATCACTCATCGTTTGTAGTTTTTTTCTAGCAGCCTGTCAACAGCCGTCATCGAAAACCACAGATTCAAGCAAGTCAGCAAATGCCAATCAGCCAATGCTGAATGTTCAGTTTTCTGCTGAAATGGGGAGCGCCGATTTGTCGTTAGCAACCGATTCTTACAGTTTTATTACCTTGAACAATGCCTATGAAGGACTTTATCGTCTCGATGAAAACAATGAACCCGTGATTGCCGGTGCGAGTGAAGACGCAATGGTCAGTGAAGATGGGGTGGTGTACACGATCAAATTACGAGAAGATGCCAAATGGTCCAATGGGGAACCTGTCACAGCAGAGGATTATGTCTTTAGCTGGCAACGAACGGTTGATCCTGCTACCGCCTCCAACTATGCCTACATGCTAGCACCAGTCAAAAATGCTGCAGCTATTTCCGATGGAACGAAGGATAAAAGTGAACTAGGGATCGAAGCTGTCACGAGTCATGAATTGAAGATTACATTGGAAAAAGCAACGCCTTATTTTAAATCTTTACTCGCTTTTCCTACTTTTTTCCCGCAGAGTGAAGCGGTTGTTCAAGAACATGGGGATCAATATGCCTTAACAAGTGCGAATGCAGTCTACAATGGTCCTTTCACATTGGAGGATTATGACGGTCCAGGTACAGATATTCAATGGACACTCAAGAAAAATCCTGAGTATTGGGATGCAGAGTCAGTGAAGTTATCCGGAGTTCAGTTTGATGTCGTCAAAGAATCTTCAACTAGCTATAATTTGTATGAAAGCGGGCAAGCAGATGACATCACATTGAGTGGGGAATTGGCGATGCAAAATGTAAATCACAAGGATTATGTTGTTCAACCGAGCGCGACGACCCAGTATTTAGAAATGAATCAAGCAGCGGAGGACTCACCGTTTCGGAATGAAAAGTTGCGGCAAGCAATTTCCTATAGCCTTAATCGTCAGCAAATCGTTGATCAGATTTTAGGTAATGGGTCACTTCCAGCTGTTGGATTTGTTCCTTCTGATCTAGCCTTTAATCCTGAAACGAAAACAGATTTTGTTAAAGATGCAGGGACTTCGCTGCCTTATGATGAAGAACAAGCCAAGAAATTGTGGGAGCAAGCAAAATCCGAACTAGGAAAAGATACCCTCACCTTTGAATTACTCACCTCAGATACCGATCAATCAAAGAAATTAGCCGAATACATTCAAGGAACGCTTCAACAGACCCTTGAAGGATTGACTGTAGAAGTGACCAATGTTCCTTTTTCTGTGCGATTAGATCGTTCCAACAGCGGAGATTTCGAAATGGTCATGAACAATTGGATCGGTGATTATGCAGATCCGATCAATTTCTTGGAACTTTTCAAAAAAGATAGTTCATACAATCGCGGAAAATGGCTGGATGATACCTATGATAACTTGATTTCAGAAGCATCCGATGCATATGCCAACGATCCTCAAGCACGTTGGCAAAATATGGTGGAAGCTGAGCAGATTTTGAATGAAAAATTGGGCGTGATTCCATTATTTCAAAGCGCAGAGGCTCATTTACGTTCCCCAAAAATCAAAGGCTTAGTGGTCCATAGTGTCGGTGCAGCCTATGACTACAAGAATGTTTCCCTAGAGTAAAGAAACAAGCAGTAAGTTAGAAGAGATGGATCTTTCATCTTTCCCCAGATTGCACAAGCAAAAATGATCAATAAATCAGCAAAGGAGAACCTAGTGAAAAAAGCAGTCCAAGCAGCTATGACTTTTTTATGGAAACAGCCGCAGCAAAATGCAGTTTTAACAAAAATCAATGCGCAACCTTTAGAAGCAGTCCATTCGTTTTTATCAGCAGCAGATGCAATGACTCTCTATGAAGAGGACTTGGTTGATTCAGAGATTCTTTATGGGACCGTTGTCGAAGTCGTTCAAGAAAAAGAAGAATGGGCAGAAATCATTGTCTTAGACCAAGCAAGTAATAAAAATCCCCGAGGCTACCCAGGGTATGTTCCTAGCAACGTATTGACTGTCATAGACGAGAAATATGGATTGGGGAAAAATCAGAAGGTAGCAGTAATCAAACCAACTGCTGTCCTGCAATTCAAAGATCATCAAAGAATCCTTTCTTTCGGAACACTGCTGGATTGGCTTTTTGAGGACGCTGAGTGGTATCATGTGATGACACCTGAAGGACCAGCTGAAATTTCTAAAACACAAGCCCAACGAATCGATCAAGGAAACTCAACAACTCCCCGACAATTGATCGAGATGGCAGAACAATTTCTGGATTTGCCTTATGTATGGGCAGGGATCAGCAGCAGTGGCTTTGACTGCTCAGGGTTTATGTATAGTTTGCATCGGGTCAATGGTATTTTGATTCCTCGGGATACCATTGAACAAGCGCAAGCGGGTGTGCAGCGATCCTATGAACAGGCGCAGCCAGGTGATCTATTGTTGTTCGCATATGAAGAGGGAAAAGGAAAAGTCCATCACGTCGGTCTTTATTTAGGTGCAGACGAGATGATCCACTCACAGACCCCAGGCTCCAAAGTCATGAAAACAAAGATCACTGGTTCTGCTTATGAGCCGGAATTGGCAGTTGTCACTCGGTATATCGACTAGAAACAGCCGCAATAAGAAAGAATGAGGTAGAAATCGCAAGTGATAGAAACAAAAAAATAGCAGTAACCGAGGAAAGCCCACCATTTTTGCAGAATGCAGCAAGAAATGGCGGGCTTTTTGACCGATCAAAAAAAGAGATCAGTTATTAGCGACAATAAAGTCACCCATATCGTATCGATGCCGGGATTGTGAAAATTCAAAAGGTATCCCATTTTCTAAGTAAACCGTTTGCTCGACTTCTAAAATGGGGTCATTGGGGGAACAAATCAAATGCTGCTGGTCATAGATATCTGGACGGTCGGCTTTGATCCTTCGAATCGATGTGCCAATCGGTAAGTGCAATGTATTGGAAATATATTCATAAACGGAAGCTTTGAGAACCTCTTCGGTGATGCCGGGAATCACTGCGACTGGCATAATGGTATATTCCAGCGCGACCGGGACGTCATCCAATAATCGCAAACGAACAATATCATAAATTCGATCTTCTTTACCAAGTCTCAATTTTGATTGTTCTTGCTCATCAGCCAAAAGCGTATCAAAGGAAATGATTCTGCTTGTGAGTTTGCCAGTCTTTCCTAAGCGCTTGGTTAATCCGCGGTTCACTCGGGCGTTATAATCGAAGGTAGAATAGGCTTCACTGACAAAAGTGCCAGTGCCTTTTTTGGCATAGATGATTCCCTCTACTTGCAACAAATTCAACGCCTTTTGAATGGTTACTCGGCTAGTTTTATACGTAATGGCTAATTCAGTTTGTTTAGGCAGCTTCTGATTCTTCTCATACTTTCCATGACTGATTTGTGTACGAATATCTGCTGCAATATCATGATAGTAAGCCAAATCATTTCCTCCTTTTTTGAAGCATAATCGATTTTGCTGAGTATGTAAACCTCGACGTTTACATACTCAGCTTTTTGCTTCTTTCGACGATTTACAGAATGAAAAAAATCCAGTAAATTGAGATTGTAATCGGTTGCATTTGGTTTGTTTATTTTGGTTAATCAAAGAGGAGTTAGGAGGAGTAAAAATGGAAGGGTTTATGGATCGATTGGCAAATGGCTTAGGTAAAGTTGCTACGAGAATCAATAGTTGGCGGTACATCATGGTAATTAAGAACGCTTTTGCCGCTTTGATACCAGTCATTATCACAGGTGCCTTTGGGACCTTATTTTCAGCAATGGTTTTTGATTCGGAGAACGGCTTAGCAAAAATTGATGCGCTCAGCTTTTTAGAAAATCTAAAGCCGATCTCTTCGGCAGTCAGTTATGTAACACTTAGTTTTCTAACGATTTATGCTGTTTTTTTAATTGGGATCGAACTGGCAAAACTGAACAAAATCGATGGTGTTTTCCCTGGGATCATTGCAGTGATGTCTTACTTATCGGTCAATCCGATGGTTTTTGAATTCTTACATGAAGATGCTACTGTTATTGCCGAGAATGTTTTAGCGAAACAATATACAGATACGAAAGGTTTATTCTTGGGCATGTTCGTGGCAATCCTATCAATTGAACTTTATGCCTGGCTTTGCCGCCAAAAAAGATTGCAAATCAAGATGCCGGAAAGTGTTCCTGCCAATGTCTCAGCAAGTTTCTCGGCGCTTTTCCCTACAATATTAACAGTAACGATCATTGCGACAGTTGGCTTTGCTATCAAAGCCATCACAGGAATGTATGCTTACGATATCATTTATAATATTGTGCAAAAACCATTAGAAGGGATAGTACAAGGTCTGCCTGGTATCTTGTTGTTGATGTTTATTGCACAAGTTTTCTGGGTCATTGGTATCCACGGCAATCAGATGGTCAAACCAATTCGTGAACCATTACTGCTAGCGGCTATCGCCGTGAATACAGAAGCCTTTGAGGCAGGAAAAGAAGTGCCTAACATCATTACGATGCCATTCTGGGATATGTATATGAGTATGGGAGGATCAGGTGTCACCATTGGCTTGCTGATTGCTATCTTGATTGCAGGCAAGCGTGAAGATATGCGCCAAATCACGAAGCTGTCCTTAGCACCAGGCATTTTCAATATCAATGAACCTGTTATTTTCGGTATGCCGATCATGCTGAACCCGATCTTGGCGATTCCATTTATTCTGACCCCGATTATTACCGGCACGGTGGGTTATATTGCTACATCCATCGGTTTTGCAGCAAAAGCGGTTGTGATGGTACCGTGGCCAATGCCGCCAATCGTCAATGCCTACTTAGCTACAGCAGGAGACATCGGTGCAGTGGTCACACAAATCATCTGTATTTTATTATCGATCATTATTTATTTGCCATTCGTTATCGTAATGAATCGTTCAACGAACGAAGTGGCATAAAAAGGAGAGGCTTATGTTAATTGAAATACCAGAAACATTTATCTTAGGGGCCGCTTCTTCTGCTTGGCAGACAGAAGGCTGGCAAGGAAAAAAAGCGGGTCAGGATTCTTTCTTGGATCAATGGTATCAACAAGAGCGTTTTGTCTGGCATGAAGGCTATGGACCGGCCGTTGCAACGAACTTCATGGAACAGTATGGTGAAGACATTGAGCTGATGAAAGAGATTCATCTGACACATTATCGCACATCCATCAATTGGGCACGCTTTTTTACCGACTATGAGAAGTTGATCGTCGATGAAGAATATGCAGCCCATATCGATGCGGTGATCAATGCATTGATTGCTGCAGGAGTAGAACCCATGTTGTGTCTGGAACACTATGAATTGCCTGCCTACTTATTAGACACGTATGATGGCTGGAGTTCTCGGTATGTTGTCGAATTGTATAGCAAGTATGCAGCAATCGCCTTTGAACGTTATGGTGATCGGGTCAAGCACTGGTTCACTTTCAATGAACCTATCGTGATCCAGACCCGTTGCTATCTTGATGCGATTCGCTGGCCCCATGAACAAAATACGAAGAAATGGATGCAATGGAATTATCATAAAACATTAGCTTCTGCATTAGCGATAAAAACGTATCATGAAAAAGGCTATCAAGGCAGAATCGGCTGCGTATTGAATCCTGAAATGGTGTATGCTCGTTCTTCTTCGATAGAAGATCAGCAAGCGAAAAAAATGTACGATCTTTTCTTCAACCGAGTCTTTTTTGATCCGATGATTAAAGGCATTTATCCCGAAGAACTGATTGCATTATGTAAAGAGCATGATATTTATTTTGATCCTGCAAAAGAAGACTTAGAAGTGATCCAACAACATACGGTTGATTTTTTAGGAATCAATCAATACTATCCAAAGCGTGTGCGGGCACCTTATTATCAGTGGAATGCTGAAACACCGTTTCATCCGGAGCGATTCTATGAGAACTTTGATCTTCCCGGCAAACAAATGAATCGTTCTAGAGGGTGGGAAATCTATCCGAAAGTCATGTATGACATGGCAAACTACCTCAAAGAAAATTACGGCAACATTCCTTGGCTGATCACAGAAAATGGCATGGGTCGGGAGAATGAAGAGGCGTTCATGGATGAGAATGGTCAGGTAGTAGATGACTATCGGATCCAATTCATTTCCCAACATCTTTATTGGCTTTTAAAAGCAGTGGAAGAAGGGGCGAATTGCGAGGGTTATATGCTCTGGGCTTTTACCGACTGTATCTCACCGATGAATGCCTTTAAAAACCGTTATGGGCTGGTGCGGATCGAAAGAAATGCTGCCCGTACCCGTTCTTTGAAAAAATCAGCCTATTGGTATCGAGAATTAATTGATGAACGTCGCTTGTCCTATGAGGAATTGCCGCTTATTCTTTAAACTAAGTACATTAAGATTAGAGAAGCTGTGACAAATCTTTTGTCACAGCTCTTTGTGTATATTGCTTAAAAATCCAATTGATGAGGGGCTAATTTGTCCCAGTCAAAGGTCACACCAATTCCCGGTTCTTCTGGCGCGATAGCCATTCCATCCTCTGGATCAATCATCAGAGGGCGAGTGGTGTATTGATCGATCGGGAAACTATGCATCTCTAGGTATCCGGCATTAGGCATGGCAGCCAGCAGACTGACATGAAGCTCTTGCATGCCGTGAGTCGAGATACTGACATTATGCAACTGTGTCAATGCCGCAATTTTCAGCCAGCCAGTGATCCCTCCACAATTCGAGGCATCCGGTTGAGGAAAATCGACTTGACCATAAGATAACATATGAGCAAATTCAATTGGTGTTCGTAAATTTTCTCCGCCAGCAACTGCTATTTGACCTTCTTTAGCGATTCGAGCATATCCTTCGTAGTCTTCGGGAATCGTTGGCTCTTCCAAAAAGAGAATATCAAAAGGCGCCATCAATTTAGCGGCTTTGACGGCTTGTTCAACGGACCAGCTCATATTGGCATCCACCATAAAGGTAATATCGGGACCGATCAATTTACGAACGGCTTTGATGCGGGCGATATCTTCCGCCAGTGTTGCTTGCCCTAACTTGATTTTGACAGCCCGTAATCCCATATCCAAATATTTTTGATTGTTGGCTAATAATTTTTCTAATGGAAAATTCAAGTCAATGGCACCGCCATAGCAGTTTACTTTATTGCTGTGTCCTCCCAAAAGTTTATATAATGGTTCTCGTGCTTTTTTTGCACGCAGATCCCAAAGGGCAATATCACAGGCGGCAATGGCAAAGCTTGCTAGACCTCCTCGGGCAATGTAATGGATGCCCCAATTCATCTGTTCCCAAAGAGCTTCCACACAAGCAGGATCTTTTCCTAGCAGGATATGTTTCAGTTCTTTGTCGATCAATTTAGCGATCGACTCTCCTCCGAAACCACCCGTATACGTATAACCGATACCTTCTCTACCATCATCCGTGCGCACTTTGACGATTGGCACCTCAAAGTGAGTGTGTAATCCGTGTTTGGCATCTTCCATTAATTCTGGTAAGGGAATCCGATAGTAGGAAGTTTGGATTTCTGTGATCGTGGACATAAAATTCCTCCTTTTCCAATAATGTTAACGTGTGCATTATTATCTTAACATCCACGTGGTAAGAATTCAAGCGGTTTCATTTGTAGTTTGAGTTGTCAATCTCTTTCTATCATTGTAATAATCCTGTTTTTCCAGCGACCTTTAACCAAGTGATTCCGATCTGAAAAGGAGTCAAATTTCTTGGTAGGAACACGCTGAAATAGTTGAACTTCTGCGCAACCCAAGCTATGATGAACAAAAAGGAGATCACACATATGTGTACAAGTTTCACGCTGACTGCTCATGGACAGACTTTTTTTGCTCGGACGATGGACTTTGCATTTTTGCTAGACGGCGAACCAATCGTCATGCCACGGGGGTATCAATGGTCTTTACAACTAGGGGGACAGGTCACCAATACCTATGGCTTTGTTGGAACGGGCAAACAGTTAGAAGAATTTCTTTTTATTGATGGGGTCAATGAGAAGGGACTAACGATTGCTGAACTCTACTTTTCGAATGAAGCTGTTTATTGCGAATACACAGCGGAGAAAATAAACCTTGCACCCCATGAATTGTTACATTGGGTATTAGGAAACGTAGCAGACATCCCTGATTTGTACCAAAAAATCAGCAGGATCAATCTAGTACAGATAGAAACGGCGCTACTAGGTA
This sequence comes from Enterococcus sp. 125944, assembly GCF_051909435.1. Taxonomy (NCBI): domain Bacteria; kingdom Bacillati; phylum Bacillota; class Bacilli; order Lactobacillales; family Enterococcaceae; genus Enterococcus; species Enterococcus sp. 125944. The sequence goes on along the minus strand of NZ_JBQASY010000015.1, from coordinate 72,273 downwards.
TCACAGTCCCATTGCATTTTATTGTAACGGATACTACCGGAAGATGTGTTGTCATTGAAACCAATCGTGGTTTTATCGAAATAAAAGAAAATCCAATCGGCGTGATGACTAACAGTCCAGAATTGGAGTGGCATGTAAAAAATATTGGCAACTATTTAGCTGCGAGACCTGCTAATTTTCCTCCCGCAACAGTCAATGGAGTAGAGGTGCTCCCCTTTGGTCTTGGAAATGGAACATCTATTTTACCGGGCGGATTGACTTCCCCTGAACGATTTGTTCGAACCGTTTATAACAAACAGTTTGTGAATGTAGGAGAGACTGCCGAAGAAACAGTCAATGCCATGTTCCATCTCTTAAATAATGCCACGATCCCCAAAGGACTGATGGTCGAAGATAATGGTCAATCTGAGTATACGCAGTATCGAGTGGTCTATAATGTGACAAATGGTACTTACTATTTCAATCCTTATGAAACCCAAGAAGTTTTTTCATTGCAATTGAAGAAAGAGTGGTTACAATTGAAACAGCCCCGGATTTTTGCGGTTTCCAAGAGTTTCACAACAAAAACGATGGTGTAATAATCGGCCACACAATGGTCGATGCAAAGATAGATAAGTAGAAAATAACTTAGTTTAACGAAGAGTCATCTCTCCAATTAAAAGATCCGCGGTGTGTCATTACCGCAGATCTTTTTTTCGTGTGATTTGCCGTCGAAATTTTTGTAGTAGGTAGCTGGGGAGTTTATCTATTCTGATGCTGAAAAAAACGGTTCAAAGGAAAAGCGTATTCTTATGATAATCGTTCATTGAAACTACGAGAAGAAAACAAGAAATAATTTTTTTACTTTCAGATATTAAAAAAAATCTTTGAAATACAATAAGTCCAGTAATTTTTTTTTATTTGAAAATAGTAAGGCGTCATTGATAACAACACTGGGAACTTTTGTTTCAGAAATCGGCTGATTCGTGATGATCAAATCAAAGGATTCCAAGTCATAGTTACCTAATTGCTCACCATTAATGGGCAGGATATCTGAACGAATTTTATGCAGATCAAGAATATCTTGAACATAGTAACTGATGTATTGACTGTGATTGATCCCCATATCGCTGATCACTAAGATCTTTTTTGACACCAAAGTCTGATTGATCTCCGGAAAAGAAGTCAATAACCAGAATACATAAGAAGACAAATAACTGATCAGATTCGTTTCCAACAATTCAGAAAAAAAATGCAGTTCTGCTTTGAGTCGTGCATACAATTGTCGCTGTGTAAATTTGATATGTCTTGTAAAAAAAGTGGCACGCTGTGTCAGCTCTGTCGTATCAAAAGGCAGTAATTGCGCATAGGAATAAAGACAAGTCAGCAAGTGTACAACGAAGTCGCCGACCTCGTCTGTGATTTGTTCCAACTGCAGAAAAGTATTGAAGGTCAAATTGTCACGTATCTTCTCACTGATCACAGATCTATTCTCTGAATAAAATTGCTGGAAAGCCCCTTTTTGAAAGTAGTCAATGACTGTTTGGCAAGACTCTAAACTAATACCACTCAAATGGCGTTTAATCAATGAATAGTCTTCATTACTGATTTTTGCTTTCACGGCTATCTTGGTGATAGGGCGTTGCCGAAATCCTTGACTCTCTCTTAACAAATCAACGATAAAATACATAATGAAAAAGTCATGTTCATAGCTGTTGTCCAAGCTGATACTATTCAAAATGCAGTGATTGCGCCGCATCACTTGTTTTAGTTCTTGTTTATCAAAGTGATAAGGCAAATCACAATGGCCATAATACATCAAAAAAAAGTAGGTCGTAAATATCCGCAGAGACAGCTCATCGTCCTGACTCGTTAACTGATACCCGCGATCCACAATGACCCGAAGTGAATAGGCAGCCAACACTTTATTGCAATGTTTTAGTTTTCGTGCAAAAGATGATCGACTGATATTGATTGCCTCACAATAATAATCGATCGTTTTGCCTGGCTGTTGAATAAATTCATGAAGGAGTTGTGTCGTTGTTGAAGTTCTCGCCATATCTGTGAGTATTTGAAGATACAATGTAGCATTGAAATTCTCTAGACGATACCCTAATTTATGCGATGTTTTGATGGTTAAAACATTTCCCCAGCGTTGCTTGATCTCTTCAATATATCGGATAAACGTTGATTCGCTGCTACCAATGTGTCTTGCAAGTTCTTTTTTAGTCATCCACTTATCAGAAATGGATAACACACGAATGATTTCTTCCATCTTCCGATAATTTTTCTCCAAAAACCTAATCATTTCATTTCCTCCCAAGTCCTTTACTTTAATAAAACAATCAACGAAACAATAACGCAATCTCAATAATGAAACCGCTTGGTATGAAAGCTGGTGTGATTTGATTCTTCCCTTCTATGTATACTTAGGTATCTGATTAGAATAACAAATTTCCAGCATGCAGGCTATTGGGATTTGCTATTGGTTCGCAAATGAAAGGGGAGAATGAAAATTAATATACTGAGGAAGTTGTGGGTTTTAGGAACAGTATTTATGCTGGTTAGCTCCTATTTCACATCCATAATCGTTAGAGCAGAAACTATTAATGGGGCAGCTATTCTATCTGCCAAAATCATAACAGATGATTCTGAGCAGCCACAGCTATTACTAGATGTCGCACTCACGAATCAAACAAATGAGCCCATAAAAAAAGAAATAAGAATGGATCATGCCAAGCTAAAAGAAGTAGAAGAAAAACAAGAGGGATACGGTTATCAAATTAAACACAATACCCTCTATCTGACAATAGAGCCTCAACTAAATCAGACCATTCAACTGACGCTGCCCGTTGAGAAAAATTCTTTTTTGACCGAGCAAGCACCAGAATTAATTTACGAAGGTCAGATCCAAAAGGTCTCTGTTGTCATGCCGCAGGCAACAAAGGAAAAACCGACTGACACCCAGGACAATACTTCTAGAGCAGAAACGGATGCTGTAAAGGAAACAGCTGCTACAGATACACATTCAGCAGAATCCGAAGAGTCAAAATCAATAAATCCATCAAATACCAACGAAACGCTGGCAGAAAACAGAGAGACAGAAGGACCTGAAGCATCTGAAGTATCTGAAAGATCAACAGCTGCAGATGAAGTGATAAAACCTTTTTCATTCCCTAGCGTTGCTTCTGATCCAGTGTTTGATCGCAGTCATAAAGCAATCCTGCCTCAGTATACGACAGATGCGTCAGGAACCTATCCGACAGCAAGCTGGCAACCGACTGGGAATCAGAATGTGCGCAACCATCAAGGAAACAAAGACGGAGCTGCACAATGGGATGGGCAAACGGAATGGAACGGGGAACCAACGAACAAAACCAATTCCTATATTGAATATGGTGGGACTGGTTCCCAAGCAGACTATGCCATTCGCAAGTATGCCAAAGAGACCACGACACCTGGATTATTTGATGTATACCTAAATATTCGCGGAAATGTCCAAAAGGAGATCGCACCGTTAGATTTGGTTTTAGTAGTTGACTGGTCAGGTAGTATGAATGACAACAATCGAATTGGCGAGGTCCAAAAAGGGGTGGATCGATTTGTAGATACGCTAGCAGAAAGTGGAATCACAGACAACATTCATATGGGCTATGTTGGGTATTCAAGTGATGGATACAAGAATGATTCGGTCGCGATGGGCCCCTTTGATTCGGTCAAAAATGCCATTAAGACGATTACTCCAAGCAGTACTACTGGGGGAACCTTCACGCAAAAAGCCCTGCGAGATGCCGGAAACATGTTGGCAACACCAAATGGACACAAAAAAGTGATTGTTCTACTGACAGATGGTGTTCCCACTTTTTCCTACCAAGTCAGCAAAGTTCAAACAGAAACGAATGGCAGCTATTACGGCACCCAATTTACCAATAGACAAGACCAGCCGGGCAGTACTTCTCGTATTTCTAACAGCTACTATGCTCCAGACCAAAGAAATACCAATAAATTGATCAACAGTACGTTTATCGCAACCATTGGTGAAGCAATGGCATTAAAGCAGCGAGGAATTGAAATTCATGGATTAGGCATTCAACTGCAAAGTGATACTAATGCGGGATTATCCAAACAAGAAGTAGAAAACAAGATGCGGCAAATGGTGTCTGCGGATGAGAATGGTGATCTTTACTATGAATCAGCCGATCATGCACCGGATATTTCTGATTATCTCGCGAGAAAAGCGGTTCAGATATCTGGAACTGTGGCAAACGGCAAAGTAACCGATCCGATTGCTGAACCGTTTAGTTACGAACCAAATACATTAGCAGTCAAAAGTGTCGGGTCCCTTCAAGTACAAGCCATGCCCACACTCTCATTTGAAGGAAACACCGTTCATAGTGATGAAATTTATTTAGGGAAAGATCAAGAAATTCAGATCCATTATCAAGTCAGGATCCAGACAGAATCAGCAACGTTCAAACCTGATTTCTGGTACCCGATGAATGGCAGAACAACCTTCCAACCAGTAGCAACAGCAGATGAAGTGGTAGATTTTGGAGTGCCATCGGGGAAAGCACCAGGAGTCAAGCTTGATTTCAAAAAAATTTGGGAAGAATATGATCATGATCCGAGCAGCCGCCCAGAAAATGTTATCTATGAAGTGACCAGAAAACAAGTTTCAGATACGACAAATTGGCAAACAGGCTATATCAAGATTTCGCAACCGTCAAATGATACCGGAAGCTTATGGGAACGCACTAGTGTAACACAGCTTTCAAAGTCAGCAGATGATGCCTATGCCGAAACCTTAGGTCTACCCAAATACAATAATCGGGGACAAGATTTCAGCTATCAAACGACTCGAGAGCTAGCTGTCCCCGGTTATGAGCAAGAAAAAGTAGATGAAACAACGTGGAAAAACACGAAACAGTTTCAGCCATTAGCACTTAAAGTGATCAAAAACTCTTCTGCTGGCGAAAAAAATCTGGTAGGTGCTGTGTTTGAATTAACTGGCAAAAATGGCCGTACGACATTGATCGATAATCAAGATGGCAGCTACTCCTTGCCGCAAAATGTCCGACTGCAAAAAGGTGAAACCTATACTCTCACAGAAGTGCAAGCTCCTGCTGGACATGAACGTGGGAAAACAACTTGGCAAATCGAAGTCACTTCAGAGGGAATTGTGACAATCGATGGGGATGAGGTTTCTACAGAAGAACAAGTGATCACACTGACCGTGGTTAATCAATTTTCAGAATTGCCAATCGGCATTCGCAAGTATACGCTGCAAGACGGGAATGAAGTAAATTTATCTGGGGCAACATTTTCGTTGCAAAAGAAAAATTCTTCAGACCGTTATCAAACGATCGCTACGGAAAAAACAACGGATTCAGGGGTAGCCCATTTTATATTAGATCAGCCAGGTCAATACCGAATGGTCGAAGATTCAGGTCCATTGGGGTATGACACGATCGCCGGCAACTATGAATTTACGGTGGATAAATATGGAAAGATTCACTACGACGGCAAAAATGTGGATAAACAAAGTAAAGAATGGACGTTGAATCATCAAAACCAGTTAAAAGCCTTTGACTTGACCGTCCACAAAAAGGCCGACGATCAGACGCCATTAAAAGGGGCGGAATTCCGCTTGACGGGTCCAAATACAGACATTGAACGATCAGGAGAAGAGACGGATACGTTTGTCTTTGATCAGTTACAGCCGGGAAAATATGTCTTGACGGAAACATATACGCCAGAAGGGTATCAAGGATTGAAAGAGCCAATTGAAATTGTGATCAATGAAGATGGCTCAGTACAGATTGATGGCGAAGAAGTCGCTGATGTGTTAGTTGCTGGAGAAAAAAACAACCAGATTACACTAGATGTGACCAATCAGGCGAAAGTTCCACTGCCGGAAACAGGTGGAAGTGGTCGATTAGGGATTTATCTACTCGCCTTTAGTTCGATCGCCATCGCTGGTATCTACTTATACCTCCAGCGATTAGAAAGGAGGGGGTAGCGGATGAAAAGCATGCGTTGGTTTAGTGTATGCATTTTTCTAGTTGTGTTACTAGGTTTCTCCCAACAAGTTTCAGCAGGAGAAATGCAAGCGAATGTTCGCATCACGTTACACAAGTTACTATTTCCTGAAGGGCAGTTACCCCAGGAACAAATCAATTCCGGAGAAGGTACATTGCTTCAAGCTTACCGCGGTTTAAATGATGTCACCTATCACGTATACGATGTCACCGATTCTTTCTATCAATTACGGGAAGATGGTGAATCGGTGGAAGCTGCGCAAAGAAAGTTGGCTGAGCAAGGTCCTGCAGCCGGATCCCTGATTGCCGAAGGAAAGACCGAGAAGATCCAAGGAGAAGATGGTTTACTTAGCTTCACATTAGCAGCCAAGGACAGCCAGCAGCGGGATAAGGTCTATTTATTCGTGGAAGCAGAGGCTCCTAATGTCGTGAAAGAGAAAGCCGGAAACTTGGTCGTTGTTTTGCCAGTTCTTGATCAGAAAGGGAATCAAATGACCACGATTCATTTGTACCCAAAAAATGAAGAGAAGGCATACGATTTGCCGCCTCTTGAAAAAGAAGTGCAGTCCAAAACCTCTGATTTTACCTATGGCGAGAGAGTGGGTTATCAGCTGTCAACACATATCCCAGAAAATATCTTGGATTACCAACAATTCCAACTATCGGATACAGCAGATTCTACCTTATTTCTCTTACCAGAAACGATCACAGTAAAAGTAGGAACATCCGTTATGACAGGATATACACTTCAAACAACGGATCATGGCTTTGTCCTGGATTTCTCTATTCAGCAGCTAGAAAAATTTGCCAATCAAAAATTGCAAGTCTCTTACCAAATGAAAGTAATGAATGCAGAGCCTGACACAGAGATCGTAAATGAAGGGCAATTGCTGACAGATAAACATACCATCAACAAAAAAGTTGACATACGGACTGGTGGGAAACGGTTCGTCAAAAGAGATAGTCAAGATCCGCAGCGAACATTGGCAAATGCCGTATTCGTCGTAAAAAATCAAACGGGAGCCTATTTGCATGAATCAGCCCATGGTTATCAATGGCAAAGAGAAAAAGCGGGAGCTAAACGATTCACTTCTGATCAAGCCGGAGAATTTTCCGTCAAAGGGTTAAAAGATGGCCACTATTTCTTGGAAGAAATCCAAGCCCCAAAAAATTACTTGCTTAATCAAAAAGCCATTCCGTTTGTGGTTGAAAAAAATTCCTATACAACAAATGGAAAAGCAGCTACCCCACTGGCAATCATCAACAAGAAACATACTGGTTTTTTACCAAAGACTAATGAGCAACAAGCAACAGGATTGATCTTAGCCGGTGTAGCATTGATAGGTTTTGTCATTGCTGGGCTGATTGACCAAAAACAAAAACGAGGAGAAAGAAAATGAAACAAGCAAAAAAAGTATGGTACTTACTAAGTACGCTATTACTAACATTACCTGTTTTTATCAATGGGTTGGGTACAGCAGCTTATGCTGAGGAAAATGCAAGCAATGCCCAAATCGTCATTCATAAAAAGAAAATGACCGATCTTCCGGATCCGCTCATTCAAAATAGTGGGAAAGAGATGAGTGATTTTGATCAATATCAAGGTCTTGCAGATGTCACTTTCCGCATTTATAATGTGACGTCAGAATTTTATGCGCAACGAGCAGCCGGGGCAACTGTCGAAGCTGCAAAACAAGCAGTTCAAGGTCTAACCCCAGGTTCGCCAATAGCTGAAGGTATAACAGATGCAGATGGCAATATTACCCTAAATGTACCGAAAAAACAAAACGACAAAGATGCTGTCTACGTCATCAAAGAAGAACCAAAATCTGGGGTAGCGGCTGCTGCCAATATGGTCATTGCCTTCCCGGTTTATGAGATGATCAAGCAATCAGACGGCTCGTATAACTATGGGACAGAAGAATTATCTACGGTTCATGTTTACCCCAAAAATATCGTTTCAAATGATGGGGCATTACATGTGAAAAAAAGAGGTACTGCTGAAAATGAATCGTTGAATGGTGCAGAATTCGTACTCTCAAAAAATGAAGGTTCCCCAAGTACGACCAAGTATATTCAAGGGGTAAAAGATGGTCTCCACACTTGGACAACCGACAAAGGACAAGCAAAGCATTTTATTACTGGTAAAAGCTATGGAATCGGCGAAGATGATTTTACAGAATCTGAAGAGAAAACTGGTGAACTAACGGTGAAGAATCTCGAAGTGGGTTCCTATACGCTTGAAGAGGTCAAAGCACCGAACAATGCTGAATTGATTGATGATCAAACAAAGACACCCTTCACTATTGAAGCGGATAATCAAACCCCAGTAGAAAAAACCGTTAAAAATGATACATCAAACGTTGAAAAAACAACGCCTAATTTAAACGGCAAAGATGTAGCGATTGGTGAAAAGATCAAGTACGAGATTGCGGTCAATATTCCATTAGGTATTGCTGATAAAGAAGGAAATGCCAATAAATACAACAAATTTAACTTAGTAGATACCCATGATGATGCATTGACCTTTGACAATACACCTTCAGGAGATACAGCCTATGCTCTTTATGATGGTGATACACTGATCGCATCTGAAAACTATCAAGTAACTGAACAGACAAACGGCTTCACCGTCGCTGTCGATCCAGCGTTCATCCCTTCTTTAACACCAGGAGGTACATTAAAATTTGTTTACTTCATGCATCTAAATGAAAAAGCAGATCCAACGAAAGGCTTTAAAAACGAAGCCAATGTTGATAATGATCATACCAATGACCAAACGCCACCAACAGTAGAAGTCGTCACCGGTGGGAAACGATTTATCAAAGTCGATGGGGATGTTTCATCCACGCAAGCTCTAGCAGGTGCCTCTTTCGTTGTACGTGATCAAAATAGTGAGGGTGCAAACTATTTGAAGGTCGATGAAGCAGCGAAAACAGTGACTTGGGTGGCAAACAAAGCAGATGCAACAACATTCACGACGCAAGCTGATGGTCTAGTCGTCATTACTGGACTAAAATATGGTTCCTATTATTTGGAAGAAACTGCAGCGCCAGAAAATTATGTATTACTAACAAATCGAATCCAATTTACAGTGGATGAGCATTCTTACGGAACCACAGAAGAATTAGTTGCTCCTGAAAAAGTGCCTAACAAACACAAAGGAACATTGCCTTCTACAGGCGGAAAAGGCATCTATCTTTATTTAGGCAGCGGTACGCTGATCTTGATCATTGTGGGTTTGTATTTCATGAAACGAAAAGAAACTCGTTGAGTTTCTGTTTTGCTAGATTTTCACTTCTAGAAAAATTGGCAGCCTCAAAAGCAGATCTCAGCTATTTCGACCTAGTCAGATAAAAACGGGAGGTTGCAACAGACGTGGTCCGCTTCAAGAAATAAGAAAGGATTTTCTAAAATAGCTTTTCCCATTTTTTTGAAAAGCTATTTTTGAAGAAGCTGATTCTAACCGCTTGTTGAACCACTTGTTCGGAAAACGGAGCTGTGACAAGTCTTTTGTCACAGCTCCTTTAATTTTTTTGAGGAGGAAACGATGAAACAAAAAAGAGGACACCAGATAGTCGATCGATTGATGATCCTTTTGTTGTTGATTGGTGTAGGGATTTTTTCCTATCCATTCATTAGCGATGCACTGAATAATTATTTGGACCAACAGATCATTGCGCATTACCAAGCAGAAGCAAATCAAGAAAATGCCGCCGCAATGGCGAAGTTGCAAGCGCAGATCGACAAAAATCAACAGTTAGCCAAAGAAGGCGGCTCCCCCGGACTGGATCCATTCTCTGAAGCAGAGAAAATCAGTAAAAAACCAGATAAATCGTATTTTGAAAGCCATACGATCGGTGTGTTAACGATCCCCAAAATCAATGTACGAGTCCCTATTTTTGACAAGACCAATTCAGCATTGTTGGAAAAAGGCAGCTCATTACTGGAAGGGACTTCTTTTCCTACAGGAGGCAAAAATACCCACGCCGTCATTTCGGGTCATCGTGGATTGCCGCAAGCAAAACTATTTACTGATTTGCCAGAATTGCAGGAAGGCGATGAGTTTTATTTAGAAGTCTACGGCGAAACACTCGTTTATCAAGTCGATCAAATCAAAACTGTTGTCCCCACCGATACACAAGACCTTCAGATTGAATCTGGTAAAGATCTTGTCACATTGTTGACCTGCACTCCCTACATGATCAATAGTCATCGATTATTGGTAAGAGGACACCGGATTCCTTATCATCCGAAAGTCACTGATGACATAAAGAAAGTCAAACAGCAACAACAGCAGTTTCTGTGGATCCTCATTTTTACTGCCTGCGGCTTCCTCGTTTTTTGTATTTGGTGGTATAAGCGGCGAAAGAAAAAAACTGGGAACCCTCCAGTATCTAGCAGATAAAATGAGTTGGCTGATCAAAGAAACCCTGTTTTTAATAAAAAATTTTTTTGATTTACAGGGCATAAAGAAAGCTGATTTATTTGCTAGCCAGCACAACCTTTGTATCTCTTATGCTATCGAACCTGCCGTAAGACGTTAAGAGGATTGACAAAATATTCGTAAACGCTATAATGAGGGTGTATTAGTTGACAAGGACGTCTGCTGATCCTTTTGAAAACTAGCTATCAAAGAAGATACAATAAACGTATACTTATGAAGTGTCAGGGAAAGAGGTGTGAATCCTCTACAGACCTACCTACTGTATGGTGGATGAAACCAATAGAACCACAGAATGATTCTATTCTGGAAGGATTGGGAGTAAGAAGAAGCTAAGTCAGGATACCGGCTTGATAAGTCTATTCATTCTTTTGTAGGAAAAAGAAGGGGCTTCGACGATAACTGGCTTGATCTACTGTTAGTACTGTTAATGAACCACTTTTTCTATTAAAGGAAAAGTGGTTTTTTTTGTTTTTTGATACAAAGTAAAAGGAGGGATAGACAAACCGTAGGAAAGAAGAATAATCGATTTATCCGTAAGGGTTGGAAGAAAAAATTCAAAAAAAGTTGAATGCGAGGAAAAAAAGATGAAAAAAATTCTAATGACGATCATGACCATCGGACTAGTTGCTGGGATTGGATTAGCGGGTTGCGGCAAACAAGAAAACGAAGCTACGGCTTCAACTGAGAAAACAGAACAAAATTTGCCGACGAAAGACCGTAGTGGGAAAGAGATCTCATTGCCTAAAGAGGCAACTAAAATCGTTTCACTGGTTCCATCAGTAACAGAAGTTATTGATGATATAGGAAAAACGAATGAATTGGTTGCTGTTGACATGCAAAGCGGGTCACTGAATGAAGCGCTTCAGGCATTACCTCAAATGGATATGATGGCGATTGATGCAGAAAAATTGATTGCATTGAAACCGCAAATCGTCTATGTGAATGACATTAATTTAGCAAGTTCTGAAAGTGTCTGGCAGCAAGTAGAAGATGCCGGGATCACGATTGTCAATATACCGACAAGTACCAGTATTCAAGCCATTAAAGAAGACGTCCAATTCATTGCTGATAGTTTGTCAGAGCATGAGAAAGGACAAAAACTAGTCGATAAGATGACTCAAGAAATTGATGATGTTGCAAAAATCGGCAAAACTATCAAGAATCAAAAGAGTGTTTTATTTGAAGTAGCTGCATTACCAGATATTTATAGTTTTGGAAGTGGGACATTTTTAAATGAAATGATCGAAACGATTGGTGCCAAAAATGTTCTAGCAAACGAGAAAGGCTGGCTTCCTGTCGGAGAAGAAGCAGCAATTGCTGCAAAACCCGATGTTATCCTAACGAATGTTGACTATATTGACGATCCGGCAAAAGAAATCTTGGAACGGAAAAATTGGGAAAAAGTACCTGCGGTTCAAAACAAAGAAGTATTTGCCATTGATAATCGATCGAGCTCTTTGCCAAATCACCACATGACAAAAGCTTTAAAGCAAATGGCAAAAGCCATTTATCCAGAAGCGTACAAGGATTTGAAAGATGAATAAAAAGCGTTTTCTCTTACTATTGATCGTCATTAGTTTGGGAATGCTCTTACTTGGCATCAAGATTGGCAGTGTGCCGATCTCCAGCAGTGATCTGTTCAACATTCTAGCAGGAAAGAAGATTTCTGAAGATGGTATTTTGGAAGGGATTATTTGGAATGTTCGTTTACCGCGAGTCGTGCTGGCATACTTAGTAGGTGCTGGGTTGGCTGTTAGTGGAACAGTGATGCAATCTCTTTTGGGAAACCCATTGGCTTCTTCCTATACATTAGGCGTTTCAGCGGGGGCTTCCCTCGGAGCAGCATTGATCATGGTCGCAGGTATATCAGCCACGATCATTGGCAGTCTATTATTACCTTTTACGGGCTTTCTCTTCGGGTTAACGACTGTTTTTCTTGTTTTACTATTTACTCGTACGATGGATCGCCAGATGTCCAATCAAACAGTCGTTTTAGTGGGAATGGTCATGACTTTATTTGTTGGTGCAATTTTAACGTTGATTACGGCGCTCTTTCAAGATTATTTAAAAGAACTCGTCTTTTGGCAAATGGGGAGCTTTTCCGGTAGTAATTGGACAAAAATCGTCATTTATTGCCCTATCGCTATCCTAAGTACATTATTTTTATGGGGTGACGCAAATAATTTGGATGTTCTGGGTTTAGGTGAGGAGCAAGCCATGCTTTCAGGAGTTGAAGTGAAAACTGTGAAGTTAAGAATCATACTTTTTGCAAGTTTACTGGCAGGAAGTGCCGTGTCGTTTGTTGGTGTGATTGGTTTTGTAGACTTGATCGCACCGCATATTGTTCGCCGTTATTTAGGTGCTACCCACCGGTGGCTAATCCCCGGATCGGCTCTATTAGGAGGGACATTGATGGTGCTAGGAGATACGATAGCACGGACGATCTTATCGCCAAGAGAAATACCAATTGGTGCGGTGACGGCGCTTATTGGCGCCCCATTCTTTTTGTATATTTATTTCCAAAAAAGGGGAGCTGTAGCATGATTCAATTAGAAAAAGCGGCAGTGACTCTGCAGCAATCTCGTATCTTAACAGACATTTCTTTAACCTTTCAGCAAGGAAGCAAGACCTGTATCTTGGGACCTAATGGCTGTGGGAAAACGACCTTGCTAAAAACGATTGCTGGCTTGATTCCTTATAAAGGGTCTGTCATGATTGATGGACAAGAAGTAGGCGGATTAAAAAGAAAATTCTTAGCTGATAAAGTTGCTATGATGAGTCAGTTTACAACGGTGGCCTTCGATTACACGGTCTATGAAACCGTCTTGATGGGGGCTTATCGCCAACAGTCACATCGTTTTTTGCCTATCGTCTCTAAACAAGAAAAAGAACGGGTTCTTCATTACCTAGAGACTGCTCATCTGATCGATATCAAAGATAAAGTTGTCAATCAACTCTCTGGAGGACAGCAACAACGTGTTTTTTTAGCCAAACTATTCCTGCAGGATCCCGAGATCATTTTATTAGATGAGCCTAATAATCATCTGGATATTCGCTATCAGCAAGAATTGATTCATCAGTTGAATGAATGGGGCACTCACTCTAAAAAAACCATTATTGGTGTGTTTCATGACATTCGTTTAGCACTGACATTAAGTGAAGAAATCGTTTTTATGAAAGAGGGGACTATTGCTGCGAAGGGAGATTTTCAAGACATCGCTTCGAAAGCGTTTCTTGAGCATATTTTTGATGTAGATATCGTCTCTTATTTTCAACACCAACATGAAGCTTGGAAAAATATCCAGTAACTTTTGACAAGTATTTTTTTAACAGGTAATATAAAAGAAAACACAATGACGTGTTTCAATAAATGGCAACGGAGCCTAAAGTTTTCGTGTATGACAACACGTGCTTTAGGCTTTTTTTATGGAGGAAAGTATGAAACGAATGATTCTTATGGGAGCGATAGGTTGCGGAAAAACAACTTTATGCCAAGCGCTGCAAGGGAAAGAATTGCGTTATGCCAAGACACAAGCAGTCGAATTCCATACAACGATGATTGATACACCAGGAGAGTTTATATTGCATCGTCAGTACTACAATGCCTTAAACGTCACAGCAGCTGAAGCTGATGTCATTGGCTTAGTACAGAGTGCTCTCGAGACAGAACAGATTTTTTCCCCAGGATTTGGTAGCATATTCCCTAAAAAAGTGATTGGCATTTTAACGAAAGTGGATTTAGTGAATGACCCCGATCAATTAGCACATATTCATCAGCAACTGAAAAATGCGGGGGCAAAGGAGATTTTTGAAGTATCTTCTGTAGAAAAAACGGGTTTACAAGAATTGATCAATTATTTAGAAGAGGATGAGGTATGATGAAAATTTATACAAAAACAGGGGACAAAGGTATGACCAAACTCGTGGGCAGTACCACGGTCGCTAAAGATTCCGATCGGGTAGAAAGTTATGGGACGATCGATGAATTGAATTCGTGGGTAGGGTATATCATCAGTCAACTACCTTCAGAAAATCAAGCCGTCAAAAATGAATTGAAACTTTTGCAAAATTTTCTTTTTGATGTAGGAACGGATTTATCAACACCAATAGAAGCCAAGCGTCCGTTTAAACTACAACCAGAAAGTGTCACTTGGTTAGAAGAAAGAATCGACTATTTTACTGCCGAATCTCCGGATATAGATCGGTTTATTTTACCCGGTGGCACACCAGAAGCTAGTATGGTCCATGTGGCGCGAACGATCGCTCGTCGTGGGGAACGCGCGATTGTTCGTCTAAACTGGACAGCCAAGATCAATGAGCAAGTGCTGATTTTTACGAATCGATTGTCAGATTACTTTTATGCATTGGCACGCTATCTCAATGTTCAAGCCAATGAACCGGATATTTTTTATGAAAGAGGAGAAAAGGTTTTCCATAAAATAAAAGAGGAGGGATTGTAGACAGTTGCTTTTCTAAGTAAGATGTGGTAAATTCCAAGTAGATTAAACGAATATTTTATGAAGAATATGAATGGAAGTCAGTGAAAATCTGGCACGGTCCCGCCACTGTGATAAAGCAGGGTTGCTTTTAAGTCAGGTCTTTTCAATTTTTCATTATTGGGCATACTGTTTCGAGGCAAAACAGGATGTTTCTTTCCAACGCTTGTGTTGAAAATCCAGCCCAAGATATTTGTGTTAATCCATATGTTCGCACGAAGGCGTGCGTCTAGGGAATTTTGGGCTGGTCTTTCAACGATGAAGGAGATTTCAGGTACAACGGTGTACTGCTAGATTCCCTTTTCTTATTGACAATCATTTAATGACGTTGTACTCTATTTGTAAGGTTTGGTGTACAATGGCGTATACATAATGAAGCAAAGACGCTTCAAACAGACGTTTTTCGTTTGTTTGAGGCGTTTTTTTGCTATTTTTTGATTAGGAGGAATCCATATGGAAACTATTCATTTTCCTACCCAAATATGGGCAGGGGAAGGGGCATTAACCAATCTTGAAAAGCTTCGAGAAAAAAGAGTTTTTGTGGTTACCGATCCATTCATGGTTGAATCAGGTTTTGTGGATCATTTAACGAAGCATTTGTCACACAACAAATACCTTATTTTTAGTGACATCGTACCAGATCCGCCGATTGACAAGATTGTTTCAGGTATCAAGCAATTGGTTGATTTTAAAGGAGATACGATTGTCGCTTTAGGCGGAGGTTCGGCGATTGATGCAGCAAAAGCAATGAAGTTTTTTGGAGAACAGACGATGAACATCAAAGTGGATCAATTCATTGCTGTACCAACAACGAGTGGGACCGGTTCAGAAGTCACCAATTTTTCTGTGATCACAATTGCTGAAACTGGAACAAAAATACCTTTGGTTACGGATGAAATCCAACCGGATGTGGCCATTTTAGATACAGCTTTAGTCATGAGTGTTCCCCCGAAGATTACCGCTGATACTGGAATGGACGTGTTGACTCACGTCATAGAAGCATACGTGTCGACAGAAGCAAATCCGATTGCAGATGCTCTATGTGAAAAAGTGGTTCGATTGGTTTTTGAAAACTTAGAAATAGCCTATCATGATGGCAACAATAAACAAGCTCGAGAAAATATGCACCTAGCTTCTTGTATGGCCGGCATGGCCTTCAATGTAACCTCATTAGGGCTCAACCATGGGATCGCCCATGCGGCAGGAGCACGATTGCATGTACCCCATGGGCGTATGAATGCGATTTTGCTACCTGATGTGATTGCATTCAATAGTGGTTTGGCAAGTGGAAAAGTAACAAATGAAGCAACAGCAAAACGTTACGCACAGCTAGTTGATTGTATCTACTCTACGAAAACAACGAATGCTCGAATAGGCGTTCAGCAACTCATTCGACAAATCAAGCAATTGCGGAGAAAACTACAAATGCCAGCTTCTTTTACTGAATATGGGTTAACAAAAGCGGAAGTACGTGAGAATAGTGAGAAAATCGCGAGTGCTGCTCTGATAGATGGCTGCACGAGAACGAATCCCATTCAGCCAACAAAAGAAGAAGTCATAGAAATTTTGAACTCTGTCTTATAAGCGATTGACAGGATGTAGCCAATAAAATATAATGTGGGTAGCACAACGGCGTGCTTCAAAATTTAAGAGCAAAGAAGCTCCTTAGTAGAAAGCGAAAGTGGAATCTTTACGTTTTTTATTGAGGATTTTTTATTTGCTAAATTAAGGGAGCGAGTCTTGTTGGAAGAAAAACAACGAATGATTCAAGAATATGTTCCTGGGAAACAAGTCACATTGGCGCATATCATTGCAAGTCCCAATAAAGAGATTTATACAAAGTTGGGGTTACCTGAAGGAACAAGCAATGCGCTAGGAATTTTAACGATCACCCCGAGTGAAGCAGCAATCATCGCAGTGGATATTGCAACGAAAAGCGGGGATATCCAAATCGGTTTCATCGATCGGTTTTCTGGTTCGGTCGTTATTTCAGGAGATGTTAGTTCGGTTGAGGCGGCTTTACAAGCAGTAATCGAAGGATTGCAACAGATTTTAAATTTCTCCGTAACTTGTAAAATCACTAGAACATAGTCTCGAACGGACAAGGGCGTGAAGAGAATGGATGGACGAATTGTAATAGTCGATGATGAACCTATTACGAGATTGGATATTCGTAATATTGTGGCAGAGGCAGGATATGAAGTGGTCGGTGAAGCGGCAGATGGATTTGAAGCGATTGAAGTTTGTAAAAAGACACGTCCTGATTTAGTGATTATGGACATCCAAATGCCAATTTTAGATGGTTTAAAAGCTGGTAAGAAGATCGTTCAAGACCAGCTAGCCAGTAGTATTGTCTTTTTGTCCGCCTATAGTGATGTCCAGAATACGGAAAAGGCAAAGAAACTCGGTGCACTAGGTTATTTAGTCAAGCCATTAGATGAAAAGTCGTTGATACCTACAATTGAAATGAGCATTGAACGAGGAAAACAGACGCAATCTTTACTAAGTCAAATCGATAAATTAAGTTTGAAGTTGGAAGAACGAAAAATTATCGAAAAAGCCAAGGGGATCCTTGTTAAGGAGAATCATATTACTGAAGAGGAAGCCTATCAAATGTTAAGGACATTAAGTATGAATAAACGAGCGCGGATGGGTGAAATTGCTGAACTAATTGTAATGGATGATGAGTAGATGAAACGATTAGCGCAATTATGTAGACAATATACCAATCTATCTGAGTCAGATATCAAAGAGTTACAACGAACAGCAAACTATCTTTCTTCAACAACACTCTACCAAAGTGCGGATGTATTCATTGATGTGTATAAAGAAATGTCGCAACAAGCATTAGTCGTTTATCACAAACCACCTACAAAAGCAGACTCTTTATACAGTGGTGATGTTGTTGGTATGGAAGCATTGTTAGAAAATGAACCAGGTGTGTTGCGAACCATGCAAACAAGCTTGAACAGTATCGGCCTGCTAGCTGTGACGCAAGAAAATCGGTTGATCAAGCAAAATATTTATCCGATTCGAAATGAGCATCGAACAATTGGTGTCATTATTGTTGAGATGGCAGCAGATGGAGAGATTCAAGCAGATCTGCATAAGGAAGAGCTGAATCATTGCCAATTAGCTAAAGTGGCGAAATCAACGAGTCAAGTAGATGCGTTGTTTATTGATCAATTAGCTGAAGCTGTTTTGATTTTTGATGCAGCGGGGCATCTATTGATTACCAATAATAATGCACAGGAATTGTATCGAAAATTGGGCTATCGCGATAATATTATTGGTATGAGCTATGATAATTTGTCCATTGACTACACGACATTTGAGTATGTTCTTTACCAAATGAGGTATAAAGTCAGCAATCAACCAATTGAAAGCAACACAACTTACTTGAATTATTATTTTAAAATCCGCAAAGTTTGGCTGGAATCCGAAGCGCAATTAGTGATGATCATTCAAGATAACACGGAATTCAAAGAAAAAGAAGCCGAAATCATTTCCAAATCAGTTGCGATTCGTGAAATTCATCATCGTGTCAAAAATAATTTGCAGTCTGTTGTCTCTTTATTGCGTATTCAAGAACGAAGAACACAGAGCTTAGAAGCAAAAAAGGTCCTTCATGAAAGTGTGAACCGAATCATGGCCATTGCGGCCACCCATGAATTGCTGTCCAAACAGGTCAAGGACGACGTGGCATTACGGCAAACATTGGAAGCAGTGATGTATAATTTTCGGCATCTTTTTCAAGGGGCACAATCGTTAGAAATGACCATGGATGTGGATCCAGCAATTATGGTTTCCAGTGAGCAAATGGTGACGATCTCTTTGATCGTCAACGAACTGCTGCAAAATATTTTCGATCATGCGTTTGATTCACCAGCTAGCGGCGTTGTGAAAGTGATTGGAACATTAGATAACAAAATGATTACTATCACAGTGATGGATAACGGTAAAGGCTATGATGTTCATCAAAAGAATGAGAATAGTTTGGGCTTAATGATTGTAAAAAGCTATGTTAAGGACAAACTAAAGGGAAAAATTATGATAGAATCAAATGATCAGGGGACCAAAACCTGTTTTTATTTCGAACAGAACACCAGTGATGTTGTTCAGTGATTAAGCAAAGGCGCTTAAAGAAAAGTAGAAAGAAATTTTCTACGAATTCTTTAGGCGCTTTTTTGTATGCAGAAGGAGGGAAAACATGTCTAAGGAGACACTCTTGACGGTTGGGATCGATTTAGGGACATCCACAACGCAACTCGTATTGTCGGAATTGACGGTTGAAAACTTTGCTTCGGCTTTTACAGTTCCCCGAATCTCCATCTCCAATAAAAAAGTCATTTATCGGAGTGATATCATCTTTACACCTTTATTGAATCAGACAGAGATTGATGCAGAACCGATCAATGATTTTGTCGCGGAACAGTATCGTAAAGCTGGGATTAAAAAGCAAGATATCCAGATGGGTGCCGTCATCATCACCGGTGAAACAGCCAGAAAGGCCAATGCGAATAAAGTTTTAGACGCATTAAGCGGGTATGCTGGGGATTTTGTCGTCGCAACGGCAGGCCCAGACCTAGAAAGCATTATTGCTGGAAAAGGAGCAGGAGCCCAAACGTTTTCGGAGAGCAAACGAAAACCAGTCGTTAATTTGGATATCGGTGGTGGAACGACCAATTTAGCTGTTTTTAAAGATGGCGAGGTCATAGACACGGCTTGCTTTGATATTGGTGGTCGGTTGATCAAAGTCGATAAACAGCAGCGAGTCACTTATCTCGCACCAAAAATCCAAGAAATAATTAGAAAAAAAGAGCTTTCTCTTACCATTGGGGATCAGGTGACGGAAGCAACTCTCAAGCCGATTCTTTTAGAACTTGTTCATGTCTTGGAAAACAGTGTGGGTTTAGGAGAAAAAAGTCCTTTCTTTGATTTATTAGTGACCAACCATCCCCTCAAAAGGAATGAAGAAATCCCGCTTGTCACATTTTCCGGTGGGGTGGCGGACTGCTTTGTTGCCGAAGAAAAGGAGCCATTCAAATTCGGGGACATCGGCTTGCTATTAGGAAAATATCTCCGCCAGTCGCTGATTTTTTCGGAAAAAGAAGTGCTTCAAAGCAATGAAACGATTCGTGCAACTGTGGTTGGCGCAGGCTCCCATACGGCTGAAATCAGTGGCAGTACGATTGCTTATCGCGAACAGATTTTACCTATAAAAAATATCCCCATTTTGAAATTAGCCAAAGAAGATGAAGAATTGGCGGCTTCCGAATTGAGTGAGCGGATTCGAGAAAAGCTCAATTGGCATACAACAGAAGGGACACCCCAAGTGGCTTTGGCCATCAGAGGGGATAAAAATCCGACTTTTGACGACATTCAGCGATATGGAAAAGGAATCGTGGCAGGTTTGGACAGTCTAGTGAAAGAAGCCATTCCTATCATTGTTATGGTGGACGAAGATATGGCTAAAGCTTTGGGCCATGCGCTAAGTGCCAATTTACCTCCAGAATATCCTTTCATCTGTATCGATTCTGTCAAGGTGGAAAATGGCGACTATGCGGATATCGGCCTACCAGTTGCAGAAGGTGCAGTCCTGCCTGTGATTGTTAAGACATTAGTATTTAATTAAAAAGGAGCGACACGGATATGATTTTAAAAACCAAATTATTTGGCAACGTATACCAATTTACGTCAGTGAAAGAAGTATTAGCCAAAGCAAATGAAGAAAAGTCAGGTGACAAACTAGCTGGCGTTGCAGCAAATTCTGCAGAAGAGCGGGTGGCGGCAAAAGTTGTTCTAGCTGAGCTGACATTAAATGATTTGTTCAATCATCCTGTTGTCGATTATGACGAAGATGAAGTGACACGGATTATTATCGATCAAGTCAATATGCGAATTTTTGAGAGTATCAAACATTGGACAGTAGCTGAACTAAGGGAGTTTATCTTGTCTTCAGAAACGACTGATTTCGATATCAAACGTATTTCTCGCGGCTTGACTTCAGAAATGGTTGCTGCTGTATGTAAGCTAATGTCGAATATGGATTTAATCGTCGGTGCCAAAAAAATTCACATCGAAAAAACTGCGAACACGACCATTGGCCGCCCGGGAACATTCTCCAATCGGTTACAGCCGAATCATCCAACAGATAATGTAGATGGCATTATGGCTTCTGTCATGGAAGGACTTTCTTATGGAGCAGGTGATGCTTTGATTGGCTTGAATCCAGTAGATGATTCCACAGAAAGTGTCAAACGAATTCTAAATAAATTTGAAGAATTTCGGAGTGAATGGGAAATCCCAACACAAACCTGTGTTTTAGCTCATGTGACCACACAAATGGAAGCCATTCGGCAAGGGGCACCTACAGGGCTAGTCTTCCAGTCCATTGCTGGTTCTGAAAAAGGAAATACCGCATTTGGCTTAAATGCCGCTATCTTGGAAGAAGCACAAGATTTGGCATTACACAGTGGGCAAGCGGCTGGACCGAATGTAATGTATTTTGAAACCGGACAAGGTTCTGAACTTTCTTCTGAAGCCAACTTTGGTGCTGATCAAGTAACGATGGAAGCACGTTGTTATGGACTAGCGAAAAAATTTGACCCTTACATCGTTAATACAGTAGTTGGTTTCATCGGACCTGAATATTTATATGATTCAAAACAAGTAATTCGCGCTGGGTTAGAAGATCACTTTATGGGGAAATTGACTGGAATATCAATGGGATGTGATGTATGTTACACCAACCACATGAAAGCGGATCAAAATGACATGGAAAATCTGGCTATGTTGCTGGCAACAGCAGGATGTACCTATATTATGGGGATCCCTCATGGCGATGATGTCATGTTGAATTATCAAACAACAGGCTTCCATGAAACTGCTACGATCCGTGAGACGTTAGGGCTACGACCAATTAAGGAATTTGAAGAGTGGATGGAAAAGATGGGCTTTATGGAGAATGGCAAGCTGACCAGTTGCGCTGGAGATGCATCTGTTTTTATTAAATAAACGAGGTGAGTACACGAATGAATGAAAAAGAATTAAAAGAAATGATCGTTGGCATTTTGTCCGAAATGGTGGACGACCATGTAGCGCCTGCAACTGTTCTTACAGAAGAAAAACCAGCAACTCAAGTGACAGAAACTGCTGAAATAGAAACAGGGATGATACCTGATATCACAGAAGTTGATTTACGGAAACAATTATTGCTAAAAGGAGCAAAAGATCCAGAAGGATTATTGAAAATGAAAGCTTACACACCAGCGAGATTAGGGGTTGGGCGTACAGGCACCCGCTACTTGACACCTTCTACACTGCGTTTTCGTGCGGATCATGCAGCAGCACAAGATGCTGTCTTTTCAGATGTCAGTGAAGAGTTAGTGAAAGAAATGGGCTTTATTGCTACAAAAACGATTTGTACGAGCAAAGATGAATACCTTACGCGACCAGACTACGGACGACAATTCGATGAAGAAAACTGTGAGATCATTCGCAAAAATACAACACCGAAAGCAAAAGTGCAAATGGTTGTTGGCGATGGCTTGAGTTCAGCTGCAATCGAGGCCAATGTCAAAGAAGTTTTGCCTGCCATCAAACAAGGATTGAAAATGTATGGATTAGATTTTGATCAAGTTCTCTTTGTAAAATATTGTCGCGTTCCAGCAATGGATAAAATTGGTGAAATCACAGATGCAGATGTTGTTTGTCTATTAGTAGGAGAACGTCCAGGATTGGTAACGGCAGAGTCGATGAGTGCGTATATTGCATATAAGCCAACTGTCGGTATGCCGGAAGCCCGACGAACAGTGATCTCAAACATTCATCGTGGTGGTACTCCAGCGGTTGAAGCAGGCGCTTATATTGCTGAAGTTATCAAAAAAATGCTCGATAAGAAAAAATCGGGTATTGATTTGAAAGAAGCAGAGTAAAGGAGGAAGGACATGAAAAATGATCGTTTAGGTGCCAACGTTTTAAGCATGAAAGTCATTCCCAACGTGGATCCAGCTTTGGCCAAAGAGTTATCGTTAAAGCCAGAACATCGATCCCTAGGAATTGTGACTTCTGATTGTGATGATGTGACATACGTTGCACTGGATGAAGCAACAAAAGCGGCGGATGTCGAAGTCGTTTACGGAAAAAGTATGTATGCTGGAGCCGGAAATGCATCAACGAAGCTTGCCGGTGAAGTGATAGGCATCATTGCGGGACCCAGTCCAGCAGAAATCAATAGTGGATTAAGTGTGATAAACCAAGTCATTGAAGAAGAGGCAAGCTTTTATAGTGCCAATGACGACGATAGTATCGTATATTTTGCACACGTTGTTTCTAGAACTGGTAGTTTTCTTTCTGAACAAGCTAATATCCCAGAAGGCGAAGCAATTGCTTACCTTATTGCACCACCATTAGAAGCGATGGTTGCTTTAGATGCTGCCATGAAGGCTGCAGATGTGCAAATGGGCGTCTTTTATGGCCCACCTTCTGAAACAAATTTTGGTGGGGCATTGTTGACAGGAAGTCAATCTGCCTGTAAAGCTGCTTGTAGTGCATTTGAACAGGCAGTACAGAATATTGCCGATAATCCATTGGGTTATTAAGGATGTGTAGCAGATGAAAGCATTAGGTATGGTCGAGGTACGGGGCTTCTTAGGTGCCATCAGTGTGGCAGATGCAGCCGTTAAAGCAGCTGATGTCACATTATTAAAAGCGGAAATTATTCATGGTGGATTAACAACCGTCGAAGTTATTGGTGATGTGGCAGCCGTCAATGCAGCAGTAGAAGTGGGTGTTGAAGTAGCTAAGGAGCTGAATTGCTTGATAGCACACCACGTCATTTCTCGAGTGGATGCCCAAACAGAGATCATTTTGTCTGATTTAGAGCCAAAAAAAGAATCGCAATCAGAAGTAAAGACAGAACCAAAGACAGAATCACAAACAGACCCAATATCAGATCTACAAACACAAACAGAATCTAAAGTGACACTGCCAAACACTGAATCAGAATCAAGAGTGATGCCAGAGCCTAAAGATAAGTCTGACGCAGTGCCATCAGTGCTAGAAACCAAAGCATCAGACAAAGCACCCGTTGTCAGTGCCGCTCAATTAAAAGAACTACAACGTAAACGAGTAGTGGATTTACGCAAGCAAGCATACAAAATGAATTTGAGCACATTAAAGAAAAGTGAAATCAAATTAGCAAATAAAGAATCGTTGATCCAAGCAATTATGGCAGAAATAGAAAGAAGTGAAGACGAGTGGAATTAGTAGATAAAGATTTACGTTCCATCCAAGAAACAAGAAATTTGATCAGAAAAGCCAAGGAAGCGCAGCAAGAGCTAGCAACATTCTCACAAACACAAATCGACGCAATCGTAAAAGCTGTGTCTGAGGCCACCTTTGCCCAACGAGAAAAACTAGCAAAAATGGCCCATGAGGAAACAGGTTTTGGTATTTATGAGGACAAGATCATCAAAAATGCCTTTGCTTCAAAGGTCGTTTATGACGAGCTGAAAGATAAAGCGACTGTGGGCGTGATTCATGATGATGCGGCTAAAAAGGTCACAGAAATCGCTGTTCCAGTAGGTGTGATTGCTGGACTTATTCCTTCGACCAATCCTACGTCAACAGTCATTTATAAAGCGCTGATTTCCTTAAAAGCAGCAAATAGCATTGTGTTTTCACCACATCCCAATGCACTAAAATCGATTGTTGCCACTGTTGAGATCATTCAACAAGCAGCAACAGCGGCAGGTGCCCCTGAAGGCTGTGTCTCGGTCATTCAAACACCTACAATGCAAGCAACAAGTGAATTGATGAAAAATAGCGATACGAACTTAATCTTGGCAACTGGCGGCAATGCAATGGTCAAAGCTGCGTATTCCTCTGGAACACCCGCAATCGGAGTGGGGCCTGGGAATGGTCCAGCCTATATTGAACGGAGTGCTAATATTCCTCATGCAGTTAAGCAAATCATGGACTCTAAGACATTTGATAATGGAACCATTTGTGCTTCTGAACAATCCATTATTGTAGAAAATGTCAATCGTGAAGCGGTCAAAGAAGAATTGATCAAGCAAGGGGCTTATTTCTTGAGTACAGACGAAGCGGATAAGTTAGCTAAATTTATCTTACGACCAAATGGAACAATGAATCCGCAAATCGTCGGTCGCTCGGTTCAACATATCGCATCCCTAGTTGGTCTGGCTATACCGCAAGATCGTCGCTTGATTGTGGCTGAAGAAACCCATGTTGGATTGAAGTATCCATTTTCAAGAGAAAAATTGGCACCAATCATCGCTTTTTATACAGTGGAGAATTGGGAAGCTGCTTGTACTTTATCGATTGAGATCCTCAAAGGTGAAGGTGCAGGCCACACAATGGGCATCCACACTGAAAATAAGGAAGTCATTCGAGCATTTGGTGCCAAAAAGCCAGTATCGCGATTGCTTGTCAATACATCTGGAACACTTGGTGGTATTGGCGCATCAACGAATTTAGTTCCAGCACTGACTCTCGGCTGCGGCGCTGTTGGAGGAAGTTCAACTTCAGACAATATTGGTGTTGAAAATTTATTCAACTTACGTAGAGTTGCTTATGGCGTTCGTGATCTAGAGGATATTCGTCGAGAATTTAGTCAGACAACGATCACACCAAACACAGCTATCACGGATAACAAAGAGGAGTTGATCAATACGATCATCGCTCAAGTAATGGATCGGCTTAAATAAGCCATCTCAACAAGCACAAAGAAGCTACAAAAGAAATTACAAAAGAAACTGCAAACAAAATAACTTTAGGATTTAAAGTTTAAGACTGAAATCCATTTGAGGATCGTCTTGAATTTTTAAAAATAAAAACAAACATTTTAGGAGGAAAATATAATGTCAAGTACAAACGCTTTAGGAATGATCGAAACTCGTGGTTTAGTAGGTGCGGTAGAAGCAGCAGATGCAATGGTTAAAGCGGCAAACGTCACATTGATTGGGAAAGAACAAGTTGGTGGCGGATTAGTTACTGTCATGGTTCGTGGAGATGTCGGTGCTGTCAAAGCAGCAACAGATGCTGGCGCTGCCGCTGCTGAACGAGTAGGAGAATTGTTATCTGTTCACGTGATCCCTCGTCCACATACGGAAGTAGATGCTATTTTACCACATGCTGTAACTGAATGATCATCTTAAATGTTTGGGACAGAAGTGAGTATGGCTTCTGTCCTAAACATTAAGTGAGGAGGGGTGTTATGACAGTCATTACCGAAGATGAACTTCGCAAAAAGGTACTTAGTAAAGAGTTATATGAGGGAATGGATCTCATTATTCCTTCAGGAAGTTTGCTGACACCAGCTGCAAAAAGTTATTTGCGCGAGCATCATATCACTAGCGTAACGACAAGTACTCAGAAAAGAGCCGATAGTTGTCCTATTCGGACCTCCTCGATCAAAACAAAGTCACTATCACGAAAGATAGAATATGAAATCCAGCACTTGAAGCATCTTCTTTATTTTCCTATGTTGAGAGATGACACGTTTCCTGCAGAACTATGGCTGTACTTTGAGAAACAACAAGCTTGGTTGGAGAATATCATTCAAGGAAAATTCTCGGTGATTGAACAAGCGATTGATCAAGAGCAAGTAGTGATAGAGAGCAGTCAGCGAAGACAATGGGATTATTCTTCAAAGGAAATCCAACTTCAATTGAACAAAATCCTATTCTTGTTCGAAGAAAAGCCTGATAGGCGCTATCAGTATTTCCAAGAATGGGCGGATGCGTTGATCCAAACAATGACTGTAGTAAAACTGAACTAGGAGATGAACACATTGGATTCAATCAATGAAATTGTTGAAGAAGTTATCAAACGAATTCAACTACAAAATCACACATTTGAAGTAGAAGCTTCTGGACGTCACGTCCATTTGTCTCGTCGAGAAATCGATCATTTATTTGGATCAGGGTATCAGTTAACGAAAGTAAAAGATTTGTCACAACCTGGTCAATATGTATGTAAAGAACGAATCACTGTTGCAGGACCAAAAGGACTGTTCCAAAATGTCGTGATTTTAGGTCCTGAACGTAAGGAAGCACAAGTCGAAGTGTCAATGACAGATACCCGAATTTTAGGTATTAACGCGCCAGTTAGAGAAAGTGGAAAGATTGAAGGAACACCAGGGGTGACATTGATGAATGGCGCAACGACTGTTTCATTAGATCGCGGATTGATCGTGGCAAAACGACACATCCATATGACACCAGAAGATGCCCTAGCAAACAATGTGACTAACGGACAAATCGTCCAAGTAAAAGTACTAGGCACGCGACCATTGATTTTTGATGATGTAGTGATACGTGTCAGTCCTCATTTCGCGACGTATATGCATATTGATTATGATGAAGCAAACGCTTGTGGTTTATCAAAAGGTGTTCATGGTTACATCATTAAGTAAGAGGAGGTTGGACAATGAAAGTTTCTGAAATAGAAGAACTGGTTCAACAAATTACTGATCGTATCTGTCAGCAACTCCCAAAGCCTACCCTTGCTCTTGCTTTTTCGCAAGAGAAAAAAGAGATTCCTGCCGAATTATATACCCAGTTTCCCACTGTTCAGTGGAAAACCGGTGAAGATCAAGAGTCGGCTGGAATGATTGTGAAACAACTAACGATTTCTCAAATGTCCAGTATTGCTTTTCTGCAAGAAAACGATCTATTGACCCGAAGAATACTTTCATTTTTGTTACAAGGAAAACCGATTCTTGTTTTAGAAACTTTGCCAGCAATTCCGAAAGAAACACCGCTTAAATATCAAGTGAAAAAGACAATTCAAGAATATCGAGACAAATGTCAGCAGTTTGGTCTGACATTCTATCGCTCCCCGCAAGACTATGCTGATTTTTGGAAATCCTGTCAGAAAAAATCAGTGCCTAAGGCATTGCCTAAGCGGACCTTCATCACCGAAAAACAATTGAAAAAAATGCTAGAATACCGCATTCCTCCAATAAAGAATGCGCAATTGACACCATTAGCACAAGATTATGCGCGCACTCAAAAGTTGCTTATAAAGGGGGAAAAAGCATGCTTTTAGGAAAAGTTACCGGCAGTTTGTGGTCTACAAGAAAAGACGAGAAATTAAACGGGTGGAAATTTATGATGGTAGACATTTTGAATCAAGAAGAACAAAAACAAGGCTTTATTATTGCAGCGGATAATGCTGGCGCAGGAATTGGCGATAAAGTATTGATCAGTCAAGGCAATGCTGCTCGAATTTCTGCTGAAAATCCAGAAGTACCTATTGACGCAATGATCGTTGGCGTCATCGATGCTGCAGAGGAAGAATAAGGAGGTTGAATCTATGAGCATTAATGAAATTATTATGTATATTATGGTTCTTTTTATGATCATTGGAGGCATTGATAAATGCATCGGTAATAAATTAGGACTTGGAAAACAATTTGAAGAAGGTATCATGGCGATGGGGTCTTTAGCGTTATCAATGGTGGGGATCATCACGTTAGCCCCGGTCTTGGCGAATCTTTTAAGTCCTATCGTTGTTCCCGTCTATGAATTGCTGGGTGCTGATCCGGCAATGTTCGCGACAACACTACTAGCAAATGATATGGGGGGATTTGCTCTGGCACAGCAATTAGCAAATGATCCTCAAGCAGGGTTATTTGCTGGAGCAATCCTTGGGGCTATGATGGGACCAACAATTGTTTTCACCATTCCTGTTGCGTTGGGGATTATTCAAAAAGAAGATCAACAGTTTTTAGCCACAGGGGTGTTAAGTGGAATTATTACCATTCCTTTCGGGTTATTGGCCGGTGGTTTAACCGCAGGAATGCCAATGTCTATGATCCTTCCTAACTTGCTACCTATCATTATCGTTGCTGCATTAATCATCGTGGGATTATGGTTGGCACCAAACGGTATGATCAAAGGATTCCAGATTTTTGGTCAAGGTGTTGTCATCGTTGCGATTATCGGTTTGATTGTCGGAGCGATTCAGTTACTTGTGGGAATTACAGTCATTCCTGACATTGCACCTGTTACAGAAGGAATCGAAGTCGTAGGGAGCATCGCATTGACTTTAGCTGGGGCATTTTGTTTGGTTGCTGTGATTACGAAAGTGTTTAACAAACCATTAATGAAATTAGGGAAAGTTTTAGGGATGAATGAAGTGGCTGCTGCCGGTATGGTGGCAACATTAGCAAATAATATCCCAATGTTCCAAATGTTGAAAGATATGGATAACAGAGGAAAAATCATCAACATTGCTTTCGCTGTTTCTGCATCTTTTGTTTTAGGCGATCACCTAGGCTTTACGGCTGGGGTAGCAAAAGAAATGATTTTTCCTATGATCATCGGTAAATTAGTCGGTGGGATAACTGCTATTTTTGTAGCGATTTTTATGGCTAATCGTATGTTAGGGAAACCAGAAATAGAAACAAAATAATGAGGTGAAAATATGACAGAGTTTAATCGTAAAATGATCGAAACTTTGGTTCGTCAAATCGTAACTGAACAATTGATGCCAACAAAACAAGTGGATCCTAGCGGTGTTGCATCGATCAAGCTACCAGAGATCACTGTTTCTGAAGAAGATCGTCTGGATACGGGGAACCCCAATGATATTGTTTATACAAAGGATTTGTTCTCACTCGAAGAGAGTCCTCGTCTAGGTTGTGGATTGATGGTAATGAAAGAAACAACATTTGACTGGACGCTCGATTATGACGAAATCGACTATGTTATTTCTGGCAAATTAGATATTATTATTGATGGACGGAAAGTCTCTGCCAGTGCAGGTGAGCTCATTTTAATTCCTAAAAATAGCAAAATACAGTTTTCAGTCGCAGAAGAAGCCCGCTTTGTTTATGTCACTTTCCCGGCAGATTGGCAGAATCAATAAATTTGTTGAAAATAAGACACTATATATTTTCTTAAGTTGATACGCTACATCAGGTGTTCCTTTTATTTATAGGGATGCCTTTTTTTAAAAAGACCCTTTAGTTAATTAATATACGTTTGGAAGAAAAGATGTTTTTTACAAAGCATACGTGCCGATCTGTAGGATAAAAACGAAGTTCTATGTAAGTAGACTGGACAAAACAAAAAACAATTGAATGAGCAACTCGTATCTATTGTTCGAAATAGTTGCAAAAATGGTTTATTTCAAATATCTTAAAGGAGCAACATGCATTAATCATAGAAGAGTATTAGGACAAAAGGCTTGGGGAAGACTTTTTGTAGACACCTAATACTCTTCGTTTTTGTATTTTATCATGATATCAGCTAGTTTGTATTAAATGGACGAAATTTCGTCCACCATGTTTTGATAGGATTCTCCCATGGTGAATTCTGGCGTGATCGTACAACTCAATGTTTGTTTTGTTCAGGCTGATACGTATCTTCGATCAGTGTGTGGTCAAGCTTTTCAGTCTAAATTCAATTGCTTCATCG
Organism: Enterococcus sp. 125944; assembly: GCF_051909435.1. Lineage (NCBI taxonomy): Bacteria > Bacillati > Bacillota > Bacilli > Lactobacillales > Enterococcaceae > Enterococcus > Enterococcus sp. 125944. The sequence goes on along the minus strand of NZ_JBQASY010000015.1, from coordinate 41,861 downwards.
TAATCATTTATGACAAGAGCAATATTTTGTTTCACGATTACTCTTCCTTTATAGCGATGCAAGTATCATTCTGAGCTAAAGCCAATTATTCGCCACAATAGCGGACTAAGGGAAATCTAAAAAATTATCACTAAATAAGCCAAATAATTTTATTTAACGAGGGATGTCAGCCTTAAAATAATAGTGAAATCACTAAAAATCGGCGGGATATAGTTAAAAATAAAATGGAGAAAAACTTGCCTGCTTTACGCTCGATCTCATATCTTCGATCATTTCTATCAGTTAAAACTCGGTTAGAAATCGAGCCCAAAATAGTCCGTTAGTAATTTTAAGTAAAAAAGCAAATAGTAATAAGAAAAGGGTTCCCCTAATAAAAGATACGATCACTCCCTCACAATCTGATGAGTAAGAGCAAATGCTTGCTCTGAAAAGTTTGTTTTATCGCTATCTGTACTATTAACCTTTAGTGAATCATTTAACTTGAAAATATTTAAGGATGATCGTAAGATAGTTTTATCAAATATATAAGGAGTGTTATCTATGGCAAACTATGAAGAAAAAGAATCAAAAGCATTGTTAAAAATCGGAGAAGTTTTGGACAAGTTAGATTCTAATTTAGCAGAATTGGATTCTCTAGAAGCAGATGCTAAAAAACATAGTATGAAGAAGTGGATTGTTGAGAAAAAAGCGATTCATGAAATCAAGAAGATCGCACACGAAGCAGGTAAATACGAAACGTATGATGAGAAAGAATTACAAAAAGAGTTGGACGAAGTAGAAAAATATATGTAAGGAAGAGACGTTTTCTTTTCGTTTTTTTCTCTTATTTTAGTTAAAATAAATTTCCAGCACACTAAGGATAAATTTGCTTGATCAAAGGGAAGCCCGCTTGCTTGTTTTGTGAGTAAGGAGGCTTCTTTGCTTATACAAGCGACTAAAAGAATGCATCTGTCGCGATGCTGGTCGGCTTGACTGTTAACTGATAATCTCAGAGAAGGCAGGTTAAAAATAAAAAAGAAGCAAGATAAACCTCATAGAAACAAGGTTCATCTCACTTTGGAAAAACTACGAAAATCTTCTCGATTTTAGTCTATGGAGATGGCGGGAGTCGAACCCGCGTCCAAACATATTGCTACCTAAAAATCTACGCTCATAGTCAGCTCATTTAAGGATTCGCTTTACAGCTTGCCGAGTGACAGGCAGTCTGTATTGCTAGTCTGATGTTCTCTTTTTTAACTTGCAGACGGAAAGTTAAAACGTATCCCACTTAGAATAGGACCCTTACTCGAGCACATGGGCGATGCCGAGAGGATCTACGCTAACTGTTTTTAGGCAGCTAAAGCGTAAGAGTTTTCGTTTTTAGCAGTTATATTTAACTGTAACGTTTTAACGTAGACGTAACCTACGAAGCGCAATTCAGGCTCAACTATGCCTGTCGAATCCGTAACATCCCCCTGATAAAAGGGGTATCGCTACCAACCATTAGTATAACATAATTTGCGCTATATGCAAAGATTTAGATCAATTCAAAATGATTCAAGGCATGCACGATGCCGCCTTCAGTATTTTTAAGAGTAACAAAATCAGCAATCTCTTTTAGTTCTGGCAAGCCATTACCCATGGCAATTTTATAGTCGCAAGCTTCTAAAAGAGCGAAGTCATTGCTACCGTCACCAAAGCCAAATGTTGGCACATCTTTGAGATTTAGTAAGTTCACCAATGTCTTAATTCCCGTTCCTTTAGAGGTGCCACTTTTCACGACATCAATTGAAAAAGGTGTATTGCGGTAGAAAGTCAATTCAGGGAACTGTTCTTTATAGACTGTTTCATTGGCGATACCTAATACGAGCATCATATTGATCCGGTCTTTTTCATAACGGAATGGATCGATTTCTGGAAGGGGGCTGCGGACATAATTGTAAGCCTCGATCATCTCATCATTGTGTCCAGTTGCCCAGTAACCATTCTCGTTATAATATGAAAGTTCGTCGCCATGATCTCTCACGGCTTCCAACATCCGTGCGCAGAGATTTTTATCTAATGTGTCTGAAAACACTTCTTTGCCATCGATACGAATGAATGCCCCATTCATGACAATATTTGAGGTGATCCCAGCAGCTTCGCGAATAGCAAGAACTTCTGTTTCCGTTCTGCCGGTTGCAATGATTGGTAAAACATCATTTTGGCGTAAGCGATGCATGGCCTCAGAAATTTCGGGGGTGATCTGTGAGTGTTCATCTAGTAGTGTGCCATCTAAATCAAAAAATGCTAAAGCTTTATAATTCATACAGTTTTCTCCTACTCTTATTGACAGTTACAAAATCAATCTTAACAAAGATTGCTAAAAACGCAAACCTTTATGAAGAAACCGTGAAGTTGTTGGTAGATAGGAGGTTTTCGAGTATACTAGAGAAAGAATGGAGTGGGAATATGATTTTTTTAGTGATTGGAGCGATTTTCTTTTTGATCGGTTTTGTTTTTTTGATTCTCCCTTCAAAGAAAATCAATTTTATCTACGGCTATCGTTCTTATTTAGCAAAACAGAATGAACGAAATTGGCAGTATGCACAAAAGATCTGTACGCGGTATTTTCTGCTGTTTGGGGGAGTCATGACATTGATAGGAATCCTACTGAAGTGGCAGGGATGGACCAATTTCTTTCTCTTAGAAATGATTGCAATTCCTTGGTTTATTGTACCGATTTTTGGTTTGATCGAAGAAAAGCTGCAACAATTTGATGAACAACATAGGGGTGAAGACAATGAATATTCTAATGATTGAAGACAATGAATCTGTTTCAGAAATGATGCAAATGTTTTTTTTGAATGAAGGTTGGGATGCGACTTTCAAATATGATGGCAAAGAGGGACTGGAAGCTTTTGCCGAAACTCCAGAGAAATGGGATATGATCACGCTGGATTTAAATTTGCCTACCATGGATGGAATGATCGTTGCCAGAGAGATTCGCAAGATTTCTAATACAGTGCCCATTATTATGCTGACTGCCCGTGATTCAGAAAGTGATCAAGTGATTGGGCTGGAAATGGGCGCGGATGATTATGTGACGAAACCATTTAGTCCATTAACATTGATTGCTCGTATCAAAGCCCTGCATCGACGGAGTGAAATTGCTGAGAAGGCAAGTTCTGAGACTTCAGACACGACATTTGATATCGTTACCGATCACTTTAAAATGAATACCAAGACTCGGGAGGCTTATTTGAACGGCAAATTGATCGATGGTCTGACGCCCAAAGAATTTGATTTGCTTTATACATTAGCGAAAAAACCGCGACAAGTCTTTTCCCGGGAACAATTACTAGAGTTGGTTTGGGATTATCAATATTTTGGTGACGAGCGTACCGTCGATGCGCATATCAAAAAGTTGCGGCAAAAAATTGAAAAAGTGGGACCGCAAGTGATTCAGACTGTTTGGGGAGTTGGCTACAAATTTGATGATGCAGGTGCTGCCTAATGCGGTATCTTTATCAACAATTGATTGCGTTTTTTGCTGTGATTCTAGTCATTTTGATGACGATTGGAGTAGCGTTTACCCAAATGACCAGACAGACGTTGCAAGAGCGCAATTACGAGCAATTGATGGGGTATGCCTCTTCCGTAGCAAAAATTTCCCAGATCAGTGACTCAGAATTTTTTCAGCAGAACATGACGCGAGATGAATATTTGCAGTATTCACTACATCTTGCTGAAAATATTCTGAGCAATCAAGATATTTCTTTTGCTTTTTTTAAAAGTCCGAAAGAACAAATCTATCCATTAGATACGGCGGGACGAGCGGTCGACTTTAGCATTTCAGAATCAGATTGGCAGTCATTGCAAAATGGTGGTCGATTACAAATGACTTCGAATACCAATTTATTCGGCGAACGAGAGTTGACTTCCTATGTGTTGATTCCTTTTTCTGTTAATCGGACGGATTTTTATGGCGTGATGGTGGTTTCACAATCTGCCAGCAATATTTTGAATCTAGTCAGTGCTTTTAATCAGAACTTATTCAAAGTCTTCTTGATTTCGATCATTGTTTCGCTATTGATCAGTTATCTATTCGCGACTTTCCAAGTTCGGCGGATCAATCGGATGAAGCGGGCAACCAAAGAAATTACGAATGGGAATTTTGACATCTCATTACCTGTTCATAATCGCGATGAATTTGATGAATTGGCAGAAGACTTTAACCAAATGTCCCAGTCATTGAAAGAGTCGCATGAAGAAATTGAGCGTCAGGAAGAACGACGACGGCAATTTATGGCTGATGCTTCCCATGAAATGCGTACGCCTTTAACCACTATCAATGGGTTGCTAGAAGGATTAGAATACCATGCAATTCCAGAGAATCAGCGAGACAATGCGATCCGCTTGATGAAAAATGAGACCAATCGTTTGATTCGTTTAGTGAATGAAAATCTGGATTATGAAAAAATCAGAACCAATCAGATTTCTATGGTCATTAAGAAGTTTGATGCGACCAAGACAATGACCAATTTGTTGACGCAATTGGAAAGCAAAGCAGAAGTCGCAAACGATCGTTTGATTCTGGAAACAGAGGAGTCGATCGACGTCTATGCCGACTATGACCGGTTTGTTCAAATTATGGTTAACATACTCCAAAATGCGATTCAATTCACACAAGATGGTGAGATCCGCGTGCGAATCGAAAAAGGCTATCTAGAAACGATCATTGAGATTTCTGATACAGGAATCGGTATGTCCGAAGAACAAGTCAAAAATATTTGGGATCGCTACTATAAAGTTGATCCTTCTCGAAAAAATCGACAATTTGGTGAATCGGGATTAGGGTTATCGATAGTGGAACAGTTGGTTCGCCTCCACAAAGGTAAAATCGAAGTCGATAGCGAATTGGGGCAAGGAACGACCTTCAAAGTGACTTTTCCCGATATCGAAATAGAAGAATAAGCTAGAAACATACAGTATGCTTTTTTGCAGTGATAGACAAAAAGGAAACCATCGTCATCGATGGTTTCCTTTTTGTGTACCTATAAAATAGAAAAGTCTCATTGTTTTGTGATATAGGGGGTATGAGCCAAGCGTTCATCTTCATTCATTAAATAGATCGATAGCTGAAATTGTTTTGCTAGTTGACTGCATAAAGGCAGAAGGGCTTGGATGTCGGCGGTATGTAAATTTTTTGAAAGAGTCTCTAAAACTATGACCGGTTTTTCCAATAAAAGTGCCAGTAACAATTGTACTTTAACTTCTTCTAAAGAAGTGAGTTCATCTAAGGATCTTTTCAAAAAAGTCGGTTCTAAATGAACGGCAGTTAACAGCTCTTCCAAAGGTTTTTCTTTTTTATTGGCTAAGGAAAGATTATCTTTCAATGATAGAAAGGGGACATACTGCCATTTTGGCTCGATGGTAACCGCTTGGTTAGTTTGCAGAAAGTGAGCCAACGTCTCCTTCGCAGCAAGGTCATTGGCTGCAAGATAGAAAAGACCTGGGGTGTTTAGTTGATTTTTTGGTTTTTCCATTGCTGATTCCTCCAATAAAAACAGTGACTGGTGACGACGACTAACGTAATGATTGAGACTGAACCAACGAGTAGGACAAAGGTTTGGCGTAAACTTTTTAGAATCATTGACAACCATTCATTGCTGTTCAATTCAACATTCTGAATGAATGCTTGGCTTGTTTGAGGAATCGTGATGCCGAAATCCGCTGTTGTGTGGCTATTGACCGACTGCCAAATCTGCAAGGAGGCATCTTCTCTGTCGAAAGTTGTGATATGACTGGTAATCATTTCTCGTTGAAAGAAAGGCTGAAATAGAATCAGCAATGCAAAGACGAGGACGATGATTGCAAGCAGTGGCAGGAGGACTTCCAAGAGCTGCATTCCTACCCATTGCCGCGAGGAAGCTCCGCTCATCAGCCATGCCTGAAATTCCTTTCTTTTCATTCGTTGGTAAAAAATAATGAAACCTGTGAAGACCAATAGGAAACTGATGAAAATCAACAGAAAAAGATTCTGATAAATAGATGCAATCGGTTGGATCTCTTGTGCGATTTTTGCCGGCATTTCTTCGCCAATCAAATAATCTTTGGCTTGCGTAAATAATTGGTTCAATGAGTGGAGCAGAGTATCACTAATGATTAAACCAATCACGGCAAAAAAGGTCAACAATCCATAGAGGATCAATGCTTTTTTATGATAATGAATGCTGGCTACAGCAAAACGAAAAGTTTTCATTCAATTCACCTCATTCTACTATCTAGTATAAAAGGGGAGTTTGAATAAAGTATGAAGTTCTTGTACAAAAAAAAGAAAGTCAGCGGAGACTTCTTGATTTTTTGTGCAAAAAAGTACCGCGAGCGATCAAACGCTAGCGGTACTTTTGATTGAAGCTTATTTATCGGTCTCTTTGACCATTTCTTCGTATTCTTTATAGGTCTTCGTATGATACAAATCGACGGTCGATTTCTCACCATTTTTTGAGAAGACACTCGTTGAATCGGCACCGAGTTCTTTTTCTTTGGCGCTCAATTTTTGTAAGGCATTTTTGTAATCATAGTTATCTGGATCGACTTCTTTCAATCCGCTTTTCGCATAGAAGCGCAACAGATCTCCATTATTGATTTGATCAGAGACCGACAGTTGCTTATCGACTTTGGCTTTCCATTCATCTACTTGCTTTTGTAAGCTTGCTGAAGGACTTGGGATCGCCATGCCAGTACTGTTACTGTAAAGGACGCCTCCGTAATAAGTATACTCTGGTGTAACAAAGTCACCGTCTCTAAATGCAACGAGCTGTTCGTTTTGTTTCGAGAACAAATCTTGTCCTAATTGGATATATTTCGAAGTATCCACACCTAACAGATGAAGTAAGGTTGGTAAAGCATCCACTTGACCACCGTACGTATGATTGATTCCGCCCTTCGATTGTCCAGGAATATGGATCATGTAAGGGACACGCTGTAAGGCTGCATTATCAAAATTAGACCAGCTAGCGCTGTCTTTACCAAGCAATTCTGCTAAGTTTTTGTTTCGCGAATTTGAAATACCGTAGTGGTCACCGTATAAGACGATCACAGAATTATCATACAGACCAGATTCTTTCAAGTAGTTGAAGAATTCTTCAACTGCTCGATCCAAGTAGTTGGCAGTAGCAAAGTACCCGTTGATCGTTTCATCAGAAGTTGTTGCTAACGGGAAGCCACCTTCATCATTGGTAAATTCAGAGTATGGGTAGTGATTAGAGACAGCGATAAATTTGGCGTAAAATGGTTGTTGCAACCGTTCCAAGTATTGCGCTGATTGTTCAAAAAATGGTTTGTCATGCAACCCATATTGGAATGAGTTATCTTCGTTGACATCATAGTAAGAAGCATCAAAGAAGTAATCATAGCCAAAGCGTTTATAAGTCTCGTTTCGGTTCCAGAAGGTACCAGTGTTTCCATGAAAAACGGCTGATGTGTAGCCTTGTGTTTGTCCTAAAATATCTGGTGCTGCTTCAAAGGTATTCTTCCCGCCAAGTTGCGTGAAGAGAGCCCCTTGATTCAAACCAAAGAGTGAATTCTCAAAAAGTGTTTCCGCGTCACTGGTTTTTCCAGCTTTGACTTGATGGAAGAAATTATCAAAGCTAAATGTGCTTTTACTATGATACAAACTATTAATGAATGGCATCACTTCATGTTCTACGCCATTCTCATCTTTTAATTTATAATCGATCAGAAATTGTTGTGTACTTTCTAAATGGACATAAATGACATTTTTTCCTTTAGCGATCCCGAACATGTCGTCATTAGGTTCTGCATAATGCTGCTTGACATAACTTTCGACTTCGTTCATATCATTGGGACTAGCTTCTGCTCGAACTTGAGAAGCTTGATACGTCTGCACACCATCATAAACAGTAAATGCATTGATCCCTAAATATTTGACCAAGTAATCACGAGAAAAAGTTCTAGTCAATAATTCTGGACGATCTGCTTCGGCTAAGAACAAATTTCCTGAGAAGATCATTACTGCTAATGTTGAAATGGCAAAAGCCATCCGAGCTTTAACGGGACGCTGATCCATTTTGATTTTCTTCATAACGAGAGCGGCAATCAAAATGACGAAGTCCACGAAGTACAATAAATCGTAAGGTCTGAAAAGACGAATCGCACTTTCTCCCAGACCACTAGCAACTTTTCCGGCACCAAGCATCGTATTGATGGTAATGAAATCCGTGAACTCTCGATAATAACTGACATTTGAGAACAGTAGCAGTGTCATCAAGAAATAGATGGCGATCATGGTGATATAGGCTGCTTTTGTTCGTCTCACATACAGTGCGATCGAAAGTAAAAATAAAGTTGTTGCGATTGGATTGATAAATAAGATGAAGTATTGCACAGTGCTTTCAATCCCAAGGTGGAAGTCCACCAAATAAGCAAAGATATTTTTTAACCAAAATAATAGGGCCAATATGAAAAAAAAGCCCATTCTTGTATTCACAAAAGTGGATACTCTATTTTTTTTCAAAGGAATCTTCCTCTCTCTTTCCAGCTTAAACGAATAAGATTCGAATTTACATCATCCTATATTCTACTAGTCCATCGAAACAGTGTCAATCGAATTCCCTGTCGTGGTGCGGAATTAAGTATTTCTTTACTTTCAAGATTACAGACAAAGAAACAGGTTTTTGCTATACTTATCAATAGAATGAATGGAGCAGATAAACGATGAAAATGAATTTAAGCAAAAAAGGAATCAAAAAATTCCATAAAAAAAACCCATTGATCCAAGAAGATGATCTCCTGCAAGTCAAAGATACACAGGATTGGGTCTCTTTTGTCGATTCGCAAGGGAAAATTGTCGGAACCGGCTATTTAGGGAAACAGAATAAAGGCATCGGCTGGGTATTGGCTTTTGAAGATCATCCGATCAACAAGGACTTTTTTGAAGCAGCTTTTGCAAAAGCCAAAGCCAAAAGAAGTGCTTACTATGCCAGCGAAGAAACAGATGCTTTTCGTATCGTTAATGGAGAAGGTGACCGCTTAGGTGGATTAACGATTGATCTCTATCGAGAATTTGCCGTATTTTCTTGGTATAACGAAACATTGTACCAAAATAAATCTCTATTGATCCAAGCGTTCCAACAAGTTTTTCCAGAAGTCAAAGGAGCGGTTGAAAAAATCCGCTTTGACTCTGATCTGCCAGAATCAGCAGCCGTCTATGGAGAGGAGGCGCCCGAACCGCTGATTGTGAAAGAAAATGGCGTTCACTATGCTACCTATCTTAATGAGGGACTGATGACCGGGATTTTCCTTGATCAAAAGGAAGTACGCGGACAACTCGCCGAAGGGCTGTCAGCAGGCATGACAGTGCTCAATATGTTTAGTTATACCGGTGCTTTTTCTGTTGCGGCTGCGATGGGCGGTGCGACAAAGACAACGAGTGTTGATCTTGCCAAGCGCAGTTTGGAGAAGACCAAAGAGCAGTTTGCAATCAATGGCTTTGATCCAGAAAAACAGAAGATTCATGTGATGGATGTTTTTGGCTATTTTAAGTATGCTAAGAAAAAAGAGCTGACCTTTGATATGATCATTTTAGATCCGCCTAGTTTTGCCCGCAACAAGAAAAAAGTCTTTTCTGTTGCAAAAAATTATGGTGAACTGGTTACGGATAGTTTGGCGATTATGAACGAGGAAGGCTTGTTGATTGCTTCAACGAATGCTGCCAACCTTTCCCAAAAGAAGTTTCAACAAATAATCGAAGAAGCAATGGATCAGGCACAAGTCACATATCAATGTATACAAGAATATCGACTACCAAGTGATTTTGCAGTTGATCCTAACTTTTTAGAAGGGAATTACTTAAAAGTATTCTTTTACCAAATCAAAAAGGAGTGAGACGGATGGTTCAAGTAAAGTCGATCGAGTTGGATGGCAAGCACCCGCGCATTTGTGTGCCGCTGACCGGAACAACTAATGAGGAGATTATCAAGCAAGCCCTAGCCGCAGAAACTTCGGATGCAGAGATCATTGAGTGGCGGGCTGATTATTATAAAAAAGTCGATAGTTTATCCGACGTTCTGGATGTACTTTCTCACGTTCGGACCACTCTAAAATCAAAAGTTTTTCTGTTTACGTTTCGAACCATCGAAGAAGGGGGACAAATCCCTTTCACTTTGACACAATATAAACATTTATGTCTAGGCGTTGCAGAATCTGGATTGATCGATATGATTGATGTAGAACTGGAAAAAGCTGAGTTTTTAGGCAGAAACTTTATTCAGAAAATCAAAGAACATCAAGTGAAATTGGTGTTAAGTAGTCACGATTTCGACAAAACACCAGAAGATGCTGTGTTGATCTTAAAAATCGGGATTATGAATCAATTTGGCGCTGATATCGGAAAACTAGCAATGATGCCTCACAATGTGCAGGACGTTTTGCGTTTGATGGGCATTATCAATAAAGCGCGGGGATTCAATCAATTACCTTTAGCAGTCATGTCAATGGGAAATCTAGGCAAAATCAGCCGCGTCAGTGGTAGTCTGATCGATTCAGTCATGACTTTTGCTGCGCTGGATCAAGCTTCTGCCCCTGGTCAGATTCCAGTGGAGCGGATGAAAGATTATTTAGCTGAGTTTTCAATCGAAACAATGAAAAATTAAACAATCGGGAACATAAACAGAAAAAAATGGGGCAGACTAGTCCTATAGTTTCGAGCAGTCTTAAATGAGACTCTTAAAATTGAAGTCGTAAAGAAAGAACCAGAAGTTTGGATAAATGAGGAATGCGTCATGGCAAAAGTAAAAAAAACAAATGCGATTCGGATGGTAGAACAAAAGAAATTCTCCTATCAGGAATATACGTACGAATGGTCAGAAGATCATTTGGATGCAGGGTCTGTTGCTCAGCAAATCGCTCATCCAGAAGCCATCTATAAAACGCTGGTAGCAGTTGGCAATAAAACGGGTCCCATCGTCGCAGTCATCCCTGGAGATCACGAATTAGATTTGAAGAAAATTGCTAAAGCCAGCGGCAACAAAAAAGTAGAAATGTTGCACTTACGAGACCTAGAAGAGACCACAGGGTATATTCGCGGTGGATGTTCACCGATCGGCATGAAGAAGCTCTTTCCAACCTATATTGATGAAAGTGCGCAACATTTGGAAGAAATCATCATCTCAGCAGGAAAGCGTGGTTTACAAATCGGACTGTCTCCAACAGATTTGAGCAAATTAGTCCGCGGACAGTTTGTCTCGCTGACTGCTATTTCTGAAGTTGATTAAACAGGAACAGACAAAACAACAGAGCCGCTGCATTGAAGTATCCTACTTCAATGCAGCGGCTCTGTTGTTTGTTCTATGGACAATTATTCCATAACGGAAATATCAAAGACTTCAATGTTATCTAATCCACCATAAAATTCATACCATGGTGTAGCATATTCTTTTAGAATAGCATTCAGTTCTTCGACATTTTCCCGGCCTTGCGTATCTAACCAATCAAGCAGTGCTTTTTCCCCTTGTTTTCCATAGATTTCCACGCTGTCTCGCCAAGTTGCACGTCCGCCAAGAATACCAGAGAACTTTGCCCCATGTTCGCCGGCAAAGCGTAACTCTTCTCGGAAGATGTTTGCGGGAACCCCTGCACTTAAGTAAATGAAAGGACGAGTAGCGGCATCGCTAGCTTCTCTAAAGTAGTTGGCAGCTTCTTCTTGGGTATACACAGCTTCTAAGCCTTCTTTTTGAAACCCTTCAACCAAATCAAATTGTACGGGTACTTCAACTTTTAAAATATCGATATGGTATTTGTCTTTGGTCAATTCTTGAATCGTACGAATGACTTTTCCAGGTTTGATTTTAGCGAAAGCCGGTGATTTATCGTCGGTGATTTCATCGTCATAGACGATTGGTTCGACAAAAATTGGGATATCGGCTGCTTGTGCTTCCGTACCTAAACGTTCTAGAAAAGCATGTTTCGTATCAAGAATCTCTTGCGGTTCATCAGGATTGTAATAAACCAGCACTTTAGCTGCGTCAGCTCCTTTTTGGACTAGACGTTGCAGAGATTCATTTGGCAACAGCTCCGGCAATCGTCCTGGAGTATTGACATCATAACCGGTTTTTTCATAAGACAGAATCAAACCAGCATTAGGATTTTTCGCTTCGATGCCTTGAAATCCATATTCTTCATCCAATAAAATGCTGCTGACATACTTTGTCAATTCTTGTGAAACCAACCGTTTGAAGTCATAAATTTGTTCCATTTTGAAATTATCGGGCCCTGTGGCAGCTTTCATCATTTTTTTCATTGATCCTCGCTGATCAATGGCCAATGCCGCAATCACCCCATCTTCATTTGAAAGTTTCTGCATTTTTTCAAATTTGCCTCTTGAAATACGTTTCATTTGTCCAGCCTCCTTTAAGTTCTCTTTCAGTCTACGCCTTCTCACAAAAATCGCCAACTAATAAGCAATTTCTAGAAATGCAAACAAAAAAACGAAGCTTTGTCACTACCCCGCTAGCAATGGGATGTGACAGCAACTTTACTCAGATGCAAGTCTGCGAAAGATTCGAAATTTCTTGTATTTCATTGTGTCAGATCGTTAAGAGAATAAAGGCTACCCTTGTGAATAGTGGAAATAGCTCGCCATTTCTGCCGCATGCTTGCCGGCGACATGACCAGTACAAAAGGCAGCAGTGATATTGAATCCACCGGTATAACCGTTGATATCGAGTAATTCGCCGCCGAAATAAAGGCCATTGATGCACTTACTTTCCATTGTCTTGGGATTCACTTCTTTTAAATGAATCCCTCCACCCGTCACAAAAGATTTTTCCAGCGGAAATGTTTTAGAAATTGTGACAGAAAAGCCTTTCATGATAGCTGCTAAAGCCTGTAGCTGGTCTTCAGTTGTTTGCTCAGCCACCAGATCAGAAAGTGCCAGTCGATGGATAAAGAACTCTAGCAGACGTTCCGGCAAGATGCCGCTCAGTGCATTGACTAATTTTTTCTTCGAATGGGCTGCCACTGTTAGCTCATTCACCAATTCATTCGCTGTTTTTTCTGGAAAACAATCCAGCATCACTGTGACAGGTGTATGACTTTTCAATTCTTGATTGACAAAAGAAGAACAGCGCAGTGCAGCTGGACCCGAAAGCCCGAAATGCGTGAACAAGAGATCCATGGTATGAGAGACAACGGTTTTTCCTGTAGAATCCAAAACAGATAAAGCAATATCTTGTAAAGAGATCCCTTGCAGTGTGCGTTCTTTGATAAATGTCTCCTCTGATATGAGGGGAGACTCGGTAGGATAAAGCGGTGTGATGGTATGCCCTACTTTTTTGGCCATTTTGTAGCCGTCTCCAGTTGCTCCAGTCGAAGGGTAAGTTCGACCACCAGTCGTCAGGATCACACAGGGCGCAGTAAATTCTTCGAATTCTGTTCGAACGCCTTGGATCTGAGTCCCATCATGAAGTAATTTAGTGACGCCTGTATTGGTCAATAAAGTGACTTGTTTCTCATGGAGCGCCTGTAATAAGCCTTCAACGATCGTTTTCGATTTGTCTGTGACAGGAAACATCCGTCCGTGATCTTCTTCTTTCAGAGGGACACCATGGGATTCAAAAAAGGTCATCACATCGAAATTATTGAATTGCGAGAATGTACTATATAAAAATTTTCCGTTGCCGGGAATATGGGCGATCAAATCATCGACAGAGCGATGATTGGTCACGTTACAACGACCGCCGCCGGTCATAAGCAATTTTTTGCCAACTTTTTTATTTTTTTCTATAAGTAATACGTCTGCACCGTTTTCGGCTGCTGAAATAGCGGCCATCATGCCACTGGTCCCAGCACCAATCACGATCACATCATAGGATTTCTTCATCTTCCTTCACCTCTTTGTGGATTGTACCATATTGCAGGAACAAGCGGGGAGAAAGCTGTTTGTTCAATGAATCGAAAAAAAATTCTGACAATTTCGTAAAAAATAGATGCAATTTCTGAAATTTTCTATAAAATAGAATTTAACTAAAGGAGGTAATGCCTGATGACAAATGCTTCAGAGTATGTAAAAGCGATCCAAGAGAAACTGCACGAAAAAGATCAGAACCAAACGGAATTTTTACAAGCGATAGATGAATTTTTACCAACAATCATTCCTTTCTTAGAAAAACATCCAGAATACATTGAATCGAATTTGGTTGATTTATTAACAGAACCAGAGCGATTTATTCAATTTCGTGTGCCATGGCAAGATGACCAAGGCAATTGGCAAGTCAACCGCGGTTATCGGATCCAATTTAATTCTGCATTAGGGCCTTACAAAGGCGGCCTGCGTTTTCATCCCAGCGTCAACTTAAGTATCTTGAAATTTTTGGCTTTTGAGCAGATTTTCAAGAACAGTTTGACTGGATTACCGATTGGTGGCGGCAAAGGCGGAAGTGACTTTGATCCAAAAGGGAAATCAGATGGAGAAGTCATGCGTTTTTGTCAAAGTTTCATGACGGAATTAGCAAAACATATCGGCCCTGACTTAGATGTGCCTGCGGGGGACATTGGTGTTGGTGGCCGTGAAATTGGCTATCTCTTTGGGGCTTACAAACGTCTGAAACAATATGATGCTGGTGTCCTTACAGGAAAACCATTGGACTTTTGGGGAAGTAAAAATCGGACGGAAGCTACCGGTTACGGGGCAGTCTATTTTGTTAAGCATCTGTTGAAAGATTTAAAGGAAAACTTCCAAGGGAAACAGGCAATTGTATCTGGAAGCGGCAATGTAGCCATTTATGCGATTGAAAAATTGCATGAGTTGGGCGCAAAAGCCATCACTTGCTCTGATTCTTCTGGCTTCATTTATGACAAAGAAGGTATCGATCTGGCATTATTGAAAGAAATCAAAGAAGTGAAACGGGAACGTTTGACAGCATATGCCAACGCACGCCCCTCAGCAGAGTACCATGAAGGCGCTTCTGTCTGGGACTTCGATGTTCAAGCGGAATTAGCCTTCCCTTGTGCGACTCAAAATGAAATCAATCTAGAACAAGCCAAACGGGCAAAAGCGAATGGTGTCCGGATTGTTTCTGAAGGTGCCAATATGCCAAGCTCTCTTGAAGCGGCAGAATATTTTATTGCGCAAGGAATCTACTATTGTCCTGGGAAAGCGGCTAATGCGGGTGGCGTAGCGGTTTCTGCTTTAGAAATGAGTCAAAACTCACAACGTTTGCAGTGGGAGCAGGCAGAAGTCGATCAAAAATTGGATGAGATCATGAAGAATATTTATGATGCTTGCCGTGACACTGCAGAAGAATTTGATCAAAAAAATAATTTCATGCTAGGAGCAAATGTGGCTGGATTTGAAAAAGTTGCTAAAGCAATGTTTTCTCAAGGACTTGTCTAACTCTGCCAGATAGGCGATATAATAAGGAATTACTTGAAAAAAGTTCAAAAAAAACGTAAAGTAGTACTTGTATGAAAAACTAATTTTTTTCAAGGAGGACAAATCATGTCACACATCAAATTTGACTATTCAAAAGTAGCACCATTCGTGAATGAATACGAATTAAGCTACATGCAAAGTCAAGTTACAGCAGCAGATAAACTCTTACGTGAAGGTACTGGTGCAGGTAACGACTTTTTAGGCTGGATCGACTTGCCTAAAAATTATGATAAAGAAGAATTTGCACGAATCAAAAAAGCAGCAGAAAAAATCCAATCGGACTCAGAAGTATTAGTTGTTATCGGTATCGGTGGTTCTTATTTAGGGGCAAAAGCTGCGATTGATTTCTTAAACCATTCATTCTATAACTTGCTTTCATCAGATGAACGGAAAGCACCACAAATCTTTTTTGCCGGAAACTCAATTTCTTCGACTTATTTAGCTGATTTGATCGAAATCATCGGTGATCGTGATTTCTCTGTCAATGTCATTTCTAAGTCAGGAACGACGACAGAACCTGCGATCGCATTCCGTGTCTTCAAAGAACGCTTGATCGAAAAATATGGCAAAGAAGAAGCAAACAAA
This sequence comes from Enterococcus sp. 125944, assembly GCF_051909435.1. Lineage (NCBI taxonomy): Bacteria > Bacillati > Bacillota > Bacilli > Lactobacillales > Enterococcaceae > Enterococcus > Enterococcus sp. 125944. The sequence continues at coordinate 25,861 of NZ_JBQASY010000015.1, read as the reverse complement.
CGTATCTATGCAACGACAGATAAAGCAAAAGGTGCCGTTAAAGTTGAAGCAGATGCTGAAAATTGGGAAACATTCGTAATTCCTGATGATGTTGGCGGACGTTTCTCTGTCTTGACAGCTGTAGGTCTATTGCCAATCGCTGCTAGCGGTGCGGATATCGATGCTTTGATGCAAGGTGCAGCAGACGCTAGTGAAGCATATGCCAGTGATGACCTTGAAAAAAATGAAGCGTATCAATATGCAGCAATGCGTAACATCCTTTACCGCAAAGGAAAAGTAACCGAATTGCTGATCAATTATGAACCAGGAATGCAATACTTCTCTGAATGGTGGAAACAATTATTTGGAGAATCAGAAGGAAAAGACCAAAAGGGAATTTACCCTTCAAGTGCTAACTTCTCAACTGATTTGCATTCATTGGGTCAATATATCCAAGAAGGCCGCCGCAACATCTTTGAAACTGTTGTTAAAGTTGAAAAACCACGTAAATCAATCACAATTCCTACGCAAGAAGCTGACCTTGATGGACTTGGCTACTTACAAGGAAAAGAAGTTGATTTTGTAAATACCAAAGCCTTCGAAGGAACGTTATTGGCTCACACAGATGGCGATGTACCAAACTTATTGGTTAAGATCCCAACGATGGATGCCTACACATTAGGTTATACAATGTATTTCTTCGAAATCGCTGTAGGTATTTCTGGTTACTTGAATGGTGTGAATCCATTTGACCAACCTGGCGTGGAAGCTTATAAGAAAAACATGTTCGCATTGCTTGGCAAACCAGGCTTCGAAGAGCTTGCAAAAGAATTGAACGAACGTCTATAATTTATCGTTCTAACTAAAAAGAACCAGTCCTCCGATCATTCTTCTGAGGGCTGGTTTTTCATTTACATAAGCGGATGGTTCAGAATAAGGACGCTTATTCATTTAACCATAAAATGACCGTCACAATAGGACATTGATTTGTGGTCTTTAGGAACAGTTAACCAATCAAGGAGTCATCAACGATTTTCCTTTAAACCAATCAATAATGCGACTGTCAAGAGACCAAAAATACATGTTTGGATTACTGGCATTCTGTTCATCTCCTTTCCTTTATGTTACTAGGACTTTCTGGAAGATGCACGAACACACCAGTCATAAGAAGCGAACGATTTTGTCATCTTGTCTGCGGAAATAAGAGGTGCCAAATTTATTATAAAAGCGCTTGCATAAATCGGTATTTTTGTTATTATATTTTTAGAAAAGAAGTTCTGAGGTGGTAAGATGCTAGATGTTGAAATTGGAAATGCCTATGTGTGTCAACCTGTTGGGGCAAAAAAATCGCTAGTCGGCGTAATTGAGAAGCTGTATGAGCATACGGCTCTTGTGAAAGTGACCGATTATGAGATGGAGGATCAATCCATTGTATTGGAGTGCAATCAGCGGATGTTGGTAAAATTTGATAAGATTACCGCAGTGGCTGTGGCTTAATAAAAACAAGACTGGAACTCGCTAATAAAAATGTATTATGCCAGCATGCTGAAAAGTCAGCTTGTAGGCACTGATTCATCTTTATTGACTAGAGTCCAGTCTTTTTAGCTGGCGTGAATTAGCCGACGCCGATCACAAAGTTCAGTAGCTTATCTGAGTAAGTCATTTCATCGGTGGACTCACTGAGGGTTTGGTTCAAAATATCCATCCGATCGGTAATGATGCCGTCCACACCGTAGAACTGCATCCGACTGATCTCGGCATCATCATTTGGAGTCCAGACAAAGACATCTTTATGATCCGTTTTGGCAGATGAAACAAAGTTGCGGTTGATCGTACTATATTCCATCGTTAAAAAATCAGCACTTGTTAATGGAGGGCCAACGATGTTGAAGGGCATGATATACCCAGCAGTTAGTTCCGGAGCCTCTTGTTTCAATTCTTCCACTACATTATAGGTCAAGCTTTGTAGAATATGTTCATGTTCGGCTAGATTTTCACGGTAGCGTTCAAGGAATGAATGGACTAATGTTGTCGTATCTTTTCGTTGTGTCTTGATTTCTACTAGCAATTTCTGATTCAACGAATTCGCTAAGGATAAATAGTCATCAAATGTAGCAATCGGAGCCGTTTGTCCATTTTCAGAGACGGTTAATTTTTGTGCTTGTGCCAAAGTTGATTGCTCCGGTTTCTGATTGAAGCCAGTCAACGCTTTAAATGAAAAATCGTGATAAACAATGAAATGACCATCGCTAGTTTGTTGAACATCCATTTCAACGTAATCAGGATGGTAGTTCTCACTAGTGAAGCGCAGTGCTTCTAATGAATTTTGAACGCCTTGACCATTGCTGACGCCGCGATGCGAGATCGTCAATGGTCGAGTATTAGCGGCAGAGGTCAGATAATTCATGTTGTATAAACTTACTCCTACGCCGAAGAAGACGGCTACTACAGTAATCAAAGAGGCTTTTAGTCGTTGAAAATTTCTTGCTGGCAATGGTTCTTCACTGAACCATTGTGGTATCTCAGGTAAGAAACCTTCATCGTCCATAAAATCAACAATGATATAGAAGATGGCAACGGTAGACAAAATGATATTCAACAACAAAACGAGTTGAAGGAGCGTCATAATGAAGACTGCTGAATACAGCGCATAGTCAGCGAAAAGTTCTTCAATGATCGCTTGCAGGATAATCAAAAAAGTAAATCCTACTGTTGAAATGAATAAGATCGCGCCGCCAATAAAGACAAATTGGCCAACAATCGCAAAGAAACGGCGTTTCGTTGTCTGCAAACTTTCTCGAATGGCCTGTCGAAAAGGAAGGTCACGTAAGATCATTTCTGGTAAAGCAAAAATCACACGAATCCCTAGATAAATCAAAAGTAAGTAGCCAAGAACCACGGCTCCGATAATCAATACACGATTCGTAAAGATGAAATCCATGATAAAAGCAGGGATTTTCACTTTAGAGAGCAAATCTGAGTTAAAACTTAGCCCGCCAATTGGCAAAATCAAAAAGAAATAAAACAAGAAAAACAAAAAGGTCATGGGGCGTAATTTGCGAATTTGTAAAAATGTCATTCGCAACAGCTGTCGCAATCGGACCGGCTGCTTTTTCTTGATGAAATAGACGCTCAGCAGCAGGAATGTAAACTCAAAAAAAACTGCTAATAAAATCAACAACAAGATTAGAGAGAGCGAGAATAGAACCATTGGATGCTCTGTAAAAATACTACCTATATTGTCGAAAGATAAATAGGCTAATCCCCCACGACGCAGGATAAATTTTGTTGAAGAAGAAAGCAGTGGGATAACCAAAAAAAGCAAGAAACCATGCATTAGCAGAACATCTCGAAAATAAGCATCGCTTGCCTTTAGAAAATCCCAAGTGTTGATCAAACTATTTTTTAGATATTTCATGTTGTTCATCCTAACTCTAGACTATAAAAAACCGAACTATCGTGTTTGATTCCTGTAATGAAAGGAATGACCACCATCTATAGTTCGGGAATTTCCTGTATTTATTTTTACTATTAAGCCCGGCACTTAGCCGCCTAATAGCCCTGTTAAAAACGTACCGCCATAAATCAATGCCATACTATATAAGAAAATCGATAATGGTTTTGCCAATAAAATGATCAAAGTGAATTTCTTGACTGAAATATTCGTTAGTCCAGCCATCAAACACAAGGCATCATCCGGGGCTACCGGTAAAAAGATAGCAAGTGCAAAGAGTTTTTCAAATCGACTTTGGTTATCCAACCAGCCAATATATTTATCATATGTTTTATCACTGATCATACTGAGGATAAATGGTTTACCATATCTTCTGCCAAGCAAGAAGATGATCACTGAACCAATACTAATGCCAACATAATTGTAGACAAATCCAAGATATGGTCCAAAAATCAAGACGCCAGCCGCACTGGATATCCCACCAGGAATGATCGGAATTACAACTTGTAAAATTTGTAGCAGCATGAAGATGATTGGTCCCAAAATAACAGAGTTGCCTACCAAACCACGCAGTGCATTAATATCTTTAAAGACACCTAGATTAATGAAGTAAATCGTTAAGGCAATAGATAGCCCTAATCCTATAATTGATATCGTATTAATGATACGACGAGAAGTGGCGATACTCACAGACTTTCATCTCCTTTATTCGTTTCTAATTCCACTATACGTGGTGTAATTAGAAAAATCCAGCAAAATAAATGACATTCGTCAAACAAATTTGTAAGATTTGATACCCTTATTATAAAAGAAGAATAGCAAGAAGGCATTGTACTAAAGTCTGAAATAAGAAAAATTTAGCAATTCATGTACAAATTATCACGAGTGATCGATAGGCAAGTTGTTTTCATCTCTAGTTATTGCTTTCATTTTTTATATTTATTTCCTAGTTGTCTCCTCTTTATCAAGTCGTGCTCTTCGTTTGTTTTGCCAACTTGCGATGGTCTTTTCAACGACACTCGTCATCATAAACCCGCCCGCGATTGCTCCTGCAGTGATCAAAACAATCATGAGGTTCTCTAATCCCAAAAGGTTATCTCCCAAGGCAAATTCACGAACAGCTTTATAAGCCGGACCACCGGGGACCAAGGGAACTAAACTAGGAATATTGAAGATGATCATGGGCATTTTCTTGCGTCGTGAAAAAAAGATGCTGACACAGCCAACCGCAAAGGCAGCATAAAAATTGGCACTACCAATGCCATGACCCATTTCATGCAGCTGCCAATAAATCATCCATCCAACAGTTCCAGCGATCCCGGTTGCAATCAATGCACGTTTAGGTATATTTGTTAATATGCCAAAGGTGACGGTACTTAAAAAACTAAAACAGACATGAATCAAAATGGTCATGATAACCCTCCAAACAAGGTGAAGACTGTAGCGATTCCTACGCCGATTGCGGCTGCAGTAAAGATAGCTTCAGTTCCTCGCGCAGTTCCACTGATCAGATGGCCAGCTAGAATATCACGAAATGAATTTGTGATGGCCACTCCAGGAACTAACGGCATCACGGCACCAATGATCAGGTTGTCAACATTTCCCGCCAAACCCCCGCGAACAGATAGGATCGCTAAGCAGCCAATCACTAAAGAGGCGACGAACATATCCAAAAAGCGGATATCAATCGCTTTTTTCACCCAGAGACCTGTAATGAACCCGATGCTGCCAATGAAAAAAGTAACAATGAAATCAGACCAATTGCCGCCAAAAATAATCATTAATGTACTGCTGACCACTCCAGCACTCAATACTTGTAACCAGAGAGGAAAGCTTGGTGTGACTTGATTGATCTCTTTAAGAGATGCATACAACTGCGGTAATGTGATCTGTTTTTCTGCGAACGACCGGGAAAGCCGATTGACGGCCACTATTTTCTCCAAATTGATCACACGATCATGAACATTTTCAACTTGAGCGTAGTGACTGCTTCGTAATCCCATAAAGATGCCTGTAGCGGTCACATAACTGATACTATTGGCTTCGCCAGCGTTAGCAGCGATACGATTCATGGTATCTTCGACTCGATAAACTTCGGAACCATTCTCCATCATGATTTTTCCTGCCAAGAGGCAAGTTTCTAACAATAACTCATTTGTTTCTTGCATTTTAACGCCTCTCTATCTTGAAAAGTAATCCTCCTTTAGTTTACCTTTTTCATTCCAATTCAACAAGAGAAGTATCCGGTGAGTTAAATAACTAATAATAAAGAAAATATCTTATTTTTTGAAAGCAACCATTTTATTTAAATTGGTAAAAAACTTCACAAATAGCGGTGTGGATATAATTGTAGAACAATTCAGACAGTTATAAGATAACGAAATGAGTATATTGTTTTTCAATTTGGAAAATCTCGGTTACAATTAGATAAAGGAAAAGGGGGATTTATTGATGCGAAGAAAGGTCTATACAAGAGAACATATTTTGAAGGCCGCGTATGAGTTGATCAATAAAGAAGGATTTGGCAACTTTACCGCCCGAAATATAGCAAAGCAAATGGGGATTTCAACACAACCGATTTATTTGGAATTTGAAAACATGCAGGATTTGAAAAACACTTTAGTTGAAGCGGTCTTCAAAGATCTTTCAGAAAACGTATTTCCTGTTGAACGGACTGGTGATAAAGTCATTGATTTAGGATTAAACTACATTCACTTCGCACAAGAAAAACACAACTTGTATATTGCTCTTTTCGTAGATGACTATGGCGGAGGGAAATTGATGCACGATTTTTCGTCTGATTATTTCAAAAAATTGATCAAGTCCGAACCAAAGTATGCGGATCTATCGGAAGAAGCGATTACAGCCTTGCACAATGGTGCTTGGATCGTTGTTACCGGCATTGCTTCATTGATGTCAGCTGGAATCATTACGCCAACGGAGGAACAAATCATTAAGGTGATCGAGGAAACGATCACTGGGATTTTAGATAGAACAGACATTTTTATCTTTCAATAATAACGAATCTGCAACCATTTTTTCGGATGGATTGCAGATTTTTTCTTGACTTTTTCTGAAAAAAGTAGAAAATAAACGTTATGGAGAGTTGGCAGAGTGGTAATGCAGCGGACTCGAAATCCGCCGACCCGGTTCATCCCGGCGCGCAGGTTCAAATCCTGTACTCTCCTTACATTAACGCTTTGAAGCGTTTGGCCTATCCTTGGTGATAGGCTTTTTTTGTTTTGTAAGTAAAGACATGGGGAGGAGGGGCCCGAGGTATGAGAAAAGCATCGTACACGACTCATAAAATTTAATTAATGAGTTGATTTAGGCAGCAGTGAGAGCTTAGGAAACGAGTTTTGATAATGTCATGCCATTGCTTCTTTTTTTGAACGAAATCGATTAAACTAGAAGAAAGAGAACAAGAAAGCAGAAGGTGATAAAATGGCTGAGTTTGAAAAAGATTATGTCATGCGCCAAACGAAATTAGCTGTTAAGGGACTATCCGTTTTTTTGAAGGATGAATCAGTAGATGAGATCATGCAGTTGGATGAACAGCAGAGTGGACAAAAGAAAGAGCCAGAAGAGGAAAAGCAGTTGGAGTAGCTGTTTAATTTCATAACAAAACAAGAAAGCACCTGCTATTAGTCTTAGCGAGGTGCTTTCAGTACGAATCGGTATCCTTCATTTGGATGAACTCCTTATGCAGTTTTAGTCAATTCTTGTACAGCTTGTTCGATCGTCACACCAGTTGCAAAACGGTTAGCATCTTTTTTATCAAAAACGATAAAAAGGTTCAGTTTTGTATCTAGAGTAACTCGATATTGTAGTTCTGTGTTATAGAATGTCATAGTCATTCTCCTTTCAGTGTTATTCGTAACGAAAGGCAACGGTTAAGTTGATAACGAAATTCCATGATCAGAATAACACGTTGCTTGGCGTCTGTCCAATAATAACTGAATGGTAGAGGAAGTTTACTAAAAATTTATTAAGGAGAACAGAAGTTATCTAAAAAAATCAAATAACAAATTTGTAAGGAAGCTCCTCTAGTGTCTGAGTAAAAAGCGGTATGAAGCGGTTTTGCTTGAAAAACTCTTTTTGTTGGGTTAAATATTTAATTTATTATATTTTTTTTAAATTTAATTTTACTCAATTTATGGTAAGATAAGATTTGTTTCAGGGAAAATGAAAAAGGAAAATGAAAATGGATGTGAAAATATGTGCGGAATTGTAGGTTTCGTTAATACTAAAGACCAAAAAGCCGAAATCATTGAACAGATGATGGATCGAATCATTCATCGCGGTCCTAATAGTTCTGGAAAATTCATTGATGACCAAGTTGCTCTTGGCTTTCGGCGTTTATCGATTATTGACTTAGAAGGCGGTACGCAGCCTATTTATAATGAAGATGGAACGAAAGTAATCATTTTTAATGGTGAAATCTATAACTTTCAATCTTTAAGAGAAGAATTGATCCAAGCTGGACATGTCTTTACGACTCATGCAGATACTGAGGTTCTTCTTCATGGGTATGAAGAGTGGGGAACTGATTTATTGCAAAGAGTTCGCGGCATGTTTGCTTTTGCCATTTGGGATCGCGAAAAGCAAGAACTCTTTGGGGCAAGAGATCATTTCGGAATCAAACCTTATTATTACGCGGAAATGAATGGTACATTCATGTTTGGTTCAGAAATCAAGAGTTTTTTACCACATCCAGATTTTGAAAAAGAATTGAATAAGGATGCCTTAAAACCCTATTTGACTTTTCAATATTCGCCACTAAATGGCGAAACATTCTTTAAAGGCGTTTATCGCTTACAAGAAGGTCACTATTTTACTTATAAAAATGGCGTCATGGACATTCATGAATATTGGGATGCAGACTACAGTCATAAAGAAAACTATAGCAAAGAAGATTGGGTCCAAAAAATCGATGATACCGTTCAAGAATCGATTGCTGCACACAAAATCAGTGATGTAGAAGTAGGGTCATTTTTATCAAGCGGTGTCGACTCAAGTTATGTTGCCGCTGTTCTGCGTCCAGATCATTCTTTCTCAATTGGATTCGATGACAAGACCTATAATGAAGCAATTGAAGCTAGAAAATTGACCAAGATGCTGGGATTGAACAATACAGCAGCGGTGATTGATGGCGAGATGTCCTTCAACGCTTTTCCACTGATCCAGTATCATTTGGATGAGCCCGACTCCAATCCGAGTTGTGTCCCGCTCTACTTTTTAGCTAATCTCGCCTCGCAACATGTTCGTGTTGTACAATCTGGTGAAGGCGCAGATGAATTATTTGCCGGCTATGCTGCTTATGGTTGGCATACGAACTCCAAGATGATTCGTGTATTTGCTCAAGGATTGAAAAAATTACCTAAGAATATTCGATTCAAATTAGGCCGGACAATTGGTAATATGAGAAACTTCCATGGACGAATTCATCTCTATGAAGCCACCGCACCTGCAAAAGATTTCTTTATCGGGCAAGCACTGGTCTTTGAAGAGCAAGAAGCCACTGAGATATTGCATCCAGACTATACTAGTGGTCCATCAGTGGCGGAAATCGTCGCACCATACTATGAAAAAGTCAAAGATCTTGATGAAGAAGTCAACAAAATGCAGTATTTGGATGTTCATCAATGGATGCCCAAAGACATCTTATTAAAAGCAGATAAGATGTCAATGGCTAGTTCTTTGGAATTACGGGTGCCATTACTTGATATTGAAGTCATGAAAGTAGCACAGACGATTCCGACAAAATATTTGATCAATCAGTACAATACGAAAGATGTCTTTCGTCAAGCAGCAAATCGTCACCTCCCAACAGAATGGGCCAATCGGGAAAAATTAGGTTTTCCGGTCCCTATTCGGGCATGGCTGAAAGAAGGGACTGGTTACAAAACCGTCAAAGAACTATTTACAGAGGATTTTGCTGCAAAATTCTTTGACCAAGAAAAGATTTTGCAATTATTGGCTGATCATCGCGCCGGTAAACAAGGACTTCAACGGAAAATCTGGACGATCTACACTTTCTTGACCTGGTATAAAGTATTCTTCATTGATGAAAAAATTCCTAAGGCAGAAACAATCATTTACGAAACAATTTAAAAACACGAGGACAGATGTAGTCCCTCTAAAGTCCATTTTCATACAGACTTTGGAGAGGAGAGACATCGAATCCTCGTGTTTCTTTTTGTCTTTTTATAGGGCTAATAAATTTTCCAAGTAGTCAGCTAAGCCGTCCTCGGCATTGGTTTTATCCGTTACATCATTGGCAATAGATTTTAATTGTGCGGTTCCATTTGCCATAGCCACACCCCAGCCGGCATATTCCAACATTTCTAGATCATTGTGTTCATCGCCAAAGGCAATAATATTTTTGGGATCAATCTTCAGATAATCGGAAATCACTGATAGACCTAATGCTTTATGGACCCCTTTTGGAACAATCTCCAAAATTGCATGAGGACCGCCCCATGTACGGACATCAACCGTGTCATTGAATTGATCGTTGATTCGTAGAGCAACAGACTCAGCGAATTCATTTTGTGTTTTGACCAATAAAGAAGTCGGATCAGATTTCATGTTCTTCAATAAGTTTTCTTCAGTAATACTATCGGAAGAAAAGAAACGCTGATCAAAGCCTTCAAGTTGATCGATAAAAAAGGTTTCCCGATTTTCTGCAGCAACAAAATCTAAGTTCAGGTTCTCTTTTTGAGCCATTAGTTCAAAAGCGATTTCTTTTGACACAGAGAATTCTGTTTCATTTGCCCATACTTGACGAGGTTTGTGTACCAAACCTCCATTAAAATTGATCATAGGTGTTTTTAGGGCTAATTGACGATAAAACTGATCACTCATTCGAAAAGGACGACCGGTTGCGATGGTCACATAATGTCCAGCTTTCGTTGCTCGTGTCAAAACATCAAATGTCCGCTTTGAAATTTGGGACTCTGTATTTAAAGTAGTGCCGTCTAGATCGATGGCAATTAATTTTTTGTTCACTCAACTCGCTCCATTCTCTTTTTCTAGTTGTTTAAGTGTAACACATTTTACTGATTTCACAAGAGATGAAAGGGGGATGGTAAGTTTCTGGAAAAAATCAGCTTCTCGATAAAACACGAACGTTCGGATAAAATATTTGGTTTTTGTTAATTTTTTTATTGTGGAATAGGGGGGATTCGCCTATAATTTGTAATTGTTCGATGGAAAGTGCAATTATTCTTTTCTTTTCAGAAACACTAACTAATCTTGTAGGAGTGAACGATTTACATGGAAAAGTTTTTCAAATTAAAAGAAAATAAAACAACTGTTTCAACAGAAGTGATGGCTGGGGTAACCACCTTCTTTGCAATGAGCTACATTCTTTTTGTTAATCCTTCGATTCTTTCCGCATCTGGTATGCCTTTTCAAGCAGTCTTTCTGGCAACCATCATTGCCTCTGTCATTGGAACGCTGGTCATGGGTCTCTTTGCAAACGTACCGTATGCGCAAGCACCAGGAATGGGATTGAATGCCTTCTTTACCTTTACAGTTGTCTTTGGGTTAGGCTATTCTTGGCAACAAGCATTAGCTATGGTCTTTATCTGTGGTGTGATCAATATTTTGATCACGATCACTAAAATTCGTAAATTGATTATTCATGCCATTCCAGAGAGCATGCAACATGCCATCGGTGGTGGGATTGGGATCTTCGTTGCTTACGTTGGGTTGAAAAATGCCAATCTATTAAGTTTCAGCGCGGATACTGCAGCAGTTACTGGATCAACTGTTGATGGTGATACGATTGTTAGTGCTTCATTTAATGGAGGCATCGTGCCGGCACTCGCTAACTTTAATAATGCACCAGTTATCTTGGCAATCATTGGCTTGGTTTTAACAACGTTATTAGTGGTTAAAAACGTCCGAGGAGCAATTATTATCGGTATCTTAGGGACAACGATCATTGGTATTTTGATGGGTGTGGTCGATTTAAGCACGATTGATTGGCAAGGAAACTCTTTGGGAAGTTCAATTAATGAACTTGGAACAACTTTTGGCGCTACGTTTGGCCCAGAGGGAATGGGTTCATTGTTTAGTGATTCTGCTAAAATTCCTCAAGTGATCATGACGATTATTGCCTTTAGTCTTTCAGATACATTTGATACTATCGGCACATTTATTGGAACAGGGCGCCGTACTGGAATCTTTTCTCAAAAAGACGAAGAAGCGTTGGAAGATAGTAAAGGGTTCAATACAAAGATGGACAAAGCCCTTTTTGCCGATGCAATTGCAACTTCGATCGGTGCGATCTTTGGAACATCTAATACCACTACTTATGTTGAATCAGCTGCCGGGATCGGTGCTGGGGGACGAACAGGATTGACTTCAGTGGTAGTAGCAGCTTTGTTTGCCATTAGTAGTTTCTTTTCACCATTGATTTCCGTGGTCCCTGCTCAAGCAACAGCGCCGGCATTGATTTTAGTCGGTGTGATGATGCTCGCTTCATTTGCGGATATCAATTGGTCGGATCTTGAAGAAGCAGTTCCAGCATTCTTTGCTTCGATCTTTATGGGACTTTGTTACAGCATTTCTTATGGAATCGCAGCTGGTTTTATCTTTTACGCAATCGTTAAAGTCGTAAAAGGAAAATTCCGCGAAGTATCTCCAATTTTGTGGGTCGTAAATATTCTCTTTATTTTGAACTTCATTATTTTAGCTGTGATCAGCTAGTACCAATCAATAAAGAGCACTGATTTCTGGTCGTGCTTTTGACAATGAACTATCCAAACTATAACGGATTCTTTCTTTGGTCGATGAGCTGCTTTATGTGGGCTGTAAAGAACAAAGAAGGCGAAATCAGTTGTAGTGGGGATAGTTTTATTTTGCAGACAGATCACACAATCTTCTGTCTTTTTTAATTTTACTATTTTAAAAAATGCGGTATAGTTTAAGAGAAAGAGGGTTTTGACATGAAAATTGATTGGAAACGAAATCTCCTAATTTCTTGGATTGGCTGTTTTTTTACTGGTGCAAGTTTTAGTTTAGTTATGCCGTTTATTCCGCTATATATTGAAGAGTTGGGGGCGCCAAAAAGCCAAATCGAGCTGTTTTCAGGTCTGGCAATCTCAGTGACTGCGTTTGCAGCTGCAATCATTGCGCCGGTTTGGGGAAATTTAGCAGATCAGAAAGGTCGCAGATTGATGATGATTCGGGCGGCTGCTGGTATGACAGTCACCATGGGCTCATTAGCCTTTGTACCGAATGTCTACTGGCTATTGATTATGCGCTTCTTTACGGGGATCCTTTCGGGTTATATTCCAAATGCGACAGCATTGATTGCTTCTCAAGCCCCGAAAGAAAAGAGCGGCTGGGCACTAGGAACATTAGCAACCGGAGCTATCGCCGGAAACTTGATCGGGCCTTCTATGGGTGGTGCTTTAGCACAGTGGTTTGGTATGAAGAATGTATTTATCATCACAGGGGTCGTTCTTTTGATCACATTGCTGCTAACGATCTTTTTGGTTCAAGAAGATTTCGCACCTGTTGAAAAAAGGGACCTTCTATCTGTCAAAGAAATTTTTGGACAAATCAAAAACCTACAACTATTGATTGGCTTATTTATTACTTCATTGATCCTGCAACTTGGTGTAACAAGTATTAGTCCAATTTTGACTTTATATATCCGTGATCTAAGCGGCAATACAGGAAACCTTTTATTTGTCAGCGGGTTGATCGTATCGATTGCCGGTGTTTCAGCTATTATTTCTTCGCCAATATTAGGTAAAGTAGGGGACCGCTACGGAAATCATAAAGTGTTATTAGGAGGACTACTGCTTTCATTCCTTTGCTTTATTCCAATGGGCTTTGTTACGTCACCATTCCAATTGGGCGTTCTACGCTTTCTTTTGGGCTTCTCTACTGGTGCGTTAATGCCATCGATCAATACGTTGATCAGTAAAATCACCCCAATGGAAGGTGTTAGTCGAATTTATAGTTACAACCAAATGTTTTCTAACTTTGGACAAGTGCTTGGTCCAATGGTCGGTTCAACCGTTGCCCATAGTTTTGGCTACCCAGCCGTGTTTTGGGTAACCAGTGCGTTTGTCTTTTTGAATATTTGTCTTTCTACATTTAATTTCCGTAAAAATTTTCATAAGCACGATCTCAGTTGAAAAGAAAAAAAAACCAGTTACAATGAAGGTAACTGGTTTTTCTTCTATTAATGACTTGTCTTTTTTGGCGAAGGTGCAATCAAACCAAGAAGGATAATTAGTACACCTGCTACCAAAGAGATGATTGAGGTCAATTGGAAATCATAAGTAGCTCCCGCTAGTGAGCTGCCTAGATAGCCGACAACTTGGCCTAAGATAAATGTCCAAAATAATGTTGCTAAGTAGCGCATGACGACACCTCTTTTCTGCGTATCTTGCTTTTCGACTTTAGTTTATCACAAAAAATTTCAATGTAAAGATTTTCACATTTTCATTTATTCTTTTCAAATTAGAAATAAAGCAGAAACAAACGGAATTATCATTTTCGGAGGGATTTTCTATGTATCATCAATTGACAACCTTAAGCGCGTATTCCTTACTTCAAAGTACGATCAAAATTCCTCGTTATATTGCTGCTGCCAAAAAAGCTGGTTATAAAGTTTTGGGGCTGGCAGATCACAATGTGTTATATGGAGCCTTAGAATTTTATCAGCAATGCCAAAATGCCGGAATCAAACCTGTGATTGGTGTATTATTCGATTGCACGTTTGGCACGTCCACTATGCGTTTTCCATTGTATCTTTTTGCAAAGAATCTATCAGGCTACCGATTATTGATGCGCCTTTCCAGTGAGAAAATGATCAACGGTCACTTGGATCTATCTGAATACTTAACGTTACCAGATCTGTTTGGTATTTTGCCGCAAGGGCAAGGTTTCTCTCCAGATCAATCGGAAGACTTGGCACAGCTTTCTCGAGCATTGACAGACTTTGTCGCTCGTTTTGATCAAAAGAGTCTTTTCCTGGGTGTTCAAAAAGCAGCGGCAACGCCAGAAAGAGAGTGGTTTCAACAGCATGGTCTTGAGCTGTGCGCTTATCAACCCGTAGCAGCATTGGAACAAGCAGAACTATTTGCTGTTCAAGTCATGGAACATATTAAGAACGGTACTCAGATCGAAGATTTTCGTAAAGCGAAGGAACAATCTTCCGAAACGTATTATTTAGAACAGCCTGCGGAACTGATTCAGGCATTTGGAGAAAATTCAGAAGCATTGGTAAATAATCAGCGAATTGCAGAAGAATGTACTCTGACGATTCCTCTCCATCAACGTTTGCTCCCGCATTTCCCTTTAGAAGAAGGGGAAAATGCGGCTGATTTTCTTAGAAAACTGTGTTTTGAAAAGTTGTCTGAACGTATTACGCAGGTCACAGATATTTACCGTCAGCGTTTGGATTATGAACTATCCGTTATTCATACAATGGGATTTGACGATTACTTTTTGATCATTTGGGATGTGATGGATTTTGCTCACAAGAACGAAATTGTTACCGGCGCAGGGCGGGGCTCAGCAGCAGGTTCATTAGTAGCTTTCGTATTAGCCATCACCGATGTCGATCCAATTGAATATGACTTGCTGTTTGAGCGTTTCTTGAATCCCGAACGCTATACTATGCCCGATATCGATTTAGATATACCTGATAACAGACGTGATGAGATTTTGCATTATGTCCGTCAAAAATATGGTCAGGAGTACATGGCGCAAATTGCTACTTTTGGAACGATGGCGGCCAAAATGGTGCTGCGGGATGTTTCACGAGTGTTTGGTTTGTCACAAAGCGAAGCCAATCGCTGGTCAAAAGCCATTCCTAACGCATTAAAAATGACATTGGCTTTAGCTTATGAACAATCCAATCAATTACGAGAACTGGCTACCTTCAATGAACGAAATGAAACGATGTTTGCAGTGGCTAAGGTACTGGAAGGATTGCCTCGACATGTTTCCACCCATGCAGCTGGTGTGGTGATCAGCGACAAGAATCTCTTGGATCTAGTCCCCCTTCAACAAGGAAGTGATGAGATCCTCTTGACTCAGTTCACAATGAATGATGTGGAAACAGTGGGATTGTTAAAAATGGATTTTTTAGGATTACGGAATCTTTCAATTATTGACAATACTTTAAGAGGGATCAAGCGAGTTACAAATGAAACAGTTACCCAGAAAGCTATTCCTTTAAATGACCCAGCTGTGCTGCGACTATTTCAGCAAGGCGATACTGCCGGGATCTTTCAGTTTGAGTCAGCGGGGATCAGAAATGTTTTGCGAAAACTTGGACCTGAAAGTATCGAAGATATCGCAGCCGTTAATGCGTTGTATCGGCCAGGACCTATGCAAAATATCGATACGTTTATTCGACGGAAAAAAGGACAGGAAAAAGTCGTTTATCCGGATGCTGCTTTAGTGCCGATTTTACAAAATACTTATGGAATCATTGTTTATCAAGAACAAATCATGCAAGTTGCTTCTAAAATGGCAGGCTTTTCTCTTGGTCAAGCAGATATCTTGCGGCGAGCCATCAGCAAAAAGAAAAAAGACGTCCTAGATGAAGAACGGCGCCATTTTGTTGAAGGAGCCGTAGCCAACCATTTTTCCGCGGAGAAAGCAGAAGAAGTTTACGATTATATTGAGCGTTTTGCCAATTACGGGTTCAATCGTTCTCATGCGTTTGCCTACTCATTTATCGGCTTCCAAATGGCGTATTTAAAGGTACATTATCCAGGACCATTTTTTGCTGCATTATTGCACTCGGTTAGGAATAATCCAGGTAAATTAAAAGAATATTTGAATGAAGCGACTCGGTATGGTGTAGCAATCTTACCGCCGTCCATCAACAAGAGTGGCTATAGTTTCTATCTTCAATCGGAAAAACAGATTCGTTTTGGCTTTAGCAGTGTTAAAGGAATACGTAGAGACCTGATTCAAGATATTTTAGATGAACGAAAGGAGAATGGGACATTCTCCTCCTTAGATCAATTCCTGTTGCGCTTGCATCAAAAGAATAACAAATGGCTGAAAGAAGATTATATCCGTCCGTTGTTAAGTATTGGTGCGTTTGATGAATTGGTCACTAATCGGAAGCAAGCACTTATCCAATTAGAAGGGAAAATCCAAAATATCACCTATAGTGGCGGCAGTCTCGATTTGTTAGAGACAATGGCTCTCAAAGAAGCCGAAGTCGCTGATTATGACTTAGAGCAAAAGTTAGCGTTGGAAGAAGAATATCTAGGGGTTTATTTATCAGGTCATCCTGTCCAACAATATCAGAAGCTGCAACAGTTGAAGCAGACGATAGCAATCGCTGACTTAGTTCCCAACGAACGTGTCCGGATACTATTTTATGTGCGTCAAATTCGAGAAATCCGTACAAAAAAAGGAGAGCAAATGGCGTTTCTTGAAGGAACAGATGCTAGTAAAGAAGTCTCAATCACTGTTTTTCCCACATTGTATCGTCACATACGATCTGACGTTGCAGAAAACGCCGTCTTGTATGTTGAAGGAAAAGTGGAAGTAAGTCGTTACAATGGTGAAATACAACTGATTGCTGATAAAATAGAGCTAGCTGAAAAAGCGCAAGCACAGCTAACAGATCAAACGTGTTATCTGAAGATCACACGTGATGTTGAGACGAACCATTTGCAAGAATTGTCGCAGTTGCTGAGAAAGCATCGAGGCCGGGTTCCTGTGGTGTTGTTCTATGAAAGCAACGGGAAAAAAGTGTTGCTGACGGAAGAGAACTGGCTAAAAAAAGACGAAGAAGTGGAAAGAAAGCTTGGGCACTTGTTGGGAGAGGAAAATGTTGTTTTCAAGTAATTTTCCGAAAACGTTAAATTTTACTTACACTTTTTTCAACTTTTTCCCACTATTTCAAGACATTTCTCTGGAATAATGGTAAAATACTACTCGTGGTTATTACTTGAAAAGTATCAAATAAGGGAGTTCCAATTCCCTAAACAAATCTACTAATGAGGTGAATGGATAATGAAACGCATTGGAATTCTAACCAGTGGCGGCGATGCGCCGGGGATGAACGCAGCGGTTCGGGCAGTTGTAAGAAAGGCTATCTTTGATGGGCTGGAAGTATATGGAATCAATTACGGCTATGCTGGTTTGGTAGCTGGAGATATTCGCCGTCTTGATGTGGCAGATGTAGGTGACAAGATCCAACGAGGCGGTACATTCTTGTACTCTGCGCGCTATCCTGAATTTGCGACACAGGAAGGTCAGTTGAAAGGGATTGAACAACTGAAAAAATTCGGTATTGAAGGGTTGGTCGTTATTGGTGGCGACGGCTCTTATCATGGTGCGATGGCTCTAACACGCCATGGTTTTCCGGCGATCGGTATTCCAGGAACGATTGACAATGATATTCCTGGGACGGACTTTACTATCGGTTTTGATACAGCAATCAATACAGTATTGGAATCAATCGACCGAATTCGTGACACTGCAACTTCTCACGTCCGGACATTCGTAATCGAAGTAATGGGTCGTGGTGCAGGTGACATTGCGCTTTGGTCAGGAGTTGCCGGTGGGGCAGATGAGATCATCATCCCAGAACATGACTTTGATATGGCCGTTGTTGCGAACCGAATTCGTGAAGGACGGGACCGCGGTAAGAAACACTGCTTGATCGTCTTAGCAGAAGGCGTGATGGGCGGAAACGAATTTGCTGATAAATTATCTGAATATGGCGATTTCCACACGCGGGTATCGATTTTAGGACACGTTGTTCGTGGCGGATCACCAAGCGCAAGAGACCGCGTTCTAGCAAGTAAATTTGGTGCTTACGCAGTTGAGTTGCTTCAACAAGGCAAAGGCGGATTGTGCATCGGTATCGAAAACAACCAGATGGTTGCTGCAGATATCATCGAAACGCTTGAAAACAATCGTCACAAACCAGATATTTCTTTATACGACTTGAACAAGGAAATTTCCTTTTAAGTTTAGGAAGTATGAAACGCAACAGTAATTTTGTAAAAAAAGCTTATTAAGCTATTTTAAATAAATGAATAGGAGCGTTTAGTAATGAAAAAAACAAAAATCGTCAGCACATTAGGACCAGCAAGTAATAGTGTAGAAATTATTTCTGAACTGATCGAAGCCGGTGCAAATGTCTTCCGTTTCAATTTTTCTCATGGAGATCATGAAGAACAATTAGGACGTATGACAATGGTGCGTGAAGCGGTCAAGAAAACTGGTAAAGATGTAGGGATTCTTTTAGATACTAAAGGAGCAGAAATCCGTACAACCGTTCAAGACACAACTGAAGCAGATTATGGTCGTGCCGGCTATATCCAATTCAACGTTGGTGACCAAACACGTATCTCAATGGACCCAGAACACAAAGGAACAAAAGAAAAGATTGCAGTGACCTATCCTGGATTATTTGATGATGTATATGTAGGCGGCCATATCTTATTTGATGATGGTTTGATCGATATGGAGATCATCGAAAAAGACGAAGCAGCACGTGAATTAGTTGTTGTTGTTAAAAATGCAGGAATGTTGGGTTCTCGTAAAGGGGTCAATGCACCTGGCGTATCAATCAGCTTGCCTGGTATTACTGAAAAAGATGCTGACGATATTCGTTTTGGATTAGACAATGATATCGACTTCATCGCAGCTTCATTCGTACGTAAAGCTCAAGACGTTTTAGAAATTCGTGAAATTCTTGAAGAAAAGAACATGACTCATGTACAAATCTTCTCTAAAATCGAATCTCAAGAAGGTATCGACAACATTGATGAAATCATCAAAGTTTCTGACGGTATCATGGTTGCTCGTGGAGACATGGGTGTTGAGATTCCAGCAGAAGAAGTACCAATGGTTCAAAAACGAATCATCAAAAAATGTAATGCGGTAGGTAAATCAGTTATCACTGCAACTCAAATGTTAGAATCAATGCAACAAAATCCTCGTCCAACACGCGCAGAAGCTTCTGACGTTGCCAATGCAGTCTTTGACGGAACAGATGCAACCATGTTATCTGGAGAATCAGCAAACGGAGACTATCCTGTACAAGCTGTTGCAACGATGGCTCGTATCGATATCGAAGCAGAAAATGCTTTAGCAGAAATGAGTACTTTCCAAATCAACCAATTTGATAAAACTGATGTAACAGAAACAATTGGTCTTTCTGTGGCACGTGCAGCTAAAAATCTTGGCGTAAAAACAATCGTTGCTGCAACTGAATCTGGCTATACTGCGAAAATGATTTCAAAATATCGTCCAGATGCAGATATCTTGGCAGTAACTTTCGACGAACGTACAAAACGTGGTTTGATGTTAAACTGGGGTGTTTATCCAACAGTTGCTGAAAAACCTTCAACAACTGACGAAATGTTCGAATTAGCAGCTAAACAAGCTGTGGATCTTGGTTTTGCCAAAGAAGGCGATTTGATTTTGATCACTGCTGGTGTGCCAGTTGGAGAACGTGGAACAACGAACGTGATGAAAATTCAAATGATCGGTTCTAAATTGCTTGAAGCACAAGGAATCGGTGAAAAATCAATCGTTTCTAATGCCGTTGTAGCCAACAGTGCAGAAGAAGCAATTGCTAAAGCAAAAGATGGCATGATCTTAGTTGTTCCAACAACAGATAAAGAATATATGCCTGCAATCGAGAAAGCAGCAGCACTTGTTGTTGAAGACGGCGGTTTGACTTCTCATGCAGCAGTTGTCGGCATTGCGAAAGACCTTCCAGTGATCGTTGGGGCAAAAGATGCCACAACAACGATCAAAGATGGTGAATTGATTACTGTGGATTCTCGTCGTGGAATCGTCTACCGTGGAGAAACAACAGCTATCTAATCTTCTTTCGAAAGATTGATTAATGGAGGCAACAGGCTCGTGCATAAGTAGCGAGTCTGTTGTTTTTTTCTCTAAAAGCAATCACTTTTTTGTGCGTAAAATTACAGCTGTAGAAATGAAAAAGGTGTCAAGAAAATTTCATTGACAAAGGGAAATAACCCCTGTATAATTGCTTTTGTTGCTTAGGGGTGATAAAAATGAAATGGTCTTTATTGGAATTAAAAAAATACCAAGAGACACCACTAATGTTCGACGAAACGTTGAACTTAAAAAATCAATTGATAAAACGCGATGGACAGATCATTGATTTGTCTCCTGTGAAAATCACTGGCATGATGTCTGTTGGAAAACATGAATATCTCCTACATTATCGAGTGGAGACAACCATCACGTTACCTTCAACACGCTCATTGACTCCAGTTGCTTTGCCAATGGATTTTACAGTGGATGAACTCTTCATGACACCAGAGCAATTTCAGCGGCGAGATGAAATGATTCCAGAAGAAGATGTCTTGATCATTGAAGGTCAGACGATCAGTTTGGATGATTCAGTTGCTGATAACCTATTACTTGCGATTCCCATGCAAGTCCTTACTGAGGAAGAGAAAAATAGCACAGAAATGCCGTCAGGAAATGACTGGGCTGTTTTATCAGAAGAAGACTATGCAAACCAAAAAGAAGCGCAAGCCCAACAAATTGATCCTCGTCTTGCAAAATTATCGGAACTGTTCAATGATTCAGAAGATGATAACGCGTAGGATTGGAATAAATTGCAGCCTCAAGGTTGCTTTCATTTACAAGGAGGTGTAGCAAAATGGCAGTACCAGCAAGAAGAACTTCTAAAGCGAAAAAAGCAAAACGTCGTACTCATTACAAATTGACAATCAACGGTTTGAACGAATGTGCAAACTGTGGTGAAATGAAAAAAAGCCACCATGTATGCTCAAACTGTGGTCATTACGATGGAAAAGATGTAGCAACAAAAGAAGCATAATCCTTTTTTACAGAAAAATGGATTTCAAAATCCTAAGGCTAACCATGGAGCCTTAGGATTTTTCTTTTTGTTTCAGATTAGTTTCATGAAAACTAGAACTTTTCTGAAATAATTCTTACTCTTTGAAAGAGAATAGTTCAAAACAACTATCTTTTGCGCTATAATGAAACAGATAACTGAATCTTAGGAGGATGAGTGATGACAAAACAACAAATCGGCGTTGTCGGTATGGCAGTCATGGGAAAAAACTTAGCGTTGAACATTGAAAGCCGCGGTTATTCAGTTGCCCTATTCAACCGTACAGGATCTAAAACAGAAGAAGTAGTAAAAGAACATCCAGATAAAAACTTTAAAGCAACCTATACGATTGAAGAGTTCGTACAATCGATCGAAAGACCACGACGCATTCTTTTGATGGTCAAAGCGGGTTTTGCGACAGACGCAACCATCCAAGAATTATTGCCTCATCTTGAAAAAGGGGACATCTTGATCGATGGAGGAAACACATTCTTCAAAGATACAATCCGTCGTAATGAAGAATTAGCAAATTCTGGTATCAACTTTATCGGTACCGGAGTTTCTGGTGGAGAAGAAGGCGCATTGAAAGGCCCGTCAATCATGCCTGGCGGACAAAAAGAAGCGTATGAGTTAGTGGCTCCTATTTTGGAACAAATCTCAGCAAAAGCAGAAGATGGCACTCCTTGTGTTACCTACATTGGACCAAATGGTGCAGGACACTATGTAAAAATGGTTCACAATGGTATCGAGTATGGAGATATGCAGCTAATTGCTGAATCCTATGATTTGATGCAAAAAATTCTAGGGCTATCTGTTTCTGAAATGGCGGAGATCTTCTCTGAATGGAATAAAGGCGAATTAGATAGCTACTTGATCGAAATCACAGCAGACATCTTAACACGCAAAGACGATTTAGGTACTGGGAAACCAATCGTTGATGTGATTTTAGATGCTGCCGGCAACAAAGGAACGGGGAAATGGACGAGTCAAAGTGCATTAGATCTTGGTGTTCCACTACCGTTGATCACAGAGTCTGTTTTTGCGCGTTATATTTCTGCTTATAAAGAAGAACGAGTGAATGCTAGCCAAGTCTTACCAAAACCTGAAGGATTCGAATTTACAGGAGACAAACAAGAATTTGTTGAGAAAATTCGGGAAGCATTGTATTTCAGCAAAATCATGAGCTATGCACAAGGTTTTGCGCAATTACGGACCGCATCAAAAGAGTATGATTGGCAACTGCCATTTGGTGAAATTGCTAAAATCTGGCGTGCAGGTTGTATCATTCGTGCGCAATTCTTGCAAAAAATCACCGATGCTTATGAAAAAGATACGGATATCGAAAACTTATTGCTTGATGACTATTTCAAGGAAATCACAAAACGCTATCAACAATCCGTTCGTGACGTCGTAGCATTGGCAGTCCAAGCTGGCGTACCAGTCCCAACATTCTCTTCAGCAATTGCTTATTTTGATTCTTATCGCTCAGATCGTTTGCCTGCAAACTTGATCCAAGCGCAGCGGGATTATTTCGGTGCCCATACGTATGAACGTACGGACAAAGAAGGAATTTACCACTACTCTTGGTATGAGGAAGAATAAGTCGAACAATTGAGAACAAATTAAGAGAATGACCGAACAGTGAGAACTTTCGGTCAATCTCTTTTTTATTTTTTAGATACATGATAAAATAAAGCAGATAGTGTCTAACTATATGCAGAATAACCGATAAAGGAGCTCTAACTAATGAGTAATATTCTAATCATTGAAGATGAAAAGAACTTAGCTCGATTCGTGGAATTAGAATTAAAGCATGAAGGCTATAATACCGAAGTACATTATAATGGCAGAACTGGATTGGATGCAGCGTTGAACAATGAATGGGATGCCATCTTACTTGATTTGATGCTACCAGAACTAAACGGATTAGAAGTTTGCCGTCGTGTGCGCCAGACCAAAAATACGCCAATCATTATGATGACAGCAAGAGATTCAGTGATCGATCGGGTCTCAGGGCTAGATCACGGAGCAGACGATTATATTGTGAAACCCTTTGCGATTGAAGAGCTACTAGCTCGTTTGCGTGCGCTGTTACGTCGAATCGACATTGAAGGAGACAAAAATGTTGCCAAACAAACGACGATCACTTATCGTGATTTAACCATCGAGAAAGAAAACCGTGTGGTGCGTCGAGGCAGTGATGTCATTGAATTGACGAAGCGTGAGTACGAGTTGCTTCTTACTTTGATGGAGAACGTCAATGTCGTCTTAGCCCGTGATGTTCTGCTGAACAAAGTTTGGGGTTATGAAACAGAAGTAGAAACAAACGTAGTCGATGTGTATATTCGTTATCTACGGAATAAGATCGACGTACCTGGAGAAGAAAGCTATATCCAAACTGTTCGGGGGACAGGATACGTGATGCGTTCGTGAGCTTAAAAAAAAGAATGAAAAAACTAAAAGAACTGAAGGGGCCTTCTTTGACTGTGAAGTGGGCCTTCGCAAGTTCTTTCTTTATATTTGTTGTTTTTACAATTTTTGCAGTCATCACTTACAAAACGTCTATCAACCTGCTTGTGGCTAAAGAAGAAAATAACGTGGAGCGTACGATGTCGGAAGTAGCTTCTAGGTTAGCCAATTCAGACCAAGAATTGACATTGGTGCGTACCTATCGCAATTTAACTAAGAACGATAGTGGTGATACGAGCATCTACGACCGAACTTCAACAATTGATGGGAACTTAATGAAGATCGACTCGTTTATTTCCGAGTTAGGCCAGTCTCCTTTGAGCTTATTTGTTTATAATCTGAATCAGGAATTGATTTTCAAAACCCATGAAAATAATCTTTCTCTGATCGATGTGCAGCGAAAGCCGCCCACGATCGTGACATTGGACAATATTACAGGCTTTTTGTCGATCCAGCCAATCTACTCAAAAGAAACGAGAGAAAAAATTGGTTATGCTCAGACATTTTATGAACTGACCTCATTTTATGAAATTCGCAGTAAGCTCTTGTTAACGCTAATCATACTTGAAGTCGTTTCCTTGATTCTCAGTAGCGTTTTAGGTTTTTTCTTATCTGCTTATTTCTTGCAGCCACTGAAAGTTTTGCGGGATACAATGGAAACCGTTCGAAAGAATCCCCAATCGACCGTGCATATGCCTGAACTGAATACAAATGATGAATTATCTGATTTGGCAGACATCTTTAATGAGATGCTCGACCGTATGCGGCTATATATCGAGCAGCAAGAACGGTTTGTAGAGGACGTTTCTCATGAATTACGGACGCCAGTGGCAATCATTGAAGGACATATGAGCCTGTTGCAGCGCTGGGGCAAGGACGATCCAGAAGTATTAGATGAATCGCTTGCAGCCAGCATGCAAGAAATCAGTCGAATGAAGACACTTGTGCAGGAAATGCTCGACCTTTCCAGAGCTGAGCAAGTAGATGTCCACTATGCGAATGAAACGACAAAAGCCAAAGAAGTCGTATACCAAGTATTTAATAATTTTAAAATTCTTTACCCGGAATTTGTTTTCACATTGGATGATGATCTTTACCACGAATTGACTTTAAAAATTTATCGGAATCATTTCGAACAAATTATTATTATCATCTTAGATAATGCCGTCAAGTACTCCACAGATCGCAAAGAGGTCCATTTATCTATTTCTTCTGATCGACAAACGTTTGAGATTGCAATTCAGGATTTTGGTGAAGGAATCAGCAAAGATGACTTGGATAAAATTTTCAATCGATTTTATCGAGTGGATAAGGCGAGAGCAAGAACCAAAGGGGGAAATGGGTTAGGACTATCCATTGCTAAGCAATTATTGGAAAGTTATAAAGGGCGCATTACTGCAGAAAGTGTGATTGGGCAAGGAACGATTTTTAGAATATATATTCCTGTGGTTCAATCTAGTAAGGATGTTTTGAAATAGCGCAGATCCTCTGCGAAGAAACCAGCTGGTTGTTGTAGGTTAGCGACAATCAGCTGGTTTTTTCTTTATAAGGGATCTTACTTAATGGACAGCGTTTCTGCTTGTTCATATAAACAGGAACGATTGAGGAACACGAATAGTTATAAAACGCAATTATTGCTATAAAAGCGAACGATGAGATAAAGAATAGAAGAAAGATTCGGCTAAAAAAAATGTTGAGAAAAAGCTTTGTTTTTTGTTGATTTTTCGCAGTAGAATTGCTATATTAGTATTTGTCTTTGTGATAGTCACTGTTTAAATCTTTCAAATATTTTTTCAAAATAAATGTTGACGAAGATCAAGACAGATGTTATTATAACAAAGTCGTCAGAAAGCATTAGGTAAAAAAACTTAAAAAGTTAGAAAAAACTTTCAAAAAAGTTGTTGACACAAAGCTTTCGAGATGATAAGATATAAAAGTCGCTGAGAGATAAAGAGTGATTAAATAACAATCGCTTGAAAAAACTTTTAAAAAAAGAGTTGACATTCACTTGTTGATCTGATATGATTTAAAAGTTGCTAACGCAGCGCAGTAGACCTTTGAAAACTGAACAAAGCAAGCAAACGAACCAATGTGTAGGG
>NZ_JBQASY010000014.1:0-103124 GCF_051909435.1 Enterococcus sp. 125944 | reverse complement strand
AGATGGGTATAGGTCATTTGTACTCACTCCTTATAATTCTTTGGTCGGAACTATTTTGAGTGTAGCACAAATGACTTTTTTAGTTGTCTAGCTTAATTTTACAATCGGCGTTATTATAAAGTAAACCAAGCAATCTTCCGTCCTTCATGCTTCTAGCGAACACAAAGACAAACGGAAGACCACATAGAAAGTAAGAGTAGATTTATTTAAATGTCGTGATTTTTTCTGCATCCAAACGAATGGATTCATAGCCTAATTCTTCAGCTTTACCAATTGATAGAATCATAACTGGAACGTAGCGTTCTGAATCGACATCAAAAGCCTCTGCTAATTGGTCTGCTTCAAAGCCACCAATTGGATTTGTTTCGTAGCCATGGGCACGCGCGACTAACATCAGCTGCATTGCCGCTAAGCTGGCGTCAACTTTTACGATGGAGGTCATTTGATCTTTCGTGAAGCTCTTGTAGTAAGGAATTATCGTTGCCAATTGTTGGTCTCTGACTTCTGCCGGCATTTTTCCTGCTTCAACTGCTTGATTGTAAATTTCTTCCCCGTATTCATAACAAGCTAAATCACCAAAAATCAAGATCATGGCTGCCGATGTGTCGTTTTGGCGTGTGTTGAAGCGGATCAGTGGTTTTAGTTTTGCTTTTTGCTCAGCACTTTCAACGACAACGAAACGCCATGGTTGCATGTTAACAGATGAGGGGGCAGTCGTTGCTTCTTGAATCATCGTTAACATTTCCTCATGAGAGATTTTGACCGTCTCATCATAGACACGGACGGATTTTCTTCCAAAAGTGATATCTGAAAAATCGTTGTTTACTCTATTGGTTGACATATTAGTAGCCTCTTTCATTTCATTAATTTATTCAACAACTGCAAAAACGCAGCTGCTTCTTCTTCGGTCAGCGATAGGGCGAATGCTTCCTTCTCTTGGTGTTTCTCGCAAGCAGACAGCTCTTGTTTGGCTTTAGGTGTTATTTCCACAAAGACTTCACGATTGTTGTCTTTGTTCCTTTCCCGCACTACATAATTCTTTTGTTCTAAAATTTTTAGATGTCTTGTAACTGCTGCACTATCGATCTTCAATTCAGTCTGTAAGTCAGATTGCGAACAACGTCCATTTTCTTTGATGAACATCATTAATTCATATCGGGTCAGACTGAATCCGGTGCTTTTTTCAAAAGTTGCCGTCAATTCTTGATTGGCAATTTTCAACTGATAAAGCAGGCGGCTGATTTCTCTTAGCTGCATGGAATACTCCTCTCTAATAATTGACTCATCAATCGTTGACTCGTCAATAATAACTTTTTTTCTTGCTTTTGTAAATAATTTCCTGCGATAGACAAAAAGCAAACAAAAAAACCAACATCATCGTTGGTTTTCTTGCTGTTTTTTTCACTTCAACTGAAAGGCTTTTTTTAATCCCATTACAACCAGTGTGGAAAGACTAGCCGCTAAGAAAATGATTCCCCATGTGCCAGCTTGCAATGGTGAAGTCCCTAATAATTCATTCATGAAAGGGAGATAAACAGCTGACAACTGCAATCCCATCGAAAGGATCAGTGCGCCGATCAACGGTTTATTCTTAAAGAAAGACTTGTCTAATCCAAATCCGCTTTGCTTGCGAACATTAAAAATATGCATCAGTTGTGCGATTGCCATAAAGGTAAACGTAGCGGTCTGGGCATAAGCTAATTCATGATTTGTTTGTATCAAAAAACTAAAAAAACCAAATGCCGTCAATCCGATCACTATCCCGCTTAAAATAATTCGACCTAAGAATCGTTTATTGACCAAACTGTCTTCTTTGGAACGAGGCTGACGTTTCATCAGGTCCTCTTCTGCAGGTTCAAAGGCCAACGCCATCGCAGGAGCGATATCGATCACTAGATTCAAGAACAAAATATGCAGCGGTTGAATCGGCATGGGAAGAAGAAAAATGACACTTAGAAAGATTGTCACGATTTCGACCATATTACAAGAAAAAAGGAAAGAAACGTATTTTTTGATATTGTCAAAGATGATTCTTCCTTCTTTGATTGCGTTGACGATCGTCCCAAAGCGATCATCAGTCAAGATCATATCAGAAGATTCCTTAGCTACTTCCGTGCCGCGAATGCCCATCGCGATCCCAATATCGGCACCATTAAGAGCAGGAGCGTCATTCACGCCATCACCGGTCATCGACACGATCTCTCCTTCTTCCCGCAGTGCTTTGACTAGTTGAAGTTTATTTTCCGGCGAAACCCGAGCAAATACAGCCACTTCTTCGATCCGTTCATTAAACGCTTCTTTACCTGCCAAGGCGTCGATCTCTTTTCCCGTCATCGTCTTATCAAAATCGATCAAACCAATTTCTTGTGCGATCATGGAGGCAGTTTGCGGGTGATCACCTGTGATCATTTTGACACGAATCCCCGCTTCTTGAGCGATTTTGACAGCTTCTTTAACATCTGTTCGTGGGGGATCAATGATGCCAACAAAACCTTGGATCTCTAAATTATCCAATGATTCTGTCAGCTCAGACTCCGACAAACCACCCTGATAGTTACTGATTTGTGCCACCGCAATCACTCGTTGCCCATTGGAAGCTAGTGTATGATTGATGTCGTTCAACTGCTCTTTCACAGACGGATCGACGGCAGCTTTCTCGATCAAAACATCTGGTGCACCTTTCATGATCAACGTTCGCTGTTCTTTTTCATAGACGGTGATCATAAATTTGTTTTCTGAATCAAAAGGAAGCTCAGCGATTTTTTCAATGCCTTGATCCATCAGTGTTTGACGATCGATGCCTTCTTTTTTTCCTAATACAACAAACGCTCCATCGGTTGGATCTCCTAGGACCTCAAACTGGCCATCCGTTTCTTTCAAAGAAGCGGACGTACATAGTGCACCGTTTTCAATCATCGCTTGAAGTGCTGGCTCTTCATTGACTGAGATTTCTTGTCCTTCTTTATGGAAGCTCCCCGTCGGTTCGTACCCATTACCGGTCACAGTGTATTGCTCTCCATTACTTAGAATGATCTCAGCGATCGTCATCTGATTTTCTGTCAATGTCCCGGTTTTATCACTGGCAATGATACTCGTAGCGCCCAAAGTCTCAACCGCTGAGAGGGTTTTGACTAATGCTTTGTGTTCAGCCATGATCCGCATGCCGCGAGAAAGAGTAATGGTTGAGACAGCGGGCATTGCTTCTGGAATGGCTGCTACTGCAAGGATGATCGAGATATGCAGCATTTCTACCAAAGGCTGATCCGTTAGAAGACCTGCAATTAGGACCGTCACGGCGGCAAAGAGTGCCGCAATAATGATTGCTTTCCCTAATTTATCCAGCTCGATATCCAAAGGTGTTTTCGCGCTTTTGTTTCCAGTCAGCATATCGCTGATTTTTCCGACTTCCGTTTTCATCCCGGTGGCTGTAACGACGGCATAGCCATTTCCTCTTGTCACTGCTGTTCCTGCAAAAACAACATTGCGGCGATCACCTAAAGGGACGTCTTCATCATATTGTTCTGCCGCATTTTTTTCTACAGCTTCGGACTCGCCCGTCAATGCGGACTCAATACAGGCTAAATTGCGGCTTTCCAGCAAACGTGCATCGGCAGCGATCGCATCACCTTCTGCCAAAACGAGAATATCCCCTGGAACGATCGCAGCAGATTCGACTTCCATCACTTGCCCATCACGAATCACTTTTGCGGTAGTGTAAATCATTTCCTGAAGGGAATCAATTGACTTCTGTGCACGCAACTCTGTCACAAAACCAGTCATCACGGCAATTACCACCGCAATCAACACAGCAATTCCTTCTATCGTTTCTCCCATCGCAAAAGAGAGCAATGCGGCGGCTAGTAATAAATAAACGATCAGATTATTTAAATTGTGCCATAACAATTTCCAAGGGGAGGTCGATTCTTGTTGCTGAATCGTATTTTCACCATATGTATCTAGCGCCTCTTTTGCGCCTTGCTTACTAAGCCCTTTCGTCTGATCTGAATGAAAGTATTCAAGTGTTTCTGTCGGTGTTCGTTGATAAAAATTTTCCATCTATTCTCCTCCTTGTATAAGTATCTTCTATGTCTATAGCTCTGTTTTTATAGTGAGATTTTGTCCATGACAAATTATGGCTTCAAGTAAAGTTGTGTCACTTGTGCTTGGAGTCAGGGCGTATGATTGACAAAACGGAAAAATCAAGCAAGGATTGCTTCTTTCGTATGTTGTGAGGGTGTCTGTAATCTTGATCGAATGCGAATACAGATGGGAAAACGCCTCCACAAGTTTTTTACGAGTTGATTGGAACACAGCAATTGAAAATCATTGGTTTTAGAAAGGGAGATCTGGGTACTTCGTAAAAGGTTGTCTGCAGATAAGGATGTTTACTTTGTGAAAAAAACTATCTTTCCATCTTTAAGTTATCATGGATTAAAAGACAGGTAAATTATTTTGCTTGAAAAATATCAATATCATTAAGATAAAGAACAAAATTTATGTAAATTTGAATTTAAAATAAAGAGAATCAAGATTTCCGATTTCTTTTCACAAATAAATCTGATAGAGCAATCCCTTTCCTTGTGAAATAAATAAAAAATAACAACTTTTTTTAATAAGAAATTTCTTTCGCTCGCGCTTTTCCACCTGAATTTATTCGTTTTAAGTCAACACAATTCAATCCAAGTCAACCCAGAAAAAGAAGTGATCCTCTTGAAGAAATCAGCCTGCCGCAAGTATTCATTTGAAATACTACGAACGGGTTTGAGAGTAGCAGAAGATCATTTAACCCCAAATATTTATCATCTAGAGGAAAACTAACCACTGCTTAGTAAAAAAACCAATTCCTTTGAGGTCTTCTTCCCCTCATGGAATCGGTTTTTTTACCTGTTCTTGCTGCTGTCTTTCTGTCTCTAAGTAAATATATGTTTTTTTCGGAGCTAATACCGTGCGAATTTCTTGTTCCAATTGATCGATCACCTCATAGTCACTCGAAGTTGCTTTAGGAGAAATCGTCAATTCAGCAACGATCAGTAATTCATCTGGACCTAAATGCAGAGTACGCAGGTCAATCACTTCAGCTATTTCCCTAGATGATAATACTTGACGAATTTTTTTCAGATCACTTTTCGAAGCACTCTCTCCGATCAATAAACTATAAAATTCTTTCCCTAAAAAACCAGCTACGATCACTAGAAGGACCCCACCAATGACGCCCCCTAAAGAATCAAAGATGGGGTTGTTGGTGATTGCTGTCAATAAAATACCCACCAATGCAATGCTCACACTGATCAATGCAAACAAGTCTTCTGTAAAGCCTAAAAGGATCTCGCTCTCTCGGCTTTCTTTCAAAAAAGCGATCAACGGCTGTTTATCCGTGTTTTGCTCTTTGATTTCTTGCCATCCACTTTGGACTGCTGAACTTTCAATAAAAAAACCAGCAAAAAGAATGGCTGCAACTAGTTGGATGTTCTCCACTTCGTGGGTAGGATCCAAAAGATCCTGACTTGCCTCCATGATTGCCAACAGGCCGCCACCGAAAAAGACCGTCATTGCCACAACCGTACTAAAAAAATAAGTCGCGCGCCCCTCACCAAATTGGTAAAGTTCACTTCGGCCGCGCCGTGCTCGTTTTTCGCCGATTGCTAGTAATCCCTGATTGAGACAATCAATGACACTATGAATACTTTCATTCATCAACACCGCACTGCCGCTGAAAAGAAATCCAATGATTTTGACCACTGCTGCAATAATATGCGTGACTAAGACAATCCCTCGTGCCTGTCGTTTTTCTTGATCGGCCTCTTTCATTTTCTATGTCTCCGTTCTGTCCACTTTTATCAAGTGTTTCCTTCTGCTTATTTAAGAATAGCACCTTCCAATAGAGGAGGAAAACAATTGCGCTTAGCGCTGACGAGGCCCAGAAATAGAAGTTAACTTTTTTAATACAAAAAAAAGAGACAAGTGAGCATTGCATTCTCCTTCGAAAGCTGGCTACAAGTGAGAGGATTGCGACAGTAACTGTCATTCTCTGGCTTGTCGTTCCGAGTGAATCGCGTTGCTTTTTTGTCTCTGGTTGATTCTGTATTCATTTGTTCCATGCTTGTTCGTGCCGAGAGGCAATGGTGGTAAAGCATTGGTGATGGGCATCGTCGCCGCTAGTCGATATATTTTTCTAAATGATGAATCAACTGTGTGGCTTGCTCTTTAGATGGCGAGAGAATCAATAATACATCAAAGCCAGCCATCGTGGCAACAATCCCTTCAAGATCCATTTCATCTAGATAATTCGCAATAACATCTGCCCCATTGCTGACAGTATGGATCACTGTGATGAACTCCACTTGTTCAATTGATTTCAAGTATTCATTCATCGATAGCTTCAGCTTTTCGGTCACATCTGCTTCCGCCGTAGCAATCATCGTATACTTCGTTTTGCCTTCTTTCGTATAAGTTTTTGCGATATTCAACTCCCGCATATCTCTTGAAATGGTCGCTTGTGTGGAACACACGCCTTGTTCGTTCAATAAGCGCATCAATTCTTCTTGTGTCTCTACTTCTTGGTTGAGGATCAAACGCTTGATAATCGCTTGTCGCTGGTTTTTCTTCAAAATGATCACCTGCTTCTACTCTATCCATTATCTGCGGATACGTCATGTATCCGCATTCAAAAAATTATCACTGATGGACACTCGAGTCATTTAAAAGTAAGCGAGATCGATCATCCGTAAATCAGCTGCTTGCCACAGTAGTTGTTTGGAAAATCGATCCCACCCTTTAATGATTGTCGTCACAGTGCTTTTATTATTCATCTAATTGGAAAAACGCATCATCGATAAATATCAATTCTTTATATTGGTAGGAAATTTTTTTCTGTTTGATCAATTGTTTCAGCACTTGACTAACCGTTTCTCTCGTCGTACCGCTGAATTTCGCAAGATCGTTGATCATGATCGGATAAGGAATATACCAAGACTCATCTAGCTTTCCATGCTTTTTCATAAGGATCGCTAGTGTATTGATGACACGATCATGGGCACTGGAAGTAATACAGTATTGCATTCTGGTCACTTGCTGTTCCAGTACTCGACCTTGTTTCTTAACGATCATTTTCAATAATTCTCGATCCGCTACCATCAATTGTTCCAAAACAGCAGTTGCCACATACGCGACTTCGATCTCTGTCACCGCAATGGCAGAAAAGTCATAACACGCTGCTTCAAAAAGGCCATTTACCGGAAACAGTTCACCTTCACTGATGAAATCCGTATAAAAGAAAGAATCGGTTTGATCATTTTTTTCGATACGAATCAGTCCGCTACACAGAACAAAAATACGATCACGCAAATCTCCATCGTTGAATAGAATCTGCCCTTTAGGAAAGGTTCGGTAATACATATTTTCTTCCAATCGTTCCCTGTTTTCTTGCGTCAGCACTTTTAGACAATCAAAATTGTCTTTTACGTATTCTCGCATGTTTCCACTAATATCCATCACTCCAATACTTTGTTTGCCAGTTAATCAGAAATGATACGAGTCCCTGTTTCGTGATCAAAATCAGCTAGGTCTTCTAACGAGGTAATGATCGCAACATTGTTTTTGCTAACCTGCACAAAATCCATCGCTGCTTGAACTTTTGGCAACATACTTCCTGGCGCAAAGTGACCTTCCTGGATGTATTGTTCCAGTTCTGTCAAATTGACTTGGTCTAACCATTGCTCATTGTCTTTTCCATAGTTTAAGGCAATTTTAGAGACACCTGTCAAAATAATCAACTCTTCTGCCTCCAAGACCTCTGCCAGTTTCTCTGAAGCAAAATCTTTGTCAATCACGGCTTCGACTCCTTGTCCTGATTCAGTAACGGGTATCCCTCCGCCACCTGCACAAATGACAATAAAATCGTTGTCGACCAATGCACGAATGCTGGCTTGGTCATGGATTGTGATCGGTTTCGGGCTGGCAACGACTTTGCGCCAACCGCGACCGGCATCTTCTTTAAAGATCGCATTGGTTTCTGTCATCATCTGCTGGGCTTGCTCTTCAGTCAAGAAAGGTCCTACTGGTTTTG
Source organism: Enterococcus sp. 125944 (assembly GCF_051909435.1). NCBI lineage: Bacteria > Bacillati > Bacillota > Bacilli > Lactobacillales > Enterococcaceae > Enterococcus > Enterococcus sp. 125944. The sequence goes on along the minus strand of NZ_JBQASY010000014.1, from coordinate 95,059 downwards.
TCGGATCGGCAAATGCTGGATCCTTTTCACTGACTACTACTTGAGTGACCAGCGTTGCTACCTTTGTTGGTAAGCCTTCTGCTGCTAATTCTTCTTCTAATGCATTCTGCAACCAATAACCGATACTTCCCTGAGTCATAGCGACACAGGTATCTAATGGCATCGCAGGATTTTTGGGAGAGTTTGCTGCTTGTTGCTGTAATAAGAGATTCCCAACTTGCGGTCCATTTCCATGGGTGATCACTACTTGGATCTCTTGTTTGATCAAAGATACTAAATGTTTGGCTGTTTGTCTAAGCGCCTGTTGCTGCCCTCTTGCGCTAGGATCATCGGTCAAGATCGCATTTCCACCTAATGCGATGACTACTGTTCTTTTATTCGTCATGGTATCCCTCGTCCTCTCACACTCTTGGAATAAATAGATTTCCTAAAGTAGCGGCCATGATTGCTTTGATCGAATGCATCCGATTTTCAGCCTCTTCAAATTGACGACCATATTTGCTGCGGAAGACTTCATCAGTGATCTCCATTTCTTTGATCCCGAATTCTTCTTCGATTTTCTTTCCGTAGACAGTATTCGTATCATGGAAGGCAGGCAAGCAATGTAAAACAATCAAGCGGTCGTCTGGTGTACCTGTCGCTTTGATCAAATCCATATTGATTTGATAGTCTTTTAGCAAATTGACCCGTTCGGTGAACTTGTCTTCTTCACCCATTGATACCCACACGTCCGTATAAAGGACATTCGCACCACGAACACCTTCAGCAGTGTCATCTGTTATCATCAATTGGCTGCCAGATTCTTTGGCAAATTCATTGGCATAACGAACGACGTCGTCTTCTGGGAATAAGGATTTAGGTGCGCAGATTCGAACATTGACCCCAAGAATCGCACCAGTAACTAACAAGCTATTCGCCATATTGTTACGGCCATCTCCCACATACACCAACGTGATGTCTTTCAACGTGCCAAAGTTCTCTTTGATCGTCATGAAATCAGCGATCATTTGGGTTGGATGCCATTCATCTGTTAATCCGTTCCATACAGGAACACCAGAATACTTCGCTAAATCTTCGACGACTTGCTGGCTGAAGCCGCGGAATTCGATTCCGTCAAACATACTGCCTAACACTTTAGCGGTGTCTTCTACAGATTCTTTTTTACCTAGCTGAATGTCATTGGCGCCCAAGAATTCTGGGTGAGCACCTAGATCGATAGCAGCTGTCGTAAAGGCCGCCCGTGTCCGAGTCGATGTTTTTTCAAAGAGCAAGGCAATATTTTTTCCTTCTAAATAGCGGTGCGGGATATTTTTTTTCTTGAGTCCTTTTAAGTGAATCGAAAAGTCAATCAGATACTCGATTTCTTCTTTCGTAAAATCTTTTTCTGCTAATAAACTTCTTCCTTGAAATACTTGTTCCATTATTCATTCCTCCTATGATACCGTTAGTCTTTATTTTTGTAAATTTCAGGTTGCTCAAAGATCTTCTCTGATAAATGGCATGCTCATACAACGAGGGCCGCCACGTCCGCGAACGAGTTCACTTCCTGGGATGTAATTAAGTTTGACCCCTGCTTCGACTAGTTTTTCATTCGTGATCAAGTTCCGGTCATAGACGACTACTTCTCCTGGTGCAATCGTCAACGTGTTCGAACCATCATTCCATTGTTCTCTGGCAGCTGCTGTGATATCTCCACCTCCGCAACGAATGAGTTCCACTGCATCTAAATCAAGATAGCGGCAAAGAATCCGTTCCAATGTTTCTTTTTCTTCATAGATTTTGATTTGGTCATTTTGTTTGGAGATGGAATAAACCGTTAACTCGCCTTCGATTTCCGGATGGATAGTGAACTTGTCATAATCCACCATTGTAAAGACCGTATCCAAATGCATGAATTTACGCTCTTCACCGATATTGAAAGCTAGCACATGTTCAAAAGTCGGTTCTTTCTCAAATAATTTTTTCGCCAATTTTTCAATTGAAGCGACATCTGTACGTTGTGAAATCCCAACAGCTAACACTTTTGATGACAAGACTAATTCATCGCCACCTTCGATTCGTGTGGATTCATCCCGATTGTATAAAAGATGCTCGGCTTCTTTTTTGAAAATTGGATGATAGTTAAAGATATACTTGCCGTACAATGTTTCTCTTCGTCTCGTTTCTGAATACATTCGGTTCAAGGAAACACTATTTCCGATCGTAGCAAATGGATCGCGGGTAAAGTACAAGTTCGGCATTGGATCGATCAGAAACGGATACTGATCGTCTACAAGATCGGTCAGATTCTGATGGCCAGCGATCTTCATTTCATTTTTTCTCAATCCTGCCATCGTTCGGTCGATCAGTTCACGATTATCAGAGATCGATAGTAAATATTCTTCAATCACTTTGCGGGTGTTTTCACTTTGGATGTTTGCTTCCTGCAAGTACTCTGCAACAAATTGTTCCTTGAGTCCTGTAGAGGTCAAAGATTCAGCTGCTAAATCTTCCAAATAAAGCACATCAACCCCTTTATTTCGCAATGTTTCGGCAAAGAAATCATGTTCTTTTTGCGCTTGCTGTAAAAAAGGAATATCATCAAACAGCAATTGTTCCAAATAATCCGGCATTAAATTTTCCAATTCTTTTCCTGGACGATGAAGCATCACTTGTTTTAATCGTCCAATCTCTGAAAAAACGTGAATAGGTTCATTCATTTTTTCATCCTCCTCATTCCTATACAATTTGTTTCCCTTTTTCTATGAAACTTTTTTTAAATAGTCTGAGAGTAATCTCAAACCAGTTTCTAGCGTCTCTTTCTTACAGCAATAACCTAAGCGGGCGTGCCCTGGTACCCCAAAAGCTGTTCCCGGAACAAGCAAGACCCCAGTTTCTTCTAATAGATCCACACAGAATTGATAGTCCTCTTGTTGGATCTTCAACTTGATAAATGCCGTAGAAACATAATGGGGAACGATTAATTCCACTTTCGGTTCTTGGTCTACCCACTGCTTGACGATGGCAAGATTCTCTGCGACGATTTTCTTGTTTCGTGCGATAATCTGCTCTTTGTTTTCCAATACTTGAATCGCTATTTCATCAGCGATAACACCGCCACAAATCATCGTATAATCTCGGTATTTACGAAAATGTTCCGTGAGTTCTTCACTAGCGGCAGTCCAACCGATACGAATACCTGGCGTTGAGTAGGTTTTTGACAAAGAGTTGGTGGCAATTCCCTTCTCATAGCAATCGACGATGGAACAAAATGTGCCTTCTTCTGTTAATGGTGCATAGACTTCGTCTACTAAAATGTAGGCATCCGCTTCTTTAGCGATGGCGACAATCTGCTGTAATTGCTCTTGATCAAATAGCGTACCGGTGGGGTTATTCGCGTTATTTAAGCAGATCATTTTTGTTTCAGGTTTCACTTTGGCTTTCAAAACTGCTAGATCAAGCTGCCAGTTTGCTTGATTTAATTCAACAAAGTCTACTTCTGCCCCAAATGCTTTTGGCAAATCATAGAGTTGCTGATACGTTGGCCGCATGGAGACAACATGATCCCCGCTTTCGATCAAAGCGAATAGTGCCAGGAAATTTGCTCCTGTAGCTCCGTTTGTCTGTAAAATATTCGCTGGTGTCATGTGTTGGTATAATGAAGCGACGAGTTCTTTGAACCGATCCGATCCTTCGATCCAGCCATAATCTAAAGGCTGCTGCGCGACACGTTTCAAAAAATCTGTACTCGTTTTGCCACTGAAGGCCATGATTTCCTCTAGCGTCAGTGCTTCGATAGAACTTTGGGCAATGTCATAGGTTGCTTTTTTCTCCCAGATATTCAACCATTCCTCGACACCAAAATTAGCAATATCCATAATCAACCCCCTTATACTGAGATCATTCCAGTAGCGATTGCTACGATCGATAATACTGCTGCTAAACTGACCACAGCCATGACCATTTTTTGCCTATTGCTGATTTGATAGTTGTTCTCTTTACATGCCCGTAAGTAGAAATAGAATCCTGGTAAATAGGCGATGCTGCATAAGAGAACATAGGCAAAGCCTGCTAATGTGATCCCAATGATCTGAAAGGCCGTTGCGACTGCACCAATAAACAATTGTTTATTGTCTTTTTGCTGATAGGAATAAATCATTTGATAGATCCCCACGAGCAAGTAACAAATCAAAATCGCTGCGGTACACATTGAATAAGCAAATTGATACGCGTAATCGGTCACAAGGAACGTTAACAAGAACACGTTCGTCAATGCAGCAGTGATAAACAATGAATAACTTGGTGCTTGTTTTCGATTGACCTTGCCCCAACTTTTTGGCAGCATCCCATCGCGGGACATCAATAAGGTTGTTTCTACTGGTAACATCGTCCATGACAGCCAGCAACCAATGATGGAAATGATCAGACCGATATTGATAAAGGCTGCACCCCACTCTCCAACCATATAGCGCAAAATGTTGGCCATTGCTGGTTGTGGTAACGCCATCAATTCAGCTTGCGACATGACGCCGTATGGCAATAAGGAAGCTAGCACATAGATGACTAGCAAGGAAAGCAAACCGATGACTGATGCTTTTTGGGCATCTGACCGTTTTTCCGCACGATTGGCTAAAACACTTGCCCCTTCAATCCCAACAAAGACCCACATCATCACCATTAGACAACCTTTGATCTGTGACCAGAGACTGACAGAAGCACCACTTTGTAGTGAGCTGCTGACATTTCCCCAGAAATCTGCTGAGAAAATATCGACATGAAAACTAACGAGTGCGATAACCATAAATAAAAACAAAGGAACTAATTTACAGATCGTAACAATTGTGTTGATAAATGAAGCGCTCTCAATTCCGTTATTCACCAGAAAGGTCAATACCCAAATAAAAACACTTGCTAGTAAGATTGACGGAATGTTTTGTCCTCCCTTGAATGCGGGTATAAATTCACCAATTGCACTCATGAGCATTGTCGCAAAGGCGACGTTTCCCAGCCAGGCAGAGAGCCAATAGCCCCAGCCACTGATAAAACCTCCTAATTTCCCAAATGCCGCTTCTGCATACCCAAAAATACCGCCGTCTAAATCTGGTCGTTTGGCGCCTAAATTATTCAATGATAAAACTAATGCAAGAATGCCAATTCCGACGATGATCCAGGCGATGATTGCAGGTCCAGGAGCAGCGGACATCGCTAAGTCATTCGTGATACCGAAGATTCCACTACCAATGGATGAACTGACTACTAAGGCAATCAAGCCGATTTTACTGATTCCTCTTTTCTTTTCCATTGTTCTCCAACTTTCTTTAGTATTGTGTAGTAACTTGCATAAATCCCACTTGCAAAAAAAATCACAAAAAGCATTAAAACCAATCTAGCTAAATGAAATACTCTCTCGCCTCTTTCCTTTTATTTATTGATTTTTTCAGCTGAAATCAATCACTCTTCTTCCTGAGAAATAACAATTATTTATCAGGTACATGTATATGATAACGATTTAAAAACGCTTACATTGTGGCTCAGTTATCATTTCAAATGCCAAGAAATTGGCATTATTCATCCGTAATGAATAATCGCTTTTATCCTCTTTTTTTACCCATTTTTTTCTCCTCTAGCTCATAATCATTCAGATATTTTTTTCTAAGAATTTCATTAGAAAAATTGAATAGTGTCTATTTTTTGAAGAAAATCAATCATTTTCTAACTACATGTCAAAAACCACTCTCTTCTCAAAGACCTATGAATTTATTGCATACGACCGCCAAAAACGGCCCTTTTAGAAACAAAAAAAAAGAAACGCCGCAGCGTTTCTTTTTTTTTTTGTTATTTCCTATTATAAAAGAACATCATTTCATTAATAGTTTGTACTTGTATCCGTAGTCGTCCCTTGATTTTCTGATGTCGTCTCATCTAATTGACCCAATGCTTTCAGCATATCATTACGGATCTCATTATAGGAGTAATCTTGAATATAAACGATTGACTGGCCATCATAAGATTCACCATCATACCATTCATAAGTATGTTTATCGATAGTAAAACCAGAAAGCATATTCCCAGCTAGTGAAACCAAGTCTTCAAACTTAAAGTTGGTATTGACATTGTCACTGACAGAGTCAAGAATCTCCTGATATTTTGTGACATTATTGATTTTCAATGCTTGACTAATGGCTGCTTCAATGACTTCTTGCTGCCGATTGCCACGGTCCACGTCAGTATCCATTTTACGGATTCGAGCAAAAATCAATGCTTGCTCTCCATTCAACGACTGTCGGCCCTTTGGAATCAGTGTTTTACCAGAATTGTCCGAAGTATACTTTTCATTAATGTCATAAGGAACATCTACGGTAACACCGCCGATTGCATCAATGATCTTCTCAAAACTTGTAAAATTGATATTGACATAATAATCAATTGGCAAGTTCAAATAGTTTTGCACCGTTTCAATCGTTGCATCTTCCTCACCAATCGCAAATGCACTATTGATTTTTGCCGTGTTGACGACCGTCCCGTTTCCGGTACCATCGTAGATATTTGTCCAAATATCTCGAGGTAAACTTACCATGTCGATCTTTTTATTTTCGCCATCATAGACCATATAGATCAAACTGTCTGCTCGAGTCGTATCTAGATGCTCTTTCTTTTCTCGTTCAGCATCATTGTCGACCCCCATTAACAGGATCCCAAATTTAGAATCAACATTTGCTGATTTCAATGAATTGTCTTTTTCTTTATTGGATTTGATCACAGCGGATTCTTTAAACATTTTATCCACAGAATTTTTTGCAGCATAATACGTATATCCTGCAAATAAAAAGACTCCTGCAATCGCAAAAAGTACGACGCCTCCTATGATTCGGCGCTTATTACGAGCTTTGCGGGCCCGCTGTTTGCTAAATTTCGACTTTCTATCCATAGTGCCTCCTTCATGTTTCCTACTTCACTCTCCCCGATTGTACCAGATTTTGTTTTCAGCGCCTATTTTTTTAAGATATTTTATATTTTTGCTGTGAATTTTTATGCTAATGCAAATTTGTTCGAAAAAATTTTCCTATGATTTTTCCTTGAAAAAATCTAAAAAGATCATAGCCAAGTAAAGTATCATACGCAGTATTTATCGTATAATTATCAAAAAAATTGAAAACTAATTGTTTGTTTCTGAAATAAAAATGAAACTTTCTTTTCTTTCTTGATTGCTCCCCCTCAGTTTGGAACTATGGTAAGATATGCTAGAAACGAAAGATTTTTTATTCGTAAATTCACAGTGGAGAATTCCTCTCCTGATGCATTTTTTCTTTCATTGACTATTTTATTTTTACAGGAGGTTTTTATGATTGGATTATTACGCTATGCCAAAGACTATCGTAAACAGATCGTCTTAGGTCCTTTTTTTAAGTTTTTAGAAGCTGTGTTTGAACTGGTTTTGCCACTCCAAATGGCTGCACTCGTGGACCAGGGAATTCGCCAAAACAATTGGTCGAAAGTAGTTGAAATGACCCTCTGGATGATTGCGATGTCCGTCATCGGGATGATCTGTGCGGTCATTTGTCAATACTATGCAGCCACTGCTTCTCAAGGTTTTGGCACGGAATTACGCAATACATTAATGAAAAAAATCAATTTGTTGTCCCACAATGAATTGAATCTATTTGGAACAGATACGTTGATCACTCGAATGACCAATGATATCAACCAAATGCAAGTTGCATTGGCTATGTTGATCCGTTTAGTCGTCAGAGCACCTTTTTTGAGTATTGGTTCAGTGATCATGGCGTTTGTCATCGATTGGCAAGCGGGCTTGATTTTCTTATGTGTGCTGCCACTTTTTTGTATCATTTTATTTTGGATCATTAGCAAGACAGTGCCATTATATAAGAAAGTCCAGATCCGCTTGGACGAACTAAATGAACTAGTCAGCCAAAATTTGAGCGGTATTCGCGTGATTCGTGCTTTTGCTCGATCAAAAACTGAGACCAAACGTTTTGACCAAGCCACAGATGATTTGACCAATGTCTATATTCGTGTGACCAATCTTTCTGCATTATTGACCCCGGCTACAACCATGATTATGAACTTAGGAATTATTGCACTCTTTTACTTTGGCGGTTTCAAAGTGAACATCGGAAACTTGGAACAGGGGGAAGTACTGGCGTTGGTCAATTATATGAACCAAATGCTGTTGGCACTGATCGTTGTATCGAATCTCGTCATCATTTTTACTCGCGCTGCTGCTTCGGCTTCACGGATCAATGAAGTTCTTGATACAGAACCGTCGATTGATGATAGTTTATCTGAGGTTTTTATGGATCAACAAAAACAGGCAGGTGCCCTTCGTTTCGAACATGTGGACTTTCGCTTTTCACCTAACTATGGCTTAGCATTAAAAAATATCGATTTTGAGATTGCTCCTGGCACAACCTTGGGCATCACTGGTCCAACTGGCAGTGGGAAATCGACATTAACGCAACTGATCCCGCGTTTTTATGACACAGCTGCTGGTAAAGTGATCGTTGATGGACAGGATGTACGCAAGTGGCCGCTGAAACAATTAAGACAAAAAATTGCCATGGTTCCTCAAACGGCTGTTCTGTTCACTGGTACGATTCGTGAAAACTTACAATGGGGAAAAAAAGATGCGACAGACGAGGAATGCTGGCAAGCATTAGAGATCGCCCAAAGTCGCGACTTCGTCGAAGCACTACCGCAAAAGTTGGATACGCCGATTTTTGAAGGAGGCAAGAACTTTTCTGGTGGGCAAAAACAACGCTTAACGATTGCTCGAGCAATTATTGCTAAACCTGATATATTGATTTTGGATGATTCATTAAGTGCGCTAGATTACCAAACAGATCTGGATCTGCGGATGGCTTTAAAAGAAAAAATTCGCGGAACGATCATCATCATTTCTCAGCGTGTTCGTTCGATTCAAGACGCACAGCAGATCTTAGTGTTAGATCAGGGAAATCTGGTCGCCAAAGGCACCCATGACGAGTTGATGATCACTTCAAAAGCTTATCAAGAAATTGTGGCATCTCAAGAGGAGGAAGAAAAATGAAAAAGAAATCATTTGATTGGTCTGCCTTCCGCCGCTACCTCCCCTATCTCGCTGTGTATGCCAAAGAAACTTGGACTGCTGTCGTTTTAGGGATCGCTGCTGGCATCTCAACGGTTTTTATGACTTATGAAATAGGTCAGGCTGTCGATAAAATGATTGGTCCTAGCAAGGTTCATTTCGAAGAACTTTATCGCATTCTCGCGTTGTTTGGCGGTGTAGTGATCGTTACTGTTGTCAGTCAATGGCTGATCCAACGATTAGGGAATCGAGTGGCCTATCTGTCTGTCGCTGATCTGCGCAAAGAAGGTTTTGCTCATTTAAATACACTACCCTTGCGTTATTACGATCAAACGTCTCACGGGAATATCGTCAGTCGTTTTACCAATGACATGGATAATATCTCAATTGCGGTTGCTGCTGTCTTCAACCAATTATTCTCCGGTATCTCTGTCGTGCTGATTGCCTTGGTAGTCATGGTTAAGATGAGTGTGCCACTGACTCTCGTCGTTCTTGTTTCAACACCGATCATCTTTTTAGTCAATTGGATCGTGGCACGAACATCACAAGCAGATTTTGCGCGTCAACAAGAGATCGTCGGTGAAATTTCTGGATTCGTTACCGAAATGATCGGCAATCAAAAAATTGTCAAAGCATTTGAACGAGAAGCAATCAACCAAGAACAGTTTGAAATGATCAATGACGAATTAAACCTTCGTGGCCGAAAAGCACAGTTTTCTTCCTCGTTGACCAATCCGCTTTCCCGTTTTGTTGACCATCTTTCCTATCTGTCTGTCGGCTTCGTCGGTGGTTTATTGTACTTTTCAGGCTCGGGGCTGGTAACAGTTGGGATGATTTCAAGCTTTACGATCTATTCTAGCCAATTTTCAAAACCATTTATTGAACTGTCAGGCATCACCACTCAGATTCAGACTGCATTAGCTGGTTTGGCACGAACCTTCCAGTTATTGGATCAAGTGCCAGAAAGTGCGGATGACACAGCAACACAAACGATGAAGGAAATCAAAGGTAAAATCGACTTTGAAAATGTGGCTTTTGCTTATGATCCAGGACAAAAACTGATCGAAAACTTTTCTTTTACAGCTGAACCAGGTGAAACGGTGGCAATTGTCGGAAAGACTGGTGCCGGTAAATCGACACTAGTCAATTTGCTGATGCGTTTCTACGATGTTGATCAGGGAACTATCCGAGTAGACGGCGTCGATATTCGTCAATTGCAGCGAACAGCGTTACGAAAGAGTTTTGGTATGGTCCTTCAAGACACGTGGCTGTTCGATGCTTCTTTAAGAGAGAATCTCCAATATGGCAATGACACGGCTACCGATGAAGAAATATACGATGCTTTAAAAAATGCATATATGTATGAATACGTTATGCGGTTACCAGATAAATTGGATACGCCGATTGGGCAACAAGGCATCAAGATTTCCGATGGGCAGCGGCAATTACTGACCATTGCTCGTACTATGATCAGTAATCCCCCGATGCTGATCCTCGATGAAGCCACCAGTTCAGTCGATACACTGACAGAAAAGAAAATTCAGGATGCCTTTTTGAAAATGATGGAAGGAAAAACCAGTTTCGTCATTGCCCACCGCTTATCAACGATCCGTGCGGCTGATAAAATTTTGGTTATGGATGCCGGACAAATCGTCGAACAAGGTACTCATGAAGAATTGTTAGCGGAAAAAGGGTATTATTACCGTCTCTACCATGCTCAATTTCAACATTAACAGTCACATGTTGATAGATTAACGCTAAAAGAAGTGGTTCCCTAAAAGAACCACTTCTTTTTTTAAAATTGAGAATTGTTATTTACTCCAAACATCGCTATATTCCGGTTTACGTTCAAACTCTTTTTTTGCAAATGGACAGAGTGGAATGATTGTTTTCTTTTCTGCGCGCGCTTTTTCTACCCCTTTTGCCACTAACTTTTCTGCCAGTCCTTGACCACGATAGGCTGGATCGACAAATGTATGATCAATGATCATTCGTTTTGTTCCTGCATTCGACCAAGTCATTTCGCCGATCTCTTTCTCGCCGTCTAATAAGGCAAAACGATTTTTTTCTTCCTTGATTTCCATTAGTTTTATCCCCTTTGAATAAATTTTAATGCGCCGCTTGGACAAGATTGGTTCACTTGAGCAACTTGTTCTTTTTGAGCATTATCGGGAATGACCCACGGTCGACGTCCTACCTCAAAAACAGTTGGATTACCTCAAACACACTTCCCACTGTGAATACAAATGTCTTTGTGAGAATAAACATCGAATGCTGAGCCATGATATTTGCGATACCCATCAGCAAGCAACTGTTCCTCTGCGTGTTCTTTTAAGTGCTCTGTCGTTGTTTTCCCTCCGTCACTGCTTGACTTTTATTGACCGCCTTCATCATAAGCTAAATCAACAAAAAAATAAAACAATCGCCATTTATACGTAAAAGATTTAGCAGAAAAAACAACTCTACTAGAAAAAACTGCAACATAAGCACTTCAACAAACAAACGATCCGAAGACACATCGAATCCTCTCTACAATCCGATCCTCGTCCCTAGTCACAGAGAGAAGAATTCTTTCTCAAGTCCAGTTTGGATCATTTCGTCTGCTTTTGCTTCTGTTACAGCTCAATTCGTTTGATTTCATTTGATAGTGATTACTGAAAAGAACCTTAGTCATTGTTGATCGCTGTTAGATGAACCATTTGTGTTGCATAGTCGCCGGATAAAGCAGGATCAATATAGAAACCGATCTGCATCAATTCATCGCCGCCGATTTTATATCCCCCCATTTGATACACTGTATCTGCCGCTAATCCCGCCAATTTGAGAGTGATTAGCGGTGCAGATGCTTCGGCTAATACACGGAAATAGAAAACAATCGCTTCTTGTTTATCTTCAGAAACGTACATCCACGCAGTATCATTTCCTGCAAAAGGACTCAACAAGCGAATAAACGTGCCATATTGGAAGAGTTGTCGATGTTTTTTATAAAAGGCAACTTGCTCTTTGATGGCTGCTTTTTCTTCATCGGTCACTGTCGTCAAATCCAGCTCATAGCCCAAGACACCAGACATTGCAACGTTTCCGCGGATCGCTAAGTCAGTGATCCGCTGTGTTTGGTGGTTAGGCACTGCTGAAACATGCGAACCCATGCTAGAAGCCGGGTATGACAGGCTGGTTCCATATTGGATTTTCAAACGGGCTACCGCATCGGTATTATCACTCGTCCATATCTGCGGCATGTAATACAAGAAACCTGCATCAAAACGACCGCCCCCGCCAGAACATCCTTCAAACAAAATAGTGGGATGAGCAGCTGTCAATCGTTCTAAAAAGTCATACAGACCTAAAATATAGCGATGGAACACCTCCCCTTGCTGGGTAGGATCTAACAACAATGAATAGACATCCGTCATGTTGCGATTCATGTCCCACTTAATATAATCAATGGGTACTTCGTTAAATAGAAGGGCTAACTGATCAAAAATATGTTTCCGAACATCTTCTCTAGAAAAGTCCAGTACAAACTGACTGCGACTTAATGCGGGAGAACGTCCAGGTACTTTTAAGGCCCACTCGGGGTGCTGACGATACAACTCGCTCACTTCTGAGATCATTTCCGGCTCTAACCAGAGACCGAATTTCAAACCCTTCTGATGGACTTTTTCCGCAAACCCTCGCAGACCAGAAGCTAACTTTCCTTCATTCTCATACCAGTCACCCAGAGAAGTCAAATCATTTTCTCGTGCACCAAACCAACCGTCATCCAAAACAAACAATTCAATTCCCAATGCCTTCGCTTCATCGACGATCTGCTCCAGTTTTTCTTCATCGAAATCAAAATAAGTGGCTTCCCAGTTATTGATCAACGTCGGACGTTCAGTCAGCTGATACTGTCCACGAATAAGATGACTATTATAAAAGCGATGATAGGTTTGTGACATTTGGTTGAGCCCTTGATTACTATAAACTGTAACCACTTCTGGTGATTGGAAGCTTTCCTGAGGTGGTACTGTCCAGGCAAATCGATAACTATTGATGCCCATGATGAGCCGCGTTTGATCATAAGGATCTTTTTCGATAATCGTTTCGTGATTGCCGCTATACAGTAAACTAACGCCATAACATTCTCCCGAGAATTCTGTTGTAGCGGGATCTGCCAAAATAACAAAAGGATTCTGTTGATGGCTGCTGGAACCTCGCTTGCTGTCCAATTTCTTGATACCTGTCTGAACTGGTTCTCGACTGATTTGCCGTTCTTTCGCCCATGCACCATTCAATTGGATCAAATCAAGCGGTCGGTTGGGAAAATCCAGTGATTGACTGGCTAGTTGATGGATAACGATTGGTTCAAGACCGTCATTTTTTAAGGCACTTGAACGAATAATTGCTGATGTATCAGTAAAAATACTATAGTTCAAAACCAATTCAAGCGCGGCAACTTCATCTCGCAATATGATTTGCAACGTTTCGATTTCTTGCGGAGCACCGTGAGTTTGAGGCAACCCCGCAAGTGCTGGTTTGCCTTGACTGATTTCATGGCTTTGATAGATAAAATGCGCAACATGACTGCCATTTGGCAGTTGGATATCATATGCCGCTTCACGAAAATCACCGAACCCATTCCCAGGAAATTCCATCATCAGCGTATCCAGCGAGAATAAGCGATCCTTGCTGCCTGCTGGATTCGGCGAAAAAGAACGATCTAATCGCGGGTAACGATAATGGCCAGAATAATGGGTAATTTTCTTTCCAAAGTAGATATGCGCTAAATTTCCACCTTCTTCGATCTGCATCACATAACTGATTTTGTTGTTGCTTAAATGAAAAATATGGTTTTTTTTATCAAAATGGATCATTTCATTTCCTCGTTTTCTCTTTTCTTTACTTCACAGAACCTAACATGCCTTGTACGAATTGTTTTTGTAATACGAAAAAGATAATCGCTGTTGGCAAAGTGGCGATCACGATCCCGCACATCATCATGCCGTAATCCGGTGTATAGGAAGCCCCCATCGCAGATAAAACCAACGGAACTGTCCGTTTATCCGGTGATTGCAAGGCAACTAATGGCCACAAGTAGTTGTTCCAGCTATTCATAAAGGTAATGATCGCTGCTGCTGCATAAGTATTTTTAGCAGTAGGCATATAGACTCGAAAGAAAATACTTAACTCATTTAGCCCATCAATGCGGGCTGCTTCTACTAATTCTTTAGGGAAAGCTTTGATATTTTGGCGGAAAAAGAAAATCAGGAACGCTGTACAAACAGAAGGTAAAATGACCACTGCAAAAGTATTGATTCCGATTGGGGTTCCGCTAAGCTGACTAAACATGCGGTATAACGGAATCATCAAAGCCGCAAAAGGAACCATCATCGATAAGAGTAAAATATTGAAAATGCGATCTTTTGTTTTGGTTCGATAGATCTCAAACCCATAGCCCGCCATGGAAGAAAACAGCAACGCGAAGACGGTCGTAATGACCGCAATCACTGCAGAGTTGCCCAAAGCACGAGTAAAGTTCAGTTCAGAAGCAAATAAATTTTGGAAATTGATCACCAACTGATCACCGATCATGATTTTTCCTGCCACAATGTCAAAGGTTTGATTGGTCATTCCCAATACCATCCAGACAAATGGAAAGACGGAAATAAAGGCCAAAAGACCTAAGAAAAGATACTTTAAGCTTAAAGAGAGTGTTTTCAATTTTCTTTCCCTCCTAATTTTGTTTGGATGACGGATAAGACCACAATAGCGATCACGATCACAAAGGATACTGCCGCCGCATAGCCAAAGTTCGGGGTGAATTTATAACTTAAATTATAAATGTACTGCGAGAGCGTGGTGGTTGCATTGGCAGGTCCCCCACCTGTAATATTTTGTACTTCGTCAAATAATTGCAATGTTCCGATCGTTGAAGTAATTGTCGTGAATAAAATGATTGGCCGCAAATTAGGAATAGTTATCTTGAAAAGTTGATCCCATTTAGTCGCACCATCAATTTCAGCAGCTTCATAGATGCTAGGATCAATGTTTTGCATACCAGAAATAAAGAAAATCATATTATAGCCTGTCCAGCGCCAAGTAATGGCAAAAATAATCAAGACTTTTGCCCAGAAAGGATCCGTTAGCCATTGAATCGGCACCTCAATCAGATGAATTTGCATTAAAAAATTATTGACTAACCCATTCGCTGAGAATAAACTTTTCATGATCAACGAGTAAGAGACCAATGAAGTGATACAAGGTAAAAACAAGGCCGTTCGGAAAAGACCTTTGAATTTTAATTTTTTGTCATTTAGTATGTTCGAGACGATCAAAGCCAAAAACAGCATGATCGGTACTTGGATCAATAAGTATAAAAATGTATTACCAAAAGCTTTCTTAAAGGTTGAGTCACTCAGCATCCGCTGATAGTTTCCCAAACCGTTGAATGACATCGTTGTCGGCGGTCCCGACTGGAAAGACGTAAAAAGAGCTGAAATCATAGGAACAAATACTAATAGTGTAATCAAGATCACAGGCAAAGAAATAAACGCGTTTCCATTCGCAAACCAATTTTTCGATTTATTTTTCATGGTGATTCCTCCTTCAAACGACACTATGGCACCAATCTAATGACTATACGAACGATTGCTGCTTAACAATCTCCTCTAATGGGAAATTATTGGTACCAGCAGCTATCGTTCGTATCTGATTTGTTGATTATGAAACCATAGCTAAATGATTTGCTTAGTTTGCGATTTGTGCTTCTACTTGTGTTTGTGCATCTTCTAGTACTTTATCGATATCTTCCCCATTGATTACTCGCTGCAAGCTTTCTGTCAATACAGATTCGATCGCATAAGTATGATTGCCGTAGTTGACGGCCGGGATCTCTTGTGACCATTGAGAGAAGTCTTGGAAAACTTTTTGTCCTCCATAAAAATCAAGTCCTGAAGTATATTCTTTTGTCTCTTCGGCAGCATTCATCGTTGAAACCAGCCCAATTTCAGTTGCCAATGTTCCCATCAATTCTTTATTTGAAGCAAACGTTTTCGCTAAAAAGTCTTTCGCATTCTCTTCACCAGCTACGCCTTTAATGACATACCATCCTGCTCCGCCAATACTTGATGCGTTCACTGAATTGCCACCAGCTAGTGCCGGAATCGATGCAATCGCCCATTTGCCGCTTTGATCTTCAGCCCCTTGAATCGTACTAGAATACCAAGCGCCTGTTGGTGCTGCAGCAACATTTCCGGATTGGACTGCATTGACGCCGCCATCCCAATCAGAGACTTGTTCAACTAATCCTTCATTCAGTAGTGTCGCCAATACATTCAAGCCGGCTTTGAATGATTCGTTGTCTTTAATCGTTACTGTGGTGCCGTCTTCACCGGTATACCATTCACCAGCTGACTGCATGATGATCCGTGCCAATCCCAAATCGCTTGGATCCAGAGACATCATGGCATGTCCCGTTTTCTCCTTGACATCTTTGGCAATTTGAATAAAGTCATCCCAGGTAATATCTTGGAGATCAGCAGCTTCATATCCTGCATCTGCTAAATAATCTGTACGATAAAACAGCCCTGCTACCCCACTATCAAAAGGTACACCGTAGATCACATCATCGATTTTGTTGACGGCGAATTTGTAGCTGGAAAAGTCATCTTCATTGACAATATCAGTTAAGTCGCTGAAAGCATCCGGATAGGAAGATAAATAGCCTTGAATACGATAGTCTTCGATCAAAACGATATTTGGCAAGCCATCCGTATTGCCTGATGCTAGACTAGTGTTCAACTTTTGAACGATGTCATCCTGTGACATGGTCACTACTTCCACATCAACATCCTTGTTTTCGTAAACCTTTTTCGCTTCATTGACAGCTTTGATATTGAAAGTCTCATCCCAAGCCCAAACTGTAACCTTATCAGAAGAACCTCCAGTGTCACCAGTACTTTCGTTGTTGCTGCCACAAGCTGTCAATGTCAATACAGTAGCGGCAGTCACAAGTGATGCAAGCAATTTTTTCATTTTTCTCCCTCTTTCCTTTTAATTACATTTTTACTATACACTGGAGTTGTAAACGGATACAATACGCGTGGAAGAGCTTACTAAAATAGTCCAAAAATAGAAAATTTTTACCAATACCTTTCTTTTATGAAAGCGTTTATACTAGAATAAAGAAATAGGGGGGATACCATGCATCATTTACATACAGTCTTGCTTGTGGATGACGAGACCACTATTCGTGATGGTTTAAAACATATGATTCGTTGGGAGCAAGAAGGTTTTCGCTTGCTAGGAGATGCAGCAAACGGACAGGAGGCTCTAACCCTGATCCAGCAATTACAGCCAGAGATCGTGATCACAGATTTAAAAATGCCGCAAATGGACGGCATCCAATTAACAACCATCATTCAACAACAATACCCATCTATCCATTTTCTGGTATTGAGCAGTTATGATGATTTTCACTATGTCAGTCAGTCTTTTAAGAACGGTGCCATTGATTACTTGCTAAAGCCAACATTGACGCCTGCTTTGTTGCTGAAAGCCCTAAACACCATCCGCGAAAAAAAATCTGATACCCGCCAAATAACCGCTGAGGTCCCATTACAAGAATCTTTGAATCGCTATCTGGCTGGGTATGAAGAACCACTTACTCCTTTTGCTGACTATCTTGAAATAGCTATGAAACAGCAACTATGTTTTCTTTATACGAATGTCAGTTATTTTCGTTCTACTGAACAGCTTTTTCATGCATTGACAGAATTTTCGCAATCGAATTCTCGCTTGAAAACATTGGCGTTCAAGACCAGTAATAATGATGCGGGACTATTGATCAGTTACGCAGAAGAAAGTGATTTTTTTGCTTCTTTGAAAAATTGTTTGGACCAGTTGAACTATACCGAACCGAATGCCTTTTTTACCCTTGGATGCCCGTTTGAATCGATTGAAGACTTGCGTTCGGCTTTTCTGACTCTAAAAGATAAAAGTCGTGAACAATCTTTTTTTTATAAGCAGCAGCGGCTTGTCTTGGAACAAGAGCTTTTTTTGTATATGGAAAGTGATCGTTTTGATACAAAAAAATTTTTACGGGCATTATTAGACAATAATTTTTTATTGGGGATTACACGTATCGAAGACTATTTCAATGAGATGATTCTATCAAATGTCGATCCTAACTTTCTGAAGCAGCAGGCCAGCAGTATTTTTTATACGCTGTTGTCCCGTTTAGAAGAAGAATTTCCAACAGCTTCCCGCTTTAGTCGCTTGCGAGCGGAATTTCTCCATGAGATCGGTCATGTCTTGTATTTAGAAGATTTTTCCGATTTGTTATTGTCAACGATCGATGAGATACGTCTGCAATTGACGACTCTTTCCCCTATGGATGAAGATGACTTACTGGTCTCGATCCAGCGCTTTATTCAAGACAATTATATGAAGAGCCTCTCACTATCTGAGTTGGCAGAAACGTTCCACTTTAGTTATACCTACTTGTCAGCTTTCCTTTCTTCAAAATTAAAAATGAGTTTCTCTGATTATCTAAAAAATACACGTCTAGAAAAAGCCAAAGAGTTGCTGACCCAATCTGAGTTGAATTTGTCAGAAATCAGTGAAGCAGTTGGTTATTCCGATATCAGCTATTTTTCTCGAATCTTTAAAAAAGAATTTCAAGTCACTCCTTCTAAGTATCGGCGGTTGAACCAATTATGAGAATCCAACAGTGGCTCAAAAAAAATGAATTGTTCAGCCGAATCTTTTTGTTTGTTGTGGTAGGAGTAATCAGTGTTTGTTTACTGACAGTGATCGTTATCTATGGACGGTCCAAAGATGCTTATGTGGCTTCGTATCAGAGCTCGAACCGCTTGCTTTTGGATAAGATCCAGGAAGATTATGAGCGCTTGAATGAGAATATCAATCGTATTTTTGATGTCGTCGATGAGAGTAAAGCCGTAGAAAATTATTTAAAAGGACAGCTAAATCAGGGAAGAACGATTTTAGAACTCAATGAACAGTTGAAAGATACTCGCTCGCTTTTTCAAACGATTCCTTCCAACTTGGTATTGATTGGAACGAACGGACGATCATTCTTTCAAAATGATGCTGTCCGAAACCAGTCGGTTGAAACTTTTTTGGCAAGTGAATTTACGCAGCAAATCAATGAAAATGAGGCTATTAGTCAATACTATTTTCTGGAGCAAGGGTTGAGCACTTCTACGAGCCATTCACCAGGACTGATGTACGTGCGGAAATTAATGAAAGACGATGCTTTATTCGGTTACGCATTGATTTTTTTGAAAGAATCTGATTTTTCTTCTATTTATCGGCAGTTGTTAGACACAACATTGCATACCATCTACGTGGTCAATGATCAAGGACAGATCTTGTCCACTTCTGAAGAACAAAAATTAGGAACAGCTTTTGATCCAGCAATGATCGAAGTGAAAAATGATTCTGTTAATCAAATGCCTCTTTATTCTTATCAATTCACATTTTATGATCTGCTAGATGAATCTCATTTAGTACGCAATATGAATCTGATCAAACCAGCCGTACTGATCGCTTTTCTTAGTATTTTGCTTTTTAGTCTGTTCGCTTTCTGGATCATTCGAACAATCACACAACCTATCTATCAATTGATCGACAAGCTGCCGGCAGTCACACAAGGTGATTTCAGCAATAAAGTCTCAATCAATGGCACGTATGAAACGCAAGAACTAGGTCGTGCCTATAATTTGATGCTGGAGGATTTAGAATCCTATGTCGACCATTTGATGATCACCGAAGCGGAAAAACGCAAATTTGAGATCCGTTCCTTACAGATGCAGATTCAACCCCATTTTGTTTATAATACACTAACAGCAATCAAATTTTTGATTTGGCAAAATGAACAAGAGAAAGCAACTCAAGCCATCGATAGTTTCGTTCAATTGCTTCGCCATACATTCAACCGCAAAGAGATCGTTCCATTAAAGGATGAACTAGCCATCGTAGAAGAATATCTGATCCTGATGAACGTTCGCTATGGTGACCGGATTCAATCAACGATCTTCTCCGCAGAAGAATGTGAAAATTGTTTGGTTCCTAAAATGATCTTGCAGCCAATCATCGAAAATGCTTATCTGCATGCGTTTCCTGAAGAAGAAAAAGGCTATATTCAAATCTTTTCTCGCATCAGTAAATCAGGGCTAATCATCGAAATCATTGATACAGGTATCGGCTTTGATGAAGCATCCTCGTTGAATAAGAATCAGTCGATCGAACATTATTCTGGTATCGGATTGGAGAATATCGATCAAAGAATCAAGTTACTCTACGGGGAAAAATATGGCTTGACCGTTGTCTCTCGCGTCAATGAAGGAACTACTGTACGCCTATTACTACCAAACCAGTAAGCAGTATAACTATTGAAAGAACATAAAAAATCCAACCATTAGCACTCCGGCTATTTTTCTCAACTTTTAGAAAAACAGCTTCTTCAGAGGGCTTATGGTTGGATATATTTTGATAGTAATCGTTTAAGTTTTCACCATTGGAGGCAATGACTTGTTGATACAAAAACCAACCATCAATGATCCGTCTCCCATGGAGATACTGCATCGATGATTGGTCACTCACTACTATTTTCGTGTTTGCCTTTTTCCTTTAGATCCGATTTTCATGATCGGCAGTTTTGACTAAGTTCGCTCCGACCATGCCGCCGATCGATGTTAGAACTAGTCCTAAGACCATTGCTACAAAGCCCCAAATTGATGCTTTAGCAGTTGCATCACTTACTTCATCAGCTTTTTTACGCGCATCTTTGACTGCTTGATCGATATCTTGTTTTGCTTGTTCAAGATTTTGTTGTGCTGTTTCAATTTGCTGTTGTGCTTCGTCAGAAGCTTTTTGCAACCCATTGACAATATTTTGGGTAGCTTCTTGTGCTTCTTGTTGATTTAGATCGGTATTTTTTGCTACCGCATTTGAAATGGCATCTTCATCAACGGAATCGCTGATTTTCGTTGCCCGATCTTGTAATTTTGTTGAAAGATCATCGATGATTTCGTCTGCTTTATTTGGATCCGTAGCGATTTTCTTACCTGCATCGGTAATATCACTCGTTGCATCAGAAACTTGATCTTGCAAATAGTTTGGCTGTAATTCAGGAACGT
Source organism: Enterococcus sp. 125944 (assembly GCF_051909435.1). Classification (NCBI taxonomy): domain Bacteria; kingdom Bacillati; phylum Bacillota; class Bacilli; order Lactobacillales; family Enterococcaceae; genus Enterococcus; species Enterococcus sp. 125944. The sequence continues at coordinate 73,852 of NZ_JBQASY010000014.1, read as the reverse complement.
CAGTGTCTTTTAATACGTCGCGGACGTCCGCTTGCAATTGATCTGTATCAATATCTCCCATGTTTCCTGTAATTTCATCAAAGGCTTTTGATGCGACATCTGCTGTTCCCGATGCGACATTCTCTACGCCACTTCCGACAGCTGAAGCGATATTGCCCAATAGTGAACCAACTACAGAAAAAGCCCCAATCGTTAAATATGATAACATAACGATCGTAACGATCATACTGGTTGCCCAAGTAAGAAATCCATGTACCAAACCAACGCGTCTAGCTGCTACACCAGAAACAAATCCTGCGCCGAATAATGAAAGAATCAGTGTCACAACAGTCCAAATCATCAAGCCTGTTCCCACACCATCCAGCGGGTTGTTTGAAGTAGGTTCTACCATTCCAAAGCCGATCGCTGAGCCGATTAATGAAAATGTCATGAATAATGCAATAAACGTCACGACTCCTGCGAAAATTGAGCCCCAAGATAAGTTATAACCGGCCTCCCGCTCATTTGCTCCTAAATAATCTCTAAATCCGTGTTTCATTTTACGTCCTCCTTTTTTTCCTCTAAAACCAGTCTAACAACCCTACGTTTTTTTATCAATCAAGACGACTTATCCCTCGCCCAGAAGTAAAAATACATTTGTTTTTCTATTCATCAGCACTAGCTTTTCAACTTATATTTATTAGGTTTTGTCACCATTTCGTGAAAGATAATAAAAATAATCGTTTTTGAAGAAACCCACGCCATTCTCAATTGTCTCCTAACCATTCTCACTCCTAAATGGACAACAATTTTTCAGATTATTTCCATGTAAACAAAAAAAGCACAACTAACATCTCTCTTGTTCGCTAAGAATAATCGTCAAAAAGCTTTTGTACCGCCTTTTTCTAAGTTCAGCATGTAGGATTTCCTAAGGATCAGCATCGTCTATTTACTGAAATCACATGGATAAAAATAAGTACACGCACTTGTCACTGTTTTTTAACTTGTAGGAACAGGTATTATGTGTTATTTTAAAAACAAAAAATCTTCTTATATCGTTCGTTTATTAATTACGTACATATATTTAAAGACCGAATAATTATTCTATAGTGATTCTTTTACTCTAAAAAAACGCATAAAAAAAAGAGAAAATCTGCTATTTTTGAATAGCGATTTTCTTCACATAAAATCCAATGATAATTTTACACCGAGATTATTTAATTACACAACACGACAAAAGAAGAACTTTTTTAATCAAAAATTGGCATCTCAAACTTACATTTTTGATTTATTATTAAATAATATTTATGATAATATTTTTAAAAGGAGGATGATTATGTTTGAAGATCTGTTACTCACCAATCATGCAAAGAAAAAATTAGCAATTTTGACTTATTTAAATGAGAATACCAATCAACCAATCAATATCAGTAAAATCGCCGAGCATCTGGGCTTGTCTTATCACGGGATAGCACCACTCATAGAGGAAATGCAACAAGAGTTTTCAACGCTTTACCAAGTTTCGTTATGTGAAAAAGGTTTCAAGGTTCGTTCATTAGAAGAACCACTTTCCTATTCACTTTATCAGAAGTATTTGATTCAGGAAAGCCTTGCTTTCCAACTTCTACTTACATCGATCATGAACCCGGAAATGACCATCAATGATTTTTCAACTGTTCATTTTGTCAGTCATTCAACGATCACCCGGGCACTTAAACCACTGAAGACTTATTTATTGGGAAAAGAAATCCATTTGAATGTTTCTCAGTTGAAACTGACTGGAAATGAAATCAATATCCGTTCATTTTACGTTCAAATTTTAACTTATCTAGAGAACTCACCATTAGAAGCGGATTACTTAACGGACTTCAGTGATCAAACGGTTTTGATCAACGAATTAGCATTACAAAAGTTTTCTCCTGTTAACCAACGACTGATCTTAGTCATTTTATTTGTATCCAAACTTCGATTCGAACAAGGCTATTTGCTTAACCCAATCAATGGTTTTGAAAAATTATTTTCAGAGATGAACCATCCCCTAGAAAATTATTTTACGGCATTTATGACTGACGAAAAACAAGTAACTTATCAGATCAATTATGTCAAAGGAATGCTGTTCTTTCTAGTCCGTTTCGCTGAGCCAACACCAGAAAGAGCTGCTCTACTTTGTGATTTCTATGAACAGATCAAAGAAGATGATCCTATTTTTCATGAGTTTATGGCTGATTTTAGTCACGTATTATTACCGGAAATCGTTGGGATCCCTTTTGATGAAGAAGTATTTTCTGAAATTCAAAAAGATAGCTTCATTATTCTGTATATTTTTTATGCAAACAATGGCCTATTGATTGATTTTTGGTCTCAAAATGAGTTGAATCTATCCTTTCAAAAGAAAGGATTTACAAATCTACAGAAAAAGATTCGTCCATTTTTGACAAAATACACTCGACGTGTTGGTTATGAATGGCTCAAAAAAGCCAAATCGCTAGTCCTAGACTATCTGACTTTTTTCATATATCCGTTTTATCAACAGCATCATTTACAAAAATTACAGGTGGGAATCATTCCTTCATTGAATTTATCAGCCATTCAGCAAATCAGTTTTTTATTAGATCAAATTCAATTTGTTGACTATGATATCGTAAGAAACCACGAAAAAGACTTTGACTATTACATCGTTCCAGCAAATAGATTGTTGCCAGCAATTGAGTATCCTGCTTATGTCATGGAAGAAACTGAGACTCTAAAAGAGTTGTCGCCATTATTTGACGCTTTATGGGAGGAATATCTGACAATCAACGACTTTTCGATAAACTAAAAAACCAGTGGCTTCCTTTTTGGAATGCCACTGGTTTTCTGTCTATCATTCTTGATTTAAACATAGGAAAAAGCAGAAATCGCTGTTTTCCTGCTTTTTCCTACTTCAAGTTCCTGTTTCCTCCTAAGATCGACAGCCTGGAATGCCTGCTAAGCAGGACTTTGGGGAGAGGTCAACGACCTTGGAGGAGCAAATAGTAAATTATTACTAGAAACCACCTATTTTTGCGTTACTGAAATCTGATGTTGATCAGATTTACTGAACGAACTTTTAGCGTAAGAAAGAAAAAATGTTGATCATATTTTCAACAACTTCCCATGGAAACCCAAATAATTGAAACATTTTCTTTTCCTCCTTTAATTGACTTTCCTTCAGTTTAATTGGAAAATAGTACTATAGTTGATTTGGACTATTTTTTCGTCCACCTATTTTCTAGGTGCATTTAGGAGGTGCTTTTTTGGAAGCCAATCTATTACTGAAAAAGTTACGTACTGAACGTAATCTTTCCCAAAGAAAGTTAGCAGCCGATATATCTGAGCGGAGCACGTTAGCTACTTTTGAACAAAAAGGTCATCGAATTGCTTTTGATATTCTTTACAAATACCTTGATCGCTTGAATGTGACTCTCGAAGAATTTGAGTATCATTTGACAAACAATCAATTAAATGAAAAGAAGCAACTCTCGAAACAATTTCACAATGCTTATTACCAACATGATTATGATCAGCTAGCAATCTTGATTGACGAGTCAAAAACAACCTACCAAGAAACACAAGACTTTTTCTACTATCTTCTTTATAGCCAGTACTATTTGATCCTAAAGAAAAAGGGTTTTCTACATACCATCGATGAAACAGAAAAAATCGAGGCAGCGATAAAGAGCTACCTCGACAAAATAGAAACCTGGGGAAAATTTGAGATTACCATATTTGCAAATCTAATGTTTCTTTTCACGGACGAATATATTTTGTTTCAAATCGAGCAACTAAACAAGCAGGAATTTTATAATAATTTGCTTAGTCTCAATTATCATATTTATTCTAAGTTGTTGACTAACGCTGCCTTTCTTTTCATTGACCGCAATCAGATCGATCATCTTAAACAAATTTTGTTTTATATGACCAAAAATATTCCATTGGATAACGACCGGATTCGATTGATGATCCGCTATTTCGAAGGGATCATCGCGATCTTCCATGGTGAAATCGAAACTGGAAAACAAACAATCACAAAAGCAATTGAGATCCTACACTTTTTAGGTCAATCTGCCTACGCTGCTGAACTATCAGAATTAGCAACCAAAGTCCTTTTGACAGTGGCACCATCTGAAGAACCTTTTTTATAATGTTGCTGCCGGAAAAATCTGTATAGGATAAAAAAACGATCTGAAAGTCTTCTTTCTGCGCCAATACTTGTTAGCAGAAAAAAGTGTCTTTCAGATCGTTTTCTTTAATTGATTAATCCAATGGAAGCTTTCCATTCAAGTACTCGTTTGACGGAAGCATCGATGGCTGCTTCCGGATAATTACCACTTCTGACAGCATCCACAATCACTGGGATCTGTTGCTGATAGGTAGATGACATCACTAAATCGTTCCCTGCTTCTAATGCTCTCAGCCCTGCTTCTGATTGAGAAATAAAGTCAGCTAGACCCGCCATATCCATGTCATCCGTCATGATTACTCCTTTGAACCCCAGCTGCTTCCTCAATAATTCATGGACAGGCTTCGAGATAGAGGCTGGTGCGCTGTCATCAATACTTGTGACAATATTATGTGAGACTAAAATACTGTCAGCTCCTGCTTTGATCCCGGCTTCAAAAGGTAAGAAATCATTCGTTTCCAACTCTTCTAACGGACGATCATCGGTAACGATCTCTACATGTGAATCACGGTTATTGCCGTAACCCGGAAAATGCTTCAATGTCGAACCAATCCGATTCTCTTTTAAAACGGCAATGTTTCTACGAACAAATTCACTGGTTCCTGCTGCATCTAAACCTATGGTCCGATCATAGATAAATGAATTAGGGTCAGTGGATACATCGGCGACCGGAAACAGACCGGTAGAAATGCCATATTCGTGGAAAATAGCTGCCTTTTGAGCAGTATCTTCTTCAATTGCTTGCCAGCCCCCTTGTTGGTAAAGTTGCTGAGGGGATAAAAATGGTGTTTGTACCAATGCAGGGTTGCGACTGATTCGAGTGACAGTTCCCCCTTCTTCGTCCATTCCGATCAGCAAAGGTATGGAACTGGCTTGCTGATAATCAGCAATCTTTTGCTTCAACGTCTCAGCTGTCTCATTCTCCGTATCACGTCCGAATAAGACATAGCCGCCTAAATGATAGGTTTGTATATCTTCGACTTGATTGATTTCAGGCACTCGTACAAAAAATAGTTGCCCGACTTTTTCTTCTAGACTCATTTGGTCAATCCGCTTATCAATCGTCGTTTCCTCCTCAGTTGATTGTTCGGGAATACTCGACTCGGTACTTAGAGAACTTGTTGACGTTGTTTGTGAAGCGTTTGTCGGTTCTTCCCCATTTGACTGTTGGTCCATCAGCCACTTCATTCCTCCTATAATGAGCAACAGAAGCAAAATAAAGCCACCCATAAGGATTCCTTTTTTATTCATAAATTCCTCCAGTTCATCAATTCCTCGTCTTATTTTACATCAGCCTATTTTAGCATGCCTTTTAAGGTAAAAAAAGCGAACACGACACACTCAAGTGTACTGTTCGCTTTAATGGATGTTTGTTTTTTATTCTTTTTTTGTTGCTAAAATGATTAGGTAAAACGCCGAGTCAAGCGTTTATAGGGCACTGCGCGCCCAACAAAGTAGATCAAAACTGTCTGAATAGGAAACATGATAACAGCTTTCATCAATCGAGCCGACCAAATTGCCCAGCTTGTTAATGGAATATTCAGCATCATTGCCAACCAGATCGGTGTCAAAATCAATGTGATCAGAAGGGTATTCAGCAAGACCACTGTTGCTGCCCGTTTCCAAGTTACTTCCTTTCTATAAAAAAAGTAACCGTAGATCAACCCACCTACGAATGCATTGATCGTAAATCCGAAGAAATAAGCGGATTTAGGGAATAAAATCATTCCTGCTATATCAGCGACCGAAGCCCCTACAGCAGTCCAGAATGGCCCAAAAAGCATCCCCATAATCAACTCAGGAACAAAAGTGAAGGTGAGTTTCAAATAGGCTGTTTCAAACCCCAAGATTTGCGACAAGACCACCATCAGGGCAATCAAAAGCCCCATGACCGCGATCATGTGTGCGTCGACTTTTCTTTTCATAACGAGCATCTCCTTTTAGAGCTGCTACAAATTCATGCAGCGAATGCGAAAATAAAACCGCGAACGAATCGTTCTTCGTCCAAAAGGCAACATCCCATCCTTTCGGCACTTAACGCTTTATTTCCTACTCTGATTTATTTAGGTATCTCTACCCAGACAAACTATAGCACAGATTCTAGTGGTCTTCAATTTTAGTCCCTTTAATGACAGCTGTTTTTTAAGAATCGTTCGTTTTTTTTGCCGTATCTTGGGCAAAAATTAAGGCAGAGCAGTAGTGGAACCCAATACTACTGCTCTGCCACTTTGATTAACGTTGATCAGCCAATGATATTATCGTTGATCAACACACGCTTGATGTTTTTCAATTCGTGAGCAATCTCAACTTGCTCGATCGTCAAACGTTGATTTACTTCTTCCATCGAATGGATTTCTTTGTTCAATTCATTGACATTGTTTACCAAATTTTTCAGTGCTTCTAAAATCAATTGATTGCTGTCCATTATTCCTACACTCCTTGTCTTTAGTCTTCTCTCGAACGTTCTGAAATAGCGGCGCTTTCGACGACTTTTTTGGTTTTATAAAAGAATTTGTACAGTACAATAACAACGACTGGAATCACTCCGCAAATGATATAGATTTGAGAATAATTAAACATCCCGTTTAAGCTACCTAATGCATAAGGACCGACACCTAATCCTAAGTCTAGACCAATGAAATAAGTAGAAAGTGCAACACCGATCCGATGAGAATCGACTTCTTTTAGACATACGGCTTGTCCATTAGACATGAATGTACCATAGCCAAGTCCAACAAAACAGCCAGAAATCAACAGCATCAAGCTATTGCCAGTAATACTCAACAAGAACAATCCTAATGTCAAGAAGATAAAACTTGGATACATCACTGCATCTGCACCACGACGATCAAACAAGCGACCTGTCATTGGTCGAGTGAAGGTTACGGATAATGCATAAACAACAAAGAAGAATGCGCCTGCGGTTTCTAGGCCAAGATTTCCAGCATAGATAGAAAGGAAACCTAATACACTGGAATAAGACAACCCAATCAAAAAGGCCAGACCTGAAATAAACAAGACTTTTGGCTCAACAAAACTGCTGAATGACCATTTCTTTAGTTCTGCTCGGTGTTCTGGTGTTAAGGAAATATTTTTCACTGGGAAAGCGAAACAAGCAATGGCTGTTACTATCGAAAGAGCAGTTGCTAATAGGATAATAAAATCAAAACCAAAAGAGGGTAACAGCAGCATTCCGATAAATGGACCGACAGCAGCTGCTAAACTCGTGCTTAATCCATAGTAGTTGATTCCTTCTCCATGTTTTGAAGAGGGGATGTACGCTGTAACAATTGCATTTGCCGCTGTAGACACTGCTCCATAGGCGAAACCATTCAAGAAACGGACACCATCCAAAATCATGATATTCGATGAAATCAAATAAGCCGCCGTAGTTATGACATAAAAAATCATTCCCCAACGTAAGATGGCTTTTCGTCCAACTAGCTCCAATACCTTACCAATATACAAGCGGGCAATCAATGTTCCTATAATATAGATCCCTGCTGCAAACCCAGCTTGTGCAGCGGAAGCCCCTAATTCTTGCGTAGCAAACTTTGCCGTGATGACGACAAAACAATAATAGACCAGAAAAACAATAAAATTAATCAATGTAATAGTAATAAAACCTTTGTTCCATAGTTTTTCTGTTTGTTGCTCCTGTTCTGACATGTCGTGTTTTGCTCCTTTTTTATTGTTTCTTTGTTTCATCATCCTCTTTCTCAGATGACAGGTCTAACTATACCTGATATTTCAAGAGCGCAAATTCGCTTTTGTTGCTGAAAAAACGCAAAAACATAATACATTAACATTTGTTATTGCTTTTTGAGTTAGAATGTTCTTTAATTAAAAAAGAATATTCACCCAGATTTGGCGAATGTGACTGTTCATTGAAAAGGAAACACTATAGGAATAAGAGGAGTGCTTTGTTTGGTAAAACAGCTATTAATGGACTATTTAGAACAAAATAATATTCCAGTAGTCATACGTAAAAAAAGAAGTTATTTGACGTATGAAGGAATCCCTGATCGTTATGTCTATATTTTGAAAAAAGGGATCATCAAGACAAGTGTCGTCACTCATGAGGGGCGTGAATTCAATTTGCGCTATATGAATGATTTCGATATTGTTTCTCTTTTTAAAGATGAATCTTCACAAGAAGTCGAAGCGCCCTTCAATGTGCGTGTCGAGTCAGAAGAAGCCGAATTATATAAGATCGTGCGCGATCAATTCTGGACAGATGTCAATCAAAATCGGGCGTTACAAGATTATGTCAAAGAGTACTATCGCAAAAATCTAATGTACTCCATGAAAAAAATGCAGCAAATGCTGATGAATGGCAAATTTGGTGCGGTCTGTACACAATTGAATGAATTATACGAAACCTTTGGGGTACCAGTGGGTGAAGGAACCTTGATTGATTTTGAGGTAACCAATGAGGAAATCGCCCGCTTTTGCGGTATCACTTCAGCAAGTAGTGTCAATCGAATGATGCAGCGGTTGAGAGAAAGCGGTGCTATCAAAACTCAAGACCGGAAACTATTGGTTTTAGATATCGGGTCAATTCGCGAAAATATTATTTATTAAAAAAGGCAGCTAGTCGAATTTCTTTTGACTAGCTGCCTTTTTGTTTAACGTGTTTTGTGTTGTTTGAATTAAATGAAATGAACTGTTTCTGCTACCGTGATCGTTGGATCTAATGATTGGATGACTGGACAATTCGGAGAAACGAGTTTGAGACAGCGAATGGCTTTTTCTTGATATTCCGCTGAAATCCGCGCATAAAAATCGATCTGGATCGAAGAGATCGGCTCTGCTTTCTTCGTAGAATCTCTCGTATAACTGACTTCGATTTTTTCAATCTCAGCAGGCACATGAGAATTTTCCAAAACAGAAGTATACACATAACCGCCACAAGCTGCGGCTGCAGTTACAAGCATCTGAACCGGTGAGTATCCTAGTTCTCGAGCCAAGACCCAGTTGCCATTTTGCTGTGGTAATTCTAATTTATCTTTTCCTTGAACCAGTGTTAAGGTTTCAACTGTCATTTTTTTCTCTCCTTACATAATGTTCTTTTTCTACTTCTATCCATTCAAAAAGAGGACTTAAAGTGATCGTTTCTTGGATGTCTTTCTGATCCATTGCTGCTCGAGCCAGAATTGGATCAGCGATTGGTGCTGCTGCCAATAGTTTCTTTGTATAAGGATGCTGAGGGCTTTCAAAGAGTCGTTTTGTTGGCGCCAATTCAACCAATTTTCCTTGATACATGACTGCGGTGCGGTCACTGATATGACGGATCACGGATAAATCATGGGAAATAAATAAATAGGACAATGAAAATTCTTTTTGCAGCTTTAGAAGTAATTGAATGATCTGCGCTTGAATCGACACATCTAATGCAGAAGTTGGTTCATCACACAAGACAAAGGCTGGTCGATTAACGACTGCTCGAGCAATCCCGATCCGTTGACGTTGTCCACCACTGAAATTCCGAGGAAATTTATGGATGTCCTCTCCTTTGATTCCAACGATCGCAAGTATCTCTTTAGCCTTTGCTCGTGCAGCGTCTTTCGTTTCTTTCAGTAAAGGCTCCATCACTAACTCCAAAGCAGTCATTCGTGGATTCAACGCAGAATAAGGATCTTGAAAAATTACTTGCATCTGCTGATAGCGTTTCTTTTGTTCCTCTGGTGACAAACTTGCCAGCTCTTGTCCCTCAAAAAAAACTTTGCCTGCAGATAAAGTTTCCAGATTCAAAATACTACGGCCTAATGTTGTTTTACCACTGCCTGATTCTCCTACAAGGCCTAGAGTTTCGCCCCGATGGATCGTCAAACTAACATTCTCTACTGCGCGCACTTCTGTCACTACCCCACGCCAGTTTTTGCTTCGAAACGTTTTGCTGGCCTCTTCGACTCGTATCAATTCCTTCAATTGCTTGCCCCTCCTTCCCAAACACGATGCGTCTCAGAGATTTCCCGAACGTGTAACACATCAGGAAGTTCTTCCTGATAGTCAAAGACAACTGTTTCTTCTTTATCCCCTAAGTGGGCGGCCTCGAGCAGTTGCTTCGTATAGAGATGCTGAGGTTGATAGAAAATTTCTTCAGTAGTCCCTTCCTCTACCACTCTTCCTTGGTACATCACCTTGATAAAATCACACATGCCAGCGACAACCCCAAAATCATGGGTCACCAGAACGACCGAAAGGTTCTCTGCTCGCTGCAATTGCTTGATCAATGCCAAGATCTGAGCTTGAATCGTTACATCTAATGCAGTCGTTGGTTCATCTGCAATCAGCAACTTCGGCTGTGCCAACAGTGCCATAGCGATCATGACCCGCTGCCGCATCCCCCCTGATAATTCATGGGGATACTGCTTCATCCGCTGTTCAGGAAGGGGGATCCCTACCTTGTTCAACTCCGCAATGGCAATTGTTTGCGCAGCTTTTTTTGACATCTTCTGATGTCTGCGAATGACTTCAATCAAGTGATACCCAATGGTTCGCAAAGGGTTCAATGATGTCATTGGATCTTGAAAAATCATGGCTAGCGGTAATTTGCTGCGATCAACAACTGGTTTGCCTTCAAAAACAAACGAGTCAAAGGAGTCGGAGATATTTTCTGGTAAGATCCCCATCACGCTTTTCATCGTCATACTCTTGCCACTGCCTGATTCACCGACGATCCCCACGACTTGTCCTTTAGGAATGACTAGGTCGATTTCTTTCAGCAGCTGCTGATCTCCTTGTTTTCTATGAAAAAACACATTTAAGTTTTTCACCGTCAGTAATGGCTCTGTCATGCTTGCTACACCTCCCGCTGCAAGACACGTTTGATCATGTCCCCCAGATTATTAAATGAATAGATGGTAAAAATCACGAATAAGCCGGGCAGAATTGCCATATAAGGGGCTCGTTGCAAACTGCTTTGGGCATTTTGCAGCAAACTCCCCCAAGAAGCCATTGGCTGTTGGATTCCCATTCCCAAAAAACTCAACGCAGATTCTGTCATGATCGCTCCTGAGATGCTGGCAGAAGCTGCCACGATCAGCGTAGGTAAAACTGCTGGAAAAATATGGCGGAAAATAATACTAAAGGATGTCCGACCAATAAACTTACCATAGACAACATATTCTCTTTCTTTCGCAGCAAGTGTTTCTCCCCGAATCAGACGAGCGATATTCATCCACGAAAAGCCGCCAATCACAATAATGATCGTCGTCAATCCCGGACGCAGAAAGACACTTAAAACAATCACTAATACCAACCAAGGAATGGAAGACAAGACATCAACAAGACGCATCAAAAGACTGTCCACCCAACCGCCAAAGTATCCAGCAGCTAAACCGACCATCGTGCCGATCAATGTCGCTGTAATCATCGCTAGTACTCCCACTAATAACGAGACCCGACCGCCGTAGACAACTCGAATGAAATAGTCTCGTCCAACTTCATCCGTTCCGAACAGATGGGCCCAGCTAGGTGCTTGGGACATATTGCTGACATCCGTCGCATTCGGATCGATTGGAATCAAAGGTGCCGCTAATGACAACAAAATCAGCAACGTCAAAAAGATAAAAGAAAAGGCGTAAACTGGAGAAGAGAAAATCGCCTTTCTGATTTTCTTCAATCGTTTCATGAACGATTCCCTCATTTACGTATTCTTGGATCAACAATCGAATAAAGAACATCCGCCAATAGATTGCCTAAAATAACTAAGGTCGCTGACAGCAACATGATTGCCATGATCACGGGATAGTCCAAACTTTTCGTAGCACTCATCAAATAAGGACCGACCCCTGGCCAGCCATAGATGGTTTCTGTAATGATTGCTCCTGTGACCAGCATTGGCAGTGCCAAACCAATTTGCGTCACGATCGGGATCAACACATTGCGACTGATATGACGGCTAAAAATCTGCCATTTCGTAGCGTGAAATGCCTGCTGTACAACGACATAATCTTCTGATACTTGTTGCGTAGCTGAGGCGCGAATGTACCGAGTTAATTCTGGGAAAAAAGCGACCGTCAGTGTTGCATAAGGTAAAATAAAATGTTGCAGAAAATCGTTGAAATCTCCTTCTTTTCCAACAGTATACATCCCAATGATAGAAAACAGATTCAGCCGATACCCAAAAAGATAAATCAAAATCATTGCAAACCAGAATGTAGGCACCGCGATTCCTAAAGAAGCGATACCGTCGATCAGACGATCCCATACTTTTCCCTTGTTTGCTGCCGCCAACAGTCCGAGTAAAATTGCTAACAACAATGCAGTCAGATACGCTGGCAGAACCAGTCGAATCGTATTAGGGATTCTGACCGCTAATTCTTGTGCGATACTGTTCTGGGATACTAATGAAAATCCCAAGTTCCCTGTAAGGATGTTTTTGATCCATAGAAAGTATTGCACTAGAAATGGTTGATCCAATCCATAGCGTTGCCGCAACAGATCAATTTGCTCTTGTGTCATATTTGGCGTTGTGATTGAATCGATCACATCATAAGGTGCGATATGAATCAGTGAAAAAACGATGAATGAAATAACGAATAGCAGAGGAATAGCCTGCAATACTCGCTTCATAATATATCGGAACATAGTTTCCCTTCTTTCTCTCAAAAAAAATCATGACAGAAGGCAGCTAGACAGATAACAAATCGCATGCACCAGAGGAGCAAGAACCTAAGTATTTCATCCAACTGATATCCGAAGAAACTTGAGATGGCTCCTGTCATACAAGAGCGGTTGTACCTTCAGCGTCTACCTCTATCTCAACCATTTCAGGCATTTTCATCTGGATGTTACTTAGGGCACAGCCCAACTTCTTGGTGCAGATCCGCCAACTTTAAAGAAGGCGAATCCGTCTATGTTTTCCGTCTTTCTTTGACTTCTGTCACAACCATTCATGTTACTTGATCGTCAATTTTGACATATCTTCAAATGTGTAGATTGGAATCAAGCCAGCTTCTTCGACATTGGCAATGCGATTGTTGACGGCTAAAATCTTTTTATTATCTACGATAGGATAGATTCGAGCATCATCGGCAATGGCTTGTTGCAGCTGGTCATATAACTCTTTCCGTTTTGTTTCATCTAACTCGACCGCTGCTTTAGCAAACAAATTATCGGTAGTTTTGTTCTGTGTTTGGAAATAATTTGAGCTGCCATCCGTTTTGAAAAGCATACCATAAAGATCTGGGTCATTTCCCATGATATAACCGCCTAAAAATAAATTGTATTTTGTCGAACCGGCTTTTTTCAATTCTGTAAAGATCGCTGTTCCATCGCCGCCTTCCAATGAAACGTTGATACCTGCTTGCTGTAATTGTTGTTGAATCAATGTTGCCTGAATCGTTTGTGCAGGATCCGTTGAAGTAAATGCTAGATTCAGTTGGAGATTGGATACACCCGCTTCTTGCAAAAGTTCTTTGGCTTTTTCCACATTTGTTTCATATTTTTCCACGTCTTCGGTCGCGTAAGGATTGTTCGGTGGCAAGAAAGAATATGGCGTATCATAATATTCATCACTCAAATACGCTGCCTGATTCATTTCATTTTTGTTCAAAGCATAAAGAACCGCTTGTCTTACTTTGACATCTTTGAGGGCATCAGAATGAGTATTCAATCCTAGATAACCAACCCGATTTTCAGTATACGGATATACTGAGATCATTGATTCATCCAAATCTTCAATATCAGAAGGCAAGACAACTGCCGCATCTACTTCGCCTTTTTGTAAAGCGACTTTAGCCGTATCAGTACTTTCAATGATCCGCAACGTCACATTTTTGATTGCTGCTTCGCCGCCGTAATAGTTTTCATTGGCTTCAAAAGTAAAATATTCGCCGCGCTTGTATTCCTTTAATTTGTAAGGCCCTGTTCCTACGGGGGTTTCAGGCAATTCGCTAACAGAAAAATCAGTCACATCTTTATAAATATGTTCAGGAATGATATACGTTTCAGTTGCGATATTATTTAATGCCGCTGCACTTGCAGAAGGTAACACAAACTTCACTGTATAATCATCAACTTTTTCAATGCTGACCGGTTTTCCATCTACCCATAACGCATCTGCATTGCCGTTTTCTTTTTTCACTTTTTGTTCATAAGTAAAAACAACATCCTCTGCGGTAAAGGCTTCGCCATCTGACCATTTCACATCTTTTTTCAAATGAACCGTCAAGGACAAGCCATCCTCAGCTGGCTCAACGGAATCTGCTAGTGCATTTTGGGTTGTTCCATCCGCTTCAACAATCACTAAAGGAGAATAGATCATGTTGGTGACAGTCAGCCCCCAACGGTCACTCGTATTGATTGGATTCGTTGACGTTGGATCACCGCTGATCGCATATGTGAACGTTTCTTTATCTCCTGCTTGAGTTGAAGTTTTTGTTGTTGAATCTTGTGTACTGGATGAGGAGCACGCAGCTAAGAATAAACCTATACTGATAATCGCTGTCCCAATCAATCCTTTTTTCCAATTTTTCATCGTTCTCCTACTTTCTTACCATACAGGTATACTTGATTTTTTTGTTACTTTATCAATAATTTCTTTGACTTCATCTGTTTGATAATACTCAATGATCGTCTGATACGTCTGATTTTCTTTTTCCTCCGCTCGGGCCGCGATCACATTGTAATAAGGTTTGGACGAATCTGCGACAGGCTCTAAGAAAATCGCATCTTCTGTTGGCACAAATCCGGCATCAACAGCCATCCCATTGTTAATCAATGAAATATCGACATCCGTTATTGCTCGCGCGGTCTGATTGGCATCCAGCAACTTGAACGTCAGCTGCTTCGGGTTATCGGTGATATCATTCGTCGTTGGCAGCAGACCTTTTGATTGATCCAATGTGATCACCCCGGCCGTCTGCAGCAACAATAATGCGCGGCTCTCATTTGAAACGTCATTTGGTAACGCGACAGTAGCACCATCAGCCAATTCAGCAATGTCTTTGATTTTGTCTGAATAAATCCCCAGTGGATTGAGTGTGGTATAAGCAATCGTTGTATTGGAATATCCGCTTTCCTGATTGACATTATCCATAAAAATCTCTGTCAAGGCTGCGTGCAGATCAATCGAACCGTCCTCTAGTGCCAGGATGGGCTGACGATAATCAGTAAATTTAACGAGCTGTAGATTGATTTGCTCTTTTTCCAACAATTGTTCCTGAACATATTCCCAAGCTTCATTTTGCTCTCCAACAACCCCAAGCTTTACTGTAGTTGCCTCTGAGGCAGGTTTGCTGCAGCCTGCCAAAGCAAAAACCAATACGCCTAAAAATACGCTAACCCATTTTTTCCAACTTATTTTCATTTTTTTCTTCCCCTTTTTCCCCCTTTGAGCGAAGCCTACAGAAGCAACGATCCCTTTCTTGTGATTGTCGCAAATAGACGCAATGACTGGATAGAATACTTAGTACTTAACTACAACTTTACATTTCCTGCTGTAGTCAGTTGATCATCGGACTAACTATTCATATGTAGTGTAACTTTATCTTATACACCAAAAACTGTCAATAAAGAAACTCTAGTAAAGACTTGCGCTATATCTTTCTATAGTACTCGCAAAAAGGGGTTTTTTTAGATGTAAGACAATGCCTGCGTAAGATCCGCAATCAAGTCCTGACTATTCTCGATCCCAATAGAGAGCCGCAAGAGATCCGGCGTCAAACCATAGGACTCCCGTAACTCTTTAGGGATATCTGCATGTGTCTGCGTCGTAGGATAAGTGATGAGACTTTCAACTCCGCCCAAACTTTCAGCAAATGTAAAAATTGAGAGTTCCTTCAAAAATGAACGGACTTTCACTGCCTCCTTTAACCGAAGACTGATCATACCTCCTACACCAGGATACAGTACGTCTTTGATTGCTGGTTGGCGTTTTAAAAACGCAGCGATTTCTTTTGCGTTTTGCTCTTGTCTTTCAAACCGTAACGGCAACGTTTTTAAACTGCGAATGAACAACCAACAGTCGAAGCTGCTTAAAGTTGGGCCAGTGGTATTGGCAAGATAGGTCAAGCGTTCACCAAGGGAGACTTCTTTTGCAATGATCACACCAGCCAAAATATCATTGTGACCTGTCAGGAACTTGGTCCCAGAATGAAGAACGAGGTCTGCGCCTAGTTCCAACGGTTTTTGTCTCAATGGTGTCAAAAAAGTATTGTCAACGATGAGTAAAGCATTGACTTGATGCGCGATCTCGGCGACCGCAGACACATCGATTTCTGTCATCAATGGATTTGTCGGAGTTTCTAAAAAGACCGCCGCAATCGTTGAACTGATTTGTTCTTCAAGTTCGTTTAGCGTATTGAAATAATGAAAATAAGCAATCTGGCGCGCTTGTAACTCTTCAAAAAAACGATAACTACCCCCATATAAATCTCTTGATACGAGAAATTCACTGCCGCTTGGGAAAAGTTCAAAAATCAATGCGATCGCACTCATACCTGAGCTCGTGACGATTCCTCGAGCGCCATTTTCTAAGGTAGCCAGCCCGGATTCTAATAGCTCTCTCGTCGGGTTTTTGGTACGTGTATAATCATAACCGGTACTTTGACCTAATTCAGGATGCGCATAGGTGGTAGAGAGATAGATTGGTGCACTGACAGCTCCCGTCGCTTGATCCGAACGATTGCCTAGTTGTGCTAAAAAAGTCGTCATATCAACAGTCATAATCGTATTTTCCTTTCTTTGTTTAGTGTGCTCGATGAAGAGGGATAAAGCCGTTGTCGCAAGATTCTGACGATAGTAGTGAAACTAGTTGCCTTAACTGCCAAATTGTTCGTTGATGAGTTGAATGAAGCAATCATAGCCTTTTGTGAAACAATGAAGCAAAATGAGCTGTTTTGATCATTCGCTGTGGAAAACCTGACCATTGATGGAGGGTAGCAGTAAATGAGTACAGCAGTCGCTGGTTTAAAACTAGCGGGCTTTTCAGATCAACCTTCTTTGTCTAGCGCTCTTTTGTTTCACTGAAAAAAACATTGACTAAAGTCACTGCCGCCTATGTCCGCCCTCCCATTCATTACCTATATAATAACCAGTACGCGTTGGCAGAATCTGTAAATCATAGGGCGTGCGCTGGTAGGTTTCGTGGATCCAGTTACTGAAAAACAAGGACGCATGCCCTCGCCAGCGATTGATGACCGTTCCTTGCTGGTCGGAAAAATAATTTTTGGGGAGTGCCGTTTTGAGCCCTTTGGCTTTATCTCGCAAATATTCTTCTTTCAACGTTTCTGTATAGTATTCCAAATGCCCTAAAAGAAAACTATTTTTATGGTCATGGGAAACTAAGAGTGCTGGACCGGTCTCTATTCCTGTAACAAGCACATTCAGAGGTGCAAGTTGCAGCTGCGCCTCATTGATCCCCGTATAACGAGAATGGGGCATCATGAAGGAATCATTAAACCCTCGTATCAGCGGATGAGCCTCGATCACTCGCTGTTCAAAAATACCAAAAAGTTTTTGCTTATGAAGCACTTTTTCGATACCATAATGATAGTACAGCCCAGCTTGTGCTCCCCAGCAGATATGCAATACCGATGTGCAATTTGTTTGACTCCAAGCCATGACTTCCTGAAGTTCCTGCCAATAATCAATCATTTCAAAAGGCATTTTTTCGACTGGTGCTCCTGTAATGATCAAGGCATCGAAACGTTCCTCACTGACTGCCTTAAATGCGACATAAAACTTGTCTAGATGAGTCGAGCTAGTATTTTTACTTTCATGTTGCTGCATTTTCAATAATGTTACTTCGATTTGCAAAGGACTTTGGGACAAAAGCTGCAACAATTGATTTTCTGTAGTGATTTTTTGCGGCATCAAGTTGACGATCGCAATTTTCAAAGGGCGAATTTCTTGTTTGATAGCTCGCTCTTGTTGTAAAGCAAAAATGTTGTGCTGCAAAATAGCTGCTGCCGGTAATTCTTTGGGGATGATGATTGGCATCTTCTCACTCCTTTTTCAATCGACTCCTATGAACATTTACTTTTTATTACCTTATCGTTTCTCGTGGTTTCACCTATCATTGCTTCTGAACATGGTTGGTTCAGTGTGACTTGCATGCCATGCTTTGCATGTCAGTCGCAGTGATTCGAGACGTGGTGACTACGTTCCCTTCGGTCCCCTAGTACTGTTCATCATCTGCTCTGCCATGCTTTGCATGTCAGTCGCAGTGATTCACAGCAAAAAGTCGTCCCTTTTATCGTTACAATAACGATAAAAGGGACGACTGACTCGTGTTACCACCCTAATTCGTGCTGCCTTTGCAGGCGTGCACCTCAACAGTACCAATGATACTTGGCGCGTTATCGAGCGCATACCGTCTATTTGGCGTGAACCAAATAAAAACTCAGAGCTCATCTTCAACGCCTGTCTCATGTCTCCTTTTTCACCAACCGGAGTCTCTGTACCTTCAACGTAGCGCTTACTCTTCTCTTCAACGTTTCATCTCTATTTGTAATTTCTAAGAATTATAATCGTTCTTCCATTCAATGTCAATCCGCTTTTAAGACTTTGGCTTATTTCTCTGAAAGATAGAGATATTGTTGATCCATTTGTTCATAGATTTCTTGCAGATCATCTCGTGAAACTTCACGATCCTTGTAGCCATAAGGATCGTTGACATACATTTTGTCTCCATCTATTCCAGTAATAACAACGGAATGGATCAATGTCGTTTCGTAGATCATTCCCGATTGCGTCGGCCACTCAAAAAAATCAGCATTGGTTGGTACTTGCAATTCAAGGGTAGCAATCATCCAGATAGGCGTGCCCTGCTCCAAAACTTCAATAATCTCATCAAAAGATTTGCCTCGACCACTTACCACTTGATAGGATGCCCCTACCATCTGGCTCGCAACTTTGGCGATTGGTTCTACCGCAACCCCCATTGCTCCATCGCCGCCATAAATATTCCCTACAAAACCTTCTCGTGGGTCTCCTCGATGAGTTTCATCTGCGTAAACAGGGACATAGTCTAATTTGGCAGCCAGCTCATTTTTATTTGTATCATATCCGTAGAAATTCAACAGCATGGATAAAGCAGTGACTTCACAGCCATTCCCTAAATATTCTGGATCAAATTGGCTTTCCAATGGTACATCTAATCGAATCACGGGCTCTTCTTTTTCTGCAGTCAGATCCAGTCCTGATATCGAAGTCACCGATTGTGCCGCTTGTTCTTGCTTCTTCACATAAGGAGTTGCTCCAGCTTTATCATAGAAAAGCAAGATAAAGAACAAACTAAAGGTGAGCAGACCTAAAAGCAAACGAATGCTTTTCTTTTTCATCAGTTTACTCCTTTCTTCTTTGACTATTATACCTTGAATGTCAAAGGAACGAAAAGAATTTATGTTTTAGAACCATAATTTAGGAAAACAATGCTTCTCAAAGCGTTGAATCCAATGATTTAGACCATCCCTAAATGAGCATAAAAAGAAGCTAAGAGAACATGGAGAAAGTTCCCTTAGCATTTACCATTACGCTTTGTATTTGTTGTCTAAATCAAGAAAGGACTTGTTTCTTTTTTCCTAGTAATAGTTTTTTTGCGCTTGAAAAGGAACGAATATCGAACTGTTTGCTTAGTGCTCCTGCAACAAAATAGGCTAAATTATAATCTATCAAACTATGGATCAAGCCACCGATACCCATCAAGACAAACAAGAAGTAGTAAAAATTGCCATCAAACGCGGTGCCTGGTACATTGCCGGTAAAATAGAAAACAGCTACAACAAGCATTTCCACAATAGAATGGATAAGGCCAATCACAAGATTAAAGGCTTGAAAACGAGCATTGAATAATGTTGGCTTGCCGTTCTTTAATAAAATACTTGGATTTTTTTGTAAATAAAATGCCCCGATCACGGCAAAAACAACGTGTGACAATGCCCGCAAAGCAATGATCGGCGGTAATGTGATAAAAAAGCCAAATGTGGTACCTAAAGCTACTGCTATCGCCATCCCTGGTGAAAAGAACATCGCCACAAACAATGGCACATGGCTAGCTAAAGTAAAGGAAGCCGGCCCGATGACGATCTTGGGCATCACCATTGGAATAACGATTCCCATACCAATCAAAAGTGCTGCAATCGTTAAATGACGTACTGAATGTTTCTTCATGAATAATTCCTCCTTCAATGTGTCTTGACACATTTATCTCGCTCATTGTAGCTTGAAAACACCAAGGTGTCAAGACACAAAAAACAGGACGATGACCTAAGTATGAACAGACAAAAATACCTGAAGGAGATAAGGTAGCGAATTCTGTTAAAAGTGCCCCTTGAACCAACGATACGGTTGGAATAGGTCCTTTCCCCTTTCCTTCAGATATTCAGTTTGTTGCCTCACTTATGCCACAGCCCCTGCTGTTTCATTATTCATTTATTTCAAGTCCCTTTTTGTGCGCCAGCATTTCATTGCTCAAACGTGCGAATTCTGCTAATGACAATGTCTCTCCGCGACGAGTTGGATCAATTTCACTGGTAGCTAAACTCGCTTTAAGCCATTCTTTCGTTTTTTCATCTTTTCCATAGGAATTCTGCAGGTTATTCCACAACGTTTTCCGTCGTAATTGGAAGGCCGCCTTCGTCAACTTGAAGAATTCTTTTTCATCTGTTACTTCAACCGCAGGAGTTGCACGACGAGTCAGCTTCAAGATTGCGGAATCCACATTTGGTTGGGGCACAAAAACCGTCTTAGGGACAATAAAAGCAAGCTCTGCTTCCATGTAGTATTGGACAGCGATCGATAAAGAGCCATACGCTTTCGTTCCTGGAACAGCTGAAATACGGTCAGCCACTTCTTTTTGCATCATGACAACCATTTCTTGGATTGGTGCCTGTGATTCTAAGAAATGCATCATGATCGGCGTCGTAATATAGTAAGGAAGATTCGCTACGACTTTGATTGGCCGTTCATCGGTAAAAGCTTCTCTGATCATTGTAGACAAGTCTGCTTGTAAAACATCTTGATGAATCACTTGAATGTTCGAATAAGGAGCCAATGTATCTTGTAAAACTGGAATCAAACGGTCATCAATCTCAAAAGCCAGGACTTGACGCGCATGTTTCGCCAATTGCTCGGTCAGAGCGCCGATCCCCGGTCCGACTTCTATCACATTTGTTTGATCATCGATTGCAGCAGTCGCAACGATTTTGCGCAAAATATTAGGTTCAGTCAAGAAATTCTGCCCCAGGCTCTTTTTGAAGGTAAAGCCATGTTTTGCTAATATTTCTTTCGTTCTTGATGGGGTTGCAATATCCCTTTGTTCTTTCACAATTCTTCCTCCACTATCTTCATTGCTTCAGCCAATTCTGTTTCAGTAATACGAAACATGGCAAGACGTTTTTCCAACTGTTTGGCATTCGTATAACCGATTCGTAAAACATCTCCGAGTTTTTCCCGTTTTGCTCGTGCTTGCTCACCAGCAATCAGCCCATAGCTTGCTAAAACTTGACGAGAAATTTTCTCACTCTCGTCTTCATCTTGCTGACTGACTGGCGTGACGACTTTGCGAAGTGCTTCTCTAAGCGCTTCATCACTAGCGTGTTCCACTCCTAAACTGCCCTTTTTCTTTGGTGCAGCTTGGCTTCGAGGCAAAAAGGCATGTTGGGCAGCCGGGACAGCTTCCATTATGATTTTACGAATTTTTTCACCTGAAAAATCAGGGTCTGTAAAAACGATCACGCCACGAGTCTCTTGGGCATGTTCAATTTGACTTAAGATGGTTTCGTCAATCGCTGATCCGATCGTTTCAATCGTATCGACATCAAACACTTCTTGCAATCGGCGCGTATCGTCTTTCCCTTCGACGACAATGATCTCTTCGATTCTCCATCTATCCTTCATAAAGGTTGAACAACTTCTCAGCATTGATATACGTTTGCTTGGCGACTTCCTCAAAAGACATCTGACGCAGTTCCGCGATTTTTTCGACTACATAGCGGGTATACCCTGGTTCATTACGTTTTCCTCGGTAAGGCATTGGCGCAAGATAAGGTGCATCAGTTTCCACTAATAGACGATCGATCGGAACCACTTGCGCAGCTTCTTGGACATCCAACACCTTTTTGAAGGTCACTACACCACTAAATGAAATGTGCATACCTAGATCCAAAAAGCGCTTTGCCCATTCGCCATCACCACTGAAACTATGCATGATGCCGCCGATATCAGTGATTTTTTCTTCTTTTAAAATCTGGTACGTGTCTTCGATCGCTTCTCGGGTATGAATACTGATAGGTAAATGCATCTCTTTAGCGATCGCGATTTGCCGACGAAAGACAGCCGATTGTACCTCTTTTGGATCTTCCATCCAATGATAGTCCAATCCAATTTCTCCTAAAGCTACAACTTTGGGTTGTGTCAGGCGCTCTTGGATGAATGCCTCAATCTCTTTTGTGTAAGATCCCGCTTCTGTTGGATGCCATCCAATGATACTGTATATCCCATCATATTCTTGACTTAATGCCAATGACTTTTCAATCGTAGGTTGATCAAATCCGACAACTGCCATTTTCGTTACTCCTAGCTCGTGAGCTCTGGCAATCGTTTCGGGAATCTCTTCATTAAATTGTTCTGCATTTAAATGCGTATGTGAATCAAAAATCATAAAACTTCCTCCTTGTTTCCTCTATACTCTAGCATATTTTGCGGCTTTAAGAAACGAATCCTTCTTGTTTTTTCATTTGCTAAAGAAAGTTTTCAGCAATCAAGAAAAATCAGCCCAAAGGTGGAGGGAGAAAAAAAGCCAGTCGATTATAATAGACCTATGATCCATCAGATTCGGAGGTGAAAAGATGGAAAAATCAAAACCATTTACAAAATGTACTTTACGGCAACGCTATCACTATTATCGTCAGCAAAATGCTCATCAACAATTTAACGGGGATTTTCAACAAAACTTCCAAAAAGATTTCCCAAGTTTTGCTAACTGGCTTAAATTGCAGCAAAAGCCGATTGCCAAAGATCAAACCGCGACATTTTCTCACTGGTTCTTACTGATTCTATTTAGTTTAGTGACTGTAGCCACATTTACCCAACAGCTCTTATTTCTTTTATTTGTTTTTGTCATTGCAGCACTAGTCAAAGGTCCTGGAATGATTCTCTGGGGAGTTGTCTATTCGTTTCTAGTGACACTCTTTCCTCCTCTTGGTTTGTTGCTTTCAGCGCTTTTCTTTCTGCTCACTCTCAGGCAGTTGACAAGAAACTTGACCTTTATTTTTACAGCCGTGTACTTTTACAGCTACCCTTTCTTGATCACAGCGATTCATCATTTTACAACATTCGATGATCAATGGATCATGATTGCAGCGGTTATTTTTGCCTTGATCAGCGGGCATCTTTTGTTTAAGCGAAATTATCAGTTTGCCTCTAGTAAAGCAGTTGCTTGGCGACTGATCACCACTCCTTATGATTGTTTGACTGCATTGATTCCTTCAAAGAAAGGACGCCGATTACAACGACTGCGAAACAAATGATTTTTGCGGAACCTAAAACTTGATTCCACGCTGACATTGAAACTGATTTGCCAACATTTAAGATCCATGCCTAGTGGAAAAGGACGCGGACATGAACACTTAGACTTCCTACAAAGGGCTTCTGCAATGCAGGAGCCCTTCGCCTATTATTTAAGATGTGCTTGACTGCTGCTCTTGTTATCTAAGCTGGATATTTTCATCGTTAAACAAAAACAATAGAAAAAGAGGATTTGTTTTTTTATATTTTGAAAATCAATAAAAAAAAGGAAAAAATTTTTTACTGAATGTCTTTTGTTTGATTGCTTTTTTGGGGTGAATCTACTATGCTATTAGTTAGCTAAACAAAAAAGGAGACCCGCTATGCTGACCTTCATTTTTATCTTTTCCTTCCTTGTGGGCTTGCTTTTTTACGCCTTTATTATTGAGCCGCGCCGATTAAAACAGCGGCATTATTTGATCAAAAAAGAAAAGCAAACGGTCCTTGATATTTCCAAAGCCTATGATCTTTATCAAAATGAACAGAATGTAGTAGTCGCACATATCAGTGATCTACACTTTTCTCGTTGGTTCAAACCGCAACGCATCAATCGTATCATCCGTTCCACGATCTTAAACAAACCTGATTTGATCATCATCACGGGTGACTTGATCGACAATTACCGTAAGTGGCCTCACCGTTCAACCAGCCGCCTCATTGAAAAGTTAAAGAAATTGAATGCGCCAATGGGGAAAATCGCTGTGTTAGGAAATCATGATCATTTGAATGATGGGCAATATTTTGTGAATGAAGTGTATGAAAACGCCAATTTCACCTTGTTGGACAATGAATCTGTATTTGGCTCTGATGAGAAAACCTCGATGAATATCGTAGGGATCGATAGTGCAAGCAAAAGTGCCCACTACCATTACGAGCCAACATTAGCAGAATGGCAGATTCTCTTGATCCATGAACCTGACTATGTCTCTCGAGTAGACAACATTCGTGACTATGATCTCGTTCTATCCGGTCACAGCCATGGGGGCCAGATTCGTGTGCCCTTTTATCGTGCGAAAACGAAAGGCGCCCTCAAATACACAGATGGTCTCTATCTTTTGGCCGCGAACACACTTCTAAGTGTGTCCAATGGTGTGGGGACCACGGCGATTCCAGCGCGCTTTGCTGTGCCGCCAGAAATCACATACTATCATCTCGTGCCCGCCGAAAAACATGCTGTAGCCTAAAACAAGCTCTTAAGTGATCCTCCTATCTTCATTTGGATAGTTAGGATACTTAAGAGCTTGTTTTCGTTATTGGCGTAATCCGTTATAGATCGTCTCCAAATTCCACTTCATCATCGCATAATAACTATCGCCATCTTGTCCAGGTTCAGCGATGGAGTCTGTAAAGACAGTGCCGTAGATCGGAATACCTGAATCCCGAGACACGCTTTGCATTGGGCGAGTATTAACGCTACTCTC
Organism: Enterococcus sp. 125944; assembly: GCF_051909435.1. NCBI lineage: Bacteria > Bacillati > Bacillota > Bacilli > Lactobacillales > Enterococcaceae > Enterococcus > Enterococcus sp. 125944. Next base: position 48,733 of record NZ_JBQASY010000014.1, on the reverse strand, counting down.
GACAAACAATGAAGGAACTGCCGATGCTTGCAATTGGTCGACTAAATTCTTGATCTGAGCAGGCGTTCCTTCTTCTTCGGTGTTGATTTCCCAGATATAAGCGGATGGCACACCATAGGCCTTCGAAAAGTACTTAAAGGCGCCTTCACTTGTCACGATCAATTTCTTTTCTTCAGGAATTGAAGCAAAATTATCTTTCGCTTGTTGGTCTAATTCGGAAAGCTGCTGCAGATAGTGTTCCAAGTTTTCTTGATAGACCCCCTGATTTGCAGGATCTTTCTTACTCAATTGTTGGGCGATATTTCGCGCATAGATCATCCCATTTTCCAAATTAAGCCATGCATGAGGATCTGCCTTTGTATGATCAGCATCATCCGATAGATACAGGACTTCCACGCCATCACTGACGGCAAAATAATCTTCACCCGCTTTTTTGTTGGCGTTGTTCATTAATTTAGTAAACCAGCCGTTGCCGCCCGTCTCTAAATTCAAGCCATTATAAAATAGAATGTCTGCATCAGTGGCTTTTTGGACATCTTCTGACAGTGGTTCATATTCATGAGGGTCACGCCCTACAGGAACGATGCTGTGGAGATTGATTTTGTCCCCGGCGATGTTTTTGGTCATATCTGCTAAAATCGAATTGGTCACTACAACATTTAATTTGTCATCAACGGTTGCCGCCTGCTCTGCTTGCTGATAAATCAAGAATCCTCCTGCAACAGCGGCAGCAGAAACCATTGCCGTGGTCAGCCAGCGTTTGGCAGGACTCGTTTGTTGTTTTGGTGAAAAGAGAAATCCTAAGACAAACAAAACAGCTGCAGTGAGGACAATGCTTGATCCGGCTGCAATATTAAAGGAATAACCGATAAATAACCCAATCACAGAAGAAGCACCGCCTAGAATCCCTGCAATCACCATCATATGGCTAAGGCGTTTTGTAAATAAATAAGCAGTTGCTGCTGGCGTAACCAGCAAAGCTACAATCAAGATCGTACCGACACTTTGCATCGCAGTAACGGAAACTAATGTCAAAAGCAGCATCAACAAGTAATGATATACCTGTACATTCATTCCAAAAGCTTTTGCCATCATCGGATCAAAAGAAGTGATCAGCAATGGCCGAAAGAAGATCATAATCAGTGCAATGACCAGTAAAGCAATCGCAATCGTGACCCATTTATCCCCCTCTTGGACTGCGAGCACATTTCCGAATAAGATATGAAACAAATCCGTAGAACTGTTAGCTACGCCAATCAAGATAACTCCCAAAGCTAAAAAGGAGCTGAAGGTGATCCCGATCGCCGTATCACTTTTGATCAAACTATTGTTAGAAATATAGGTGATAATGATCGATGCAAGAACACCAAAGAAAATTGCTCCGACAAAAAAGTTCACCCCTAAAATATAGGATAATGCTACTCCGGGAAGTACGGCGTGAGAAATGGCATCTCCCATCAATGACATTCCCCGCAAAATAATAAAACAACCAATCACCCCTGCAACAACACCGATCGCTACGGCGGTGATCAAGGCATTTTGCAGAAAATGGTAATGAACTAATCCATCAATAAACTGACTAATCATCTTAAGCCCCTCCTTTCACGATGATCGTATCGCCGAATGTTTCTTTCAAATTTGTTTCAGTAAAAACAGTCGTCGTCGGACCATATGCGATTAAATGCTGATTCATCATCACTAGTTCATCGAAGTATTCAGTCACTTTGCCTAAATCATGATGAACAATAAAAATTGTCTTTCCTTGTTGGCGAAATTCACGCAGAAGTCCTACAATAATTGCTTCACTCATCGCATCGATTCCTACAAATGGTTCATCTAAAAAAATAAATTCCGCTTCTTGCAGTAATGTGCGAGCGATCAATACTCTTTGGGACTGACCGCCAGATAGTTCGCCGATCTGCCGTTCAGCAAAGTCAGCCATTTGGACAGACTCCAATGCAGCGGCGACTTTCTGCCAATCTTTGGCCGTTATTCGTTGAAACAGAGAAAGCTGCGGATAGAGTCCTAATGACACCACTTCTTTTACTGTAATCGGAAATGTATAATCGACTGCAGTCTTTTGTTCCACGTAGGCTATCTTTTTTTGGAACTTATTGAGTGCCATTCCATTCGATGTGACATGTCCTTCAGAAGGGATCAGCTGCAGTGCAGCTTTGATGAAGGTAGATTTTCCCGCACCATTCGGTCCGATGATCCCTACAATGGCCGGCTTATCAACACAGAAAGATACTCCAGAGACAGCTTGATTTTTCCCATCATAGCTGGCGGAAATTTTTGAAAATGTGATCATAGTTTGCGCTCCTTTACATTTATGTTAAAGTATCGTTTATTTATTTTTTAGGTATGCCTAACTTATTTCCAATTATACCGATTCTCCTGTTGAATGCAAGGGATTTTTTACACAAATAAAATCCAATAAGAAAAAATAAAGTGTCCCTTCAACTTCCTTGCCCCTAGCAGATCGTTTTATTCATTCGCCGTTACTTTTAGTGTGACCAAACAAAAAAAGTTTCCACTCCTTTGAGGGAAACTTTTTAAAAGAAAACTTTCTAATCAGCATTCGCTGTTTTTTTCAAAATTTGTGATGAAGAATCAACCTGGAGTACCAATTGTCGGCAATATACTCGTCACTACTCAGATACTACGTTGACTGGTTGATTCTCTAAGAAATGCTTATAATTTGAGACAGCGATAGCTAGCAATCGTTGCCGGGTCTCTAATGGTGCCCACGCAATATGCGGCGTCAAATAGCAGTTAGGCGCATGCAACAATGGATTGTCAGCCGTGATTGGTTCTTTCGAAACGACATCAGCTGCCAGAGCAGCAACTTGTCCAGATGACAACGCTTCTGCTACCGCTTGTTCATCTAGTAATCCACCGCGAGCAGTGTTGATCAAGATAACATCCTTTTTCATTTGAGACAATGCACGGGCGTCAATCATCCTCTCAGTATCGGGAAATTGCGGTACATGGAGACTGATCACATCTGCTTGTTGAAAGAGTCTCTCCAACGAAACTTGTTCTGCCCATTCAGCCTGCGGCGTTTTTGGTCGATGATTGTAATAGATGACCTTCATTTGAAACGCATGAGCAATTTCAGCGACTGCCTGAGCAATCGCACCATAGCCGATCAAACCGATCGTCTTGTTGGCAATTTCAGTCAGTGGCGTTTGCCAATAAGAGAAATCGGGACTGTTTTGCCAATCTCCTTGATGGACGGATTGGTTGTGCCGCCCTACTTGATTCGTTACCTCAAGTAATAAAGCAAATGTAGCTTGCGCTACTGAATTCGTACTATAGCTGGGAATATTTGTGACGGTAATCCCTTGAGATGCTGCAGCTTGTAAATCCACAACATTGTAGCCAGTTGCCAGCACGCCGATATAATCGATGTTAGGGCATGCTTGTAGTATTTCCTTTGTAAGGGGCGTTTTGTTCGTAAAAACAGCCGTTGCTTTGCCGATTCGCTCAATGATCTCCTTCGTATCTGTATAGGAAGTGCGATCATAAATCGTGATTTCCCCTAATCCAGCTAATGGCTGCCAATCTAAATCTCCTGGATTCAACGCATAGCCGTCTAAAACAACAATTTTCATTTTTTTGCTCCTCTCTGTTGGAAATAAAAGACTGGAATCCCTAAACAGGTGATCAAAATACCGATCAATGCAAGCACAGGGGCCGTAAGTATCGTCATTATTAAAATGAATCCGCCCCCTAAAAGAGCAATGATCGGTGTGATCGGGTACAACGGAACCTTGTATGGACGATTGAGCTCAGGTGCTTTTTTTCTTAACAAGATCACACCTACAAACAATAACACACTAAAAAACCACATCACAAAAATCAACATATCCGTTAAGAGATCAAAACTACCCAACAACATCATTAAACACGCAATTGCCAATTGGAAAAAAACCGCCGCATAAGGAGCCTTGGTTTTATTTGTTAATTTAACAAAGGTCGAACTGAATGGAACTTCATTCTCGAGTGCCATGGCATAAGGCACCCGCAATCCGGTCATCGTATACCCATTGAGTGCGCCATAAACTGAAATCAAAATACCAATCGTCACTAGTTTGCCCCCAAAATCACCAAATAACTGCAATGCGGTTTCTGAAGCACTATTTAAGTTTCCAGCAATCTGTTCTAAGGGCAATGTTTTCAAGAAAACAAGATTGATCAGGAGATAAACCAAGGTTACAAAACTTAATCCAAAGATAATCGCTTTCGGAAGATCCTTTTCCGGCCGCTTCATTTCACCAGCAATATTTCCAACACCTAACCAGCCATCATAAGCGAAGAGAGTCGCTAGTAATGCACTGCTGATTCCTGCGATGATCGAACCATCACTTGTTGTAGAAAAATTGATTACCGAGACTGACACTCGTCCTGGTGTCATCAATCCCACTAAAACGATCAATGCGATGGGAATCAATTTGATTGATAATGTAAATGACTGTACGCCTGCGGCGGTTTTTGTCCCTAATAGATTGATCAAACTAACACTGGTACCGGTGATCAACGATAGCGGCAAGAGATAACTTGCGGGCAAATGAAACAGATTCAAACACTGAGTGGCAAAAATAATACTCAACGCTGCTATATTGGCAGGGAAATAAATAATGCTTTGAGCCCATCCTAGCAAGAAAGAAGGCAATTTCCCGTAAATTCGTTCAATGTAACGAATAGGACCACCAGTTTCTGGTATTGCTGTTGCTAGCTCCGCTACCGTTAGTCCGCCACAGATCGTCAAACAGCCCGCAATCAACCACACAAGCAATGTTAAGCCAGAGGATTGCGTATGTTGGACCACTGCAGCCGCTTTAAAGAACACCCCGGCTCCAATCACAGTTCCCATGACTGTCGAAAGTGCTCCGAAAAAAGTGATTTCTTTCTTTAGTTGACTCTTCAAATACTCACGCTCCTTTTTTTGACTAAATCAAAGTATAGCGGATAGATGCTTTGTTGGCTAGAGTGATTCGTTTGGACCACAAAAAAACAGCTGCTTTTCAACAGCTATCCCTTTTATTTATTTACTGTTGAAACCAAAACTTGTGTACGCCTTTGGTGCATTCGTTTCACTAAGAAAACTGCAAGCAACAAGATCAAAGGAAAGATCCCCGCTCCCAAAATTCCTTGCTGCAAACCTTTGTCGCTGCCTTCTGCCAACAAACCGACCAATGAAGGTCCCAATGAACAACCTAAATCACCCGCTAAGGCTAGGTAAGCAAACATTGCTGTACCTCCATTACGAATGTATTTTGTCGTTAAACTAAAAATTCCCGGCCACAATATACCGACAGCAAATCCACTCAATCCACAACCGATAAAGCCTAGAATTGGGACACTTGATAACCCGATCAGCAAATACGCCACCAAGCATAGCAATAAGCTTGCAAACATAAATTTCCGTAGATCGATACGTTCGCCAAATTTCCCATAATACAGACGAGCAAGTCCCATCATGATCGCAAACAACATTGGACCCGCAAGATCACCGACCGTTTTGGACACACCAAGTCCTTGCTCTGCAAAAGTGGATGCCCATTGACTAACTGATTGTTCACTTGCCCCGGCACAGACCATCATGACTAGAAACAGCCAAAAGCTTTTCAATGAGAACAGTTCACGATTCTTCAGTCCTACTTCGCCTTCTGCTACGATTGGTGCTAATGGAACTTGAGTAAAAACAACCAAATTGACCAGCGGCAAAATAGCCCAGATCAATGTAAGAAATGGCCAACGAGCAATACCGAAGACAAAGAAAAAGAGTGTTGAGACTAAGACGACCCCAACATATCCCCAACAATAAAACGAATGCAGCATACTCATGGTTTTTTCTTTATTCGGGGTTGGACAAGCTTCGACGATTGGGCTCACTAATACTTCCAGAAGTCCGCCACCAATTGCATAGAGGAAGACTGCCGTCAATAAACCGGTAAAAGGGGTCGGAAAGATAAGTGGAAAAACAGCCAACCCAATCAATCCTACAGCCGCAAAAAAATGCGCCGCGACAATCGAGATACGATAACCAATCCGATCGACAAAAAAGATCGCTGCAAAGTCCACACCCAGCTGCGTTAGAAAATTAAATGTAACCAAAAGCGTGATTTGACTTAGCGGAATCTGATACTGTGTTTGAAATGTCAAAAATAATAAAGGTGCAAAGTTATTGATGATTGCTTGAACAATATACCCAGCAAAGCAAGCAATGATCGTTCGTTGATAATTTTTCATTTTTACCTCCTCCAGATTTGTTTAGTATAGCAAGAGAACTTTCACAATCGCCATGGAAAATGCTATTCAAATTGCTAGAGTATGTTCTCTTTTTTGGTGTATTATCAGTTGAAAAATGCTCCCTACTGGTATTGCAAGTCAGATCTCAATAAAGCTAGTGGTGATAAGTGCTAGTATCATAAAAAAAAACGAATCTCCCCTGCCGATTTCAGCAATCTGGAAATATCGTTTTTTTTTTGAAACACAACGATTGAAGATCTCTACTGGCTGAAGATCCTTGGTCGTTGTACTAATTCTGTCCAACAGTTCTTTTATTTTGAATAAGTTGTCCGAAAAGGATTATACTTGCGCTTTTCCGAGACAGCAGATTAGTTGGAATGTGCTGCCAGCATTTTGACTGTGGCTTCAAAAATTGGTCCAATAAAGATGATACAGAGCAATGTACCGATACCGACATTGGCACCCAAACCAAAGCCAATCAAGACCATCGCTGCATCCAAGCCGATCCGGATCGTCTTTTGGGTCAGCTTTGTACGTTTATAAATCAGCGCAGTTAGTGCTTCTAATGCTGCTGATCCTTGATTTGAAGAGACATAGATCCCTGCCCCAACGCCGAACAAGATGGGGGCGATGAAAATCGCCAACCAAGAATAGAATGGCAAATGAACAAAAATCTTATCCATAACCGGCTCAAAAATCCCAATCAGCAAACCAAGACCGATCCCATTGATATAACTGCCGATTCCAAGCTCCTGGCGATCGAAAATAGCTACGATCAATAAGACGACCAGATTAAAACATAGACTGGCGATCCAAAACGGAACAGACACATAATTCAAGATTCCCAGCAAAAATGTACTGATCGTATCATACCCCTGATGGGCAGTGATCAGCAATGAAATTGCTAACGCAATCAAACACGTACCTAACAAGATTTGCCAAATTTTTTTCACGACATCACTCTCTTTTCCAATTTAGTTTTCTAGACTCTCTTAGTGTACCTTGCCGTTTCAGAGATTACTACTATTTCTTTTATCTGTCTAAAAAACCCTTCAAGCGGTCAATCCAGTGATTCGTAACTTTGCTCATACTTCTCTCGAAATTCTTTTGGCGTCAGACCATTCAATTTCTTGAACATCTTTGAAAAATAATTCGTATTATTGTATCCGATCGCATCGGCAATCTCATTAATTGTTTGTCCCGTATGCAGCAGAAGCTGCTGAGCTTTTTTGATCCGAATAAAATTGACGTATTGATTAAAGCTTAATTCCGTTTCTTTTTTGAACACTTGTCCCAGATAGACTACACTAACATGCAGAGCTTCGGCAGCCGATTTAACCGTCAGCTCTTGCGTATAGTGCTCTTCAATCATGCCAACCGCTTTTTGAACAATCTCAGAATAACGCTTTTGCTGAGGCTGGTCTTTGGCCAACTGCAAAATCTCGTTGAAGAGTTGCCGCAGTACCTGGATCGTATTCGATGCTCGAATCCGAGTGATGATGCGATCATAATTTTCTCTAGTCAAAACAGGGAACTGGCGGTAAATATCATTGAATAATAGAAAGGCTACGTAACGGACATGCTCAGGGTCAGCCTGCATCCCCTCGAGACTTGAAAAGATTTTGTCTAATTCATCTTGAACGGTTTTTGTATCCCCGATCGTCAATGCTTTATTGAAAGAGAGAAAAGGTAGCGCTTCGTTGCGGTCTAAGATATCGACTTGAATGATTTGTTCATTAAGCAGCAAATCCGGATAAAAGGTCTGCAGTGATTGGACTTGCTTGATTTTCTCATACCCTTTGTATAAGTTTTCCCATTCATTGATCGTTTCACTGACCACCAATTGCCAATTTCCTGCTAGAATCGCTGACAGTTCTTTGAGCAGACACCAGAGACGTTGACGTTCACCATAAAAAACGATCAGCAACTGATTCTCTCCCAATCGTCCTGGCAGTAGCAATGGCTGTTCTTTTTCGACAAAAAAACGAAACCCATTTTCTAAGATTTCAGGTGTCCCTGTCAGCTGTAGAATCGTATAAGGCGGATGGATGGGTTGTGTGGACTGTTCCAATAATAAGTGGTACTCACTTTCATTTAATTCATCATTCAGCCAAAGCAACAAGCTGGATTCTCGATACAAGTCATTTTGTTCATCGATTCGTTGCTGATGTGCCAGTTCCTCCGCAATTGCCTGCACACTTTCATAGAGTTCGACCTTGTTGACTGGCTTAACGAGATAATTTCGGACTCCTAACTGCATGCCTTGCTTCACAAATGCAAATTCTTGGTAACCAGATAAGATGATGGAAAAAAAGGTATTGCCTTTTGCCTGTGCTTTAGCGATCATATCAATCCCATTCATTTCCGGCATGCGAATATCAGTGATCAGTAGATCAATGGCTTGTGTTTCTAAATATTCCAACGCTTCAGAAGCGCTTTTAGCTGTGTGAACGACTTCAAAGCCTAATTCTTGCCAAGGAATGATCATCTTTAGGCCTTCTAGAATCATGTACTCATCGTCCACAAACATGGCTTTATATAAACTCATCATTCAACATCTCCTCATCGATCGCAATGGAAATCTTGAATCCGTGATTTTTTTCAGATTCAACTTCCATCTGATAATGATCGCCAAACATCCCCCTTAATCGTTCATGAACATTTTTCATGCCTATGGATGTTTGTACGACGACTCGGTCATCTGCAAGCTCTTGGCGGATCATCGCTAATTGCTCTGGATCTGCTCCTTTTCCGTTGTCCCGTACTTGCAAAAGAATCTTGCCATTTTGTCGGAAGGCTTTGATACTGATGGCATTATCATTTCGCTGATAGTCGATTCCATGCACAAAATAATTTTCTACTAAAGGTTGCAAAGTGAACTTAGGCAAGAGCAGATGTTTCAGATCTTCTTCGATAGTTACGTGATAGGCGATTTTATCCGGATACCTCATTTGATACAAGTAAACGTATTTCTCACAAAACGTCACTTCTTCTGCCAATGTTTTGATCTTTTCCTGTGTCGTATTGTTGCGCAAAAGTGCCGAAAAAGCGTATACGACATCCGCTAATTCTTCCTGCTGGCGGCTCAATGCGTACATCCGAATGTATTCGAGTGTATTGTATAAAAAATGAGGATTGATCTGAGCCTGCAATGCCCGCATATCCGCATCCCGCTGCTTGATTTCCAGGGTATAGATGTCCTCAATGTAGTCATTGATACTGCCTGTCATTTGATTGATCGCCTCGGCGATTGTTTTTAATTCTTGTTGAACCCCCGTGGTATCAATACGCTCATTAAAATCTCCGTGACTGACTTTTTGGGTTGCTTGAACGATCTGTTTGACCTGCTGGGTGTAACGCTTGAACGTACGATGCAAAATCAATAGCAGCACAAAAAGAATCAGCGTACCGCAACCAAAAATCAACAATGTATAATTTAGGACATCCCGCCAAATCACTTGCTTATCTAGTAAAACCAGCGTGATTTCTCCGTTGATATTCCCTTGTTTTTTTATGTAAAAATCATGGGACAATTTCGGCACGATCTCTTTTTGATTATTGGCCATTGCTTGATCGATTTTGTCGATCATCGCCTGATTCAGATTCGGTGCATCTTTATAGAGACGCTGTCCACTGCTTGTGTATATGAAACTTTTGATACCGTGTTCTCTATTTTCATCACTACGATTAGCTAATACGTTTTCTTCATTAAACACCACAAACACTTGTCCCATTGGTTGCGCAAAATTACTCGGTTGTGCGATCGACCGCGCAAAATATAGGCGATTTTTCAATTGGATCTGGTCGCCCCGCAGTTTCTCTCCGTAAGGTCTGTCTGGTGTAGCAACTAAATATTCTTTGCTTTCATCCAATTGAACGATGATTTCTTCAATGTCAGGATGACTGCTGATCAAACGGTAAAGGATATTCGGCAGATAAATATTTTGTCCTGATTGTCGAAACATATCATTACTATAGGAAAAATAATCGGCGATCGATAACTGTAAATAGTTGCGCAATGATTCAAAGGTGGCATCCGAACTGGTGAATTCTCCTAATACTTCAGAAACAATCGTATTACGCTCTTGGATATATGTATCTAAATACGTGCTTGTTGCATCGACGAGTCGATTACTCATCCGAAACCGATCCACACCCGTATAGACACTCAACCCTAACATGATCAAAATCGAAATCAGAATCAACAAGGCACTATAAAGCTGCATCAATTGATTGATCAGGAAGTCACGCTTGAAAAGGGCTAAGATTCGTTTATTCATATTGCAGTTTTCCATCGATCAATGCACGGTCTTTCCGGGAAGCAGAATGGACCCATAATAAGATCAAACTGAAGGTACCAAATAAAAACAATCCTTTCATGCTCCAAGTAAACACCAAAATACCTACGAGACCAAAAATGACTTTAGCGAAGGTGCCAAAATTTAGAAATAAACTGACAAATGCCAGTTTGATCGTATTCAATAAAGAGGTTTCATAAATTGATTCAAACAATAAACTATACAAATACAGTAAAACCAAGAGACCACTTACTACTACTAGCAAAAAGTCGATCATCAGCCACAGTAGTCCTTGAATCTGACTGGAAAGATACAAATTATACGCTGCGATCGCTAGCAAACCGAAAAATAAATAAAAACGGGCGTTGGCTCGCCAAAAGTTTTGCTTCCAACAGCGAAAGGCCTTCCTAAACGTTTGGTCCTCGTAAGATAAGCCCTCTTCTTCGATCAAATCACTGATGGTTTGAAATGCCGGACCAACCCCAAACAAAACTGCGCCCATCATTGTAAACAATACGAAGAAAAGATTCAGTTTAATGACCGCCCAAATCAGACGAAAAGCCTTCACTAATCCTCCACTTGTTGTCTCTTTCATTCTTCCTCATCCCCTCTTGGTATTTGCCCGTTTTATTATAGCGTTTTTTTGTCACTTCTCAAAATGCGAGTCTTTACTTTTTCTGTCGCTTATCGCCGCTTATTCTATCTTATTCTATTATGTACAACAAATGAGGAGTGACGAAATCATTCATCGGCTACTCCTCATCTGCTCCTACGCGCAGTTGCTCCGCTTATTTTAACTAATTATTTTCCAGATTCACGGTATTCGTCGAATTGTTTTTGCATTTCATCACGAACTTTGTCCCAACCAGCTGTTTTCAATTCTTCCACTAGTTTTGGCACATTTTCTTCTGGATCAATGGTCCCTGTTGCTAGACTTGCTTTGTAACGATTCATCACATTGGCGATGTTGGTGATTTCAGTCTTCACACTATCTGTTTTAAAGTTGAAACCTAAAATTGGTGATTCTTCGGCTTTAGCAATGTTTTCGTCACGTTCTTTGATCATTTCATCAGTGATCGATTCTTGCGTATACAAGATCATATTGTTCCCAGTATTCCATGCCGCCATGTGAGTGTTTGGTTTGTAGCCATCCAACAATTTGATTTTGTTATCTTGCCCTTCCACTTTTTCCCATGCTTCTCCTTCAACACCCCAGACAAGTCCATTCAACAATTCAGGGTCGCTGTTTAACAAACCAAGGAATTCGACAGCTTTTTCTTTGTTTTTAGAAACATTTGCCACCACAAAGTTCGCCATTTGGGCTTGCCCTGTTGATTTCAATTGTTTGGTAAGCGGACGAGAAATCAATTCGTGACCGGCAGCATTGTTCAAAATTGTATCGCCGTAATCCATTGGTCCTTGGGTTTCTTCACGCATAAACCAAGTATTTCCTTCTAATGGATAGCCAGTGGTATTGGTTGCGGCATCTGTTGGGATCAATCCTTCTTTATACCATTTGTGCATCAATTTCAAGTTTGCCATTTGTTCGTCATCTTCATATGGGTTGATGATTTTTGTAGTGTCTCCGTCAAGTTTGACCGCAAATGGATAGTCTTTCCCCATGACATAGTCATAGTTCCCTGAAATGTTGAAGGTTTGACCAATTGCGAAGCTGGCAATATTCGGTTCCTTCTCATGGAATTTTTTCAAGGCATCTTCTGCATCAGCATAAGAATTGATATTGCTGATATCAATGTCGTATTTATCGAGATATTGTTTGTTGAATGTCAATACTTGTTGCGCATACACGTTTCCATTAACAGGAAAGGCATACAGCTTCCCATCGATGGTGTTGCCTTTGATATATGCTTCATCTAATTGATCATAAGCTTCCTTAGCATATTTTGGTGCGAGGTCGGTCAGATCCGCATATGCTCCTTTTTGGGCATTTGCCACAAAATTAGATGCAAAAGAGATATCATAGTTCTCGCCAGAAGAAATGATCGTACTCATTTTTTGATCCCAATCGCCCCAGCCGATGTACTGTAGGTCGATCCGTGCATTGATTTTTTCCTCGATCCGTTTGTTGGCGATCTCCATCAATTGATCAAAGTTCTCTGGTTTGTCCCCGACTTGATACATCAACAAAGTCGTTACGCCATCCGCACTATTAGAATCAGAATCCGACGACTCCCCGTTTGACCCGCAAGCAGCTAAGCTCAACAGCATTGCTGAAGCGAATCCTGCAAACATTGTTTTTTTCCACGATTTCATTTGTTTTCCTCCTATATCCTTATTATTCTTTGACACCGCCAATTGTCAAGCCACCCACGAAATATCGTTGGAAAAATGGGTAAGTAATGGCAATTGGTAATGTTGCTACTACAACGATTGCCATCCGAGCAGTCTCGTTTGGCAATGCGGCCAATCCACCTTGAACTTGAGCAGCCATACCGGTACTTTTAGCTAAATAATCCAAGTTCGATTGAATCCGCATCAATAGTGCTTGTAACGGCACTAGTGAATCCTTTTGAATGTATAACAATGCATTGAACCAATCATTCCAGTAACCAAGTGCCGCAAATAAACTGATCGTAGCGATTCCTGGAACCGCTAATGGTAAGACGATCGAGATGAAAATCTTCATTTCGCTGGCACCATCGATCCGAGCTGACTCAATAATACTGTCTGGCACAGTCTTCTTGAAGAAAGTCCGCATCACTAAAATATTGAAAGGACCTAATGCAATCGGTAAAATCAATGCCCAAATCGTATCTTTTAATTGAATCAAATTAACCATTACTAGGTAATTGGCTACCATTCCTGGGGCAAAAAGCATCGTTACCAACGCAAAGAGCGTAAAGAATCGCCGAAATGGGAAATTGGAACGAGAAATCACATAGGCATACAATGAAGTCATCGTTGCATTGATGACTGTCCCGAAGACGGTGATAAAGACGGAGATCCCAAATGCTTGAAAAATCTTACTGCTCATGGCGCCACTAAAGAGATAGCTATAGGCGGCAAAAGAAAATTCACCGGGCCAAAAGCGGTAGCCATTCTCAGCTAGCGAGGTTTCACTCGTCAGAGAAATTGCAATTACAAATAAAAATGGTAAGACACAAGAAAAGGCAAATAGCGCCAAAACAATATTGAAAATCAGGTTGACCGTTGGATTAAAGGAACGGACTTCGACCTTTGCTACTTTCTTTTTCATTCGTCCATCCTCCTTAGAATAATGCTGAATCTGGTTCTAATTTACGTACCACTAAGTTGGCAGCTAAGAGCAAGCACATACCCACTACGGATTGATAAAGTCCGGCGGCAGCAGTCATGCCAAAGTCACCTGTGGCCGTCAAGCCATTATAGATGTAGGTATCTAAAACGGAAGAAACTTGATACAATGCACCTGAGTTGCGAGGAACTTGGTAGAATAGACCAAAGTCGGCCCGGAAGATCCCGCCGATATTCAAAATCAATAAGACAGAGATCATCGGCAATAATTGCGGCAGTGTCACGTTTTTGATTTGCTGCCATTTATTGGCCCCGTCCACCATCGCTGCTTCATAATAGGTTTGATCGATACCCATCACCGATGCGTAATAAATGATACTGTTGTAGCCCAAGCTCTTCCAGACGTTCATGAAAACAAAGATAAATGGCCACCATTTTGGATCGGCATACCAGTTGATTCCTTCACCACCCATGTTGGTGATCCATTGATTGATAATTCCCTTGTCAGGGCTCAAAAAGGCATAGACAAAATAGGAAATAACTACCCATGAAAGAAAATAAGGCAGCAATGACATGGTATGATACACTTTGACCAATCGCTTGTTCCGCAATTCACTCATCACGATCGCAAAGGCGATGGCAAAAAATAGATTGAATGCTAGAAACACGATATTGTAAAGCAATGTATTTCTAGTGATCAGCCAAGCATCATTTGATGCAAATAAAAATTTGAAATTATCAAACCCGACCCACGGGCTCTGTTGCAGACTGGCAAAAAATCCGTCTGGTGAAAGACGAAAATCTTTGAATGCAACGACATTGACAAATACTGGAATATAGAAAAAAAAGATGAACCAAATGACACCGGGAAGTGCCATTAAGATAAGTGCTTTAAATTGCCACACATTTTTCCAAAATCCCTTTTTCTTCACATTTGATCAACTCCTTCTGCTATAAGAATAACGCTTTCATTGTGAATAATTAAGGAACAAACTAAAGGTAAAAAGAAACAAATTAAAGATTTTGTCTTTTCTATTATCTTTTGTATGATTTTCCCCATCGATCAAAAGACGATTTTTCTTCACAAAAAAAACAAGCAGCACGTATTGCTGCTTGTTTTACTTTTTTTATTGAGCTTCTTTTCCTAATAACAGACTGCCAATAATGCCGCTTTTGTTCGGCAGCCCCCAAGCAACAATGTATTCTGTGACTGTCGGTGTTTCCATGTAACCAGCCATTTGCTCAGTAAACTGATCGTGGATTTTCGTCAAAAGATGCGGTTGGTTCATCACTCCGCCTCCTAATACAATTCGATCAGGGGCAACTGTCAAAGTGATATTCACAAGTGCTTGCCCAATATAAAAGGCTTGTAAATCCCAAATCTCATGATCTTTTGGCAAATGTTGTCCTTTGATACCTGTCCGTGCTTCCAGTGAGGGACCAGCTGCTAACCCTTCCAGACAATCTTTGTGATAGGGACAGGTGCCGACATAATCGTCCTGCGGATGCCGTTTCACAAAAGTATGTCCAACTTCCGGATGACCTGCGCCTTGGAAGATTTCCTCATTGATTACGATTCCAGCTCCAATACCAGTGCCAATAGTTAGATACACGCAGCTGCGCATTCCTTGTGCTGCACCTTGTTTCAGTTCCCCAAAAGCCGCAGCATTGACATCTGTCGTCCAGGCAAAACGAGTGGCGGGATACCGTTTTTTCAAAGTCCCTAAAAAATCAAACTGCTGCCAGCCTTTTTTGGGTGTTGCTAAGATTTTGCCATACGTTTCTTGTTGAGGATCGATCCCAATCGGACCAAATGATCCTACCCCCATGGTGGCTAAGGTGTACTTATCAAAAAAAGCAAAAATAGCAGCCATCGTTTCCTCTGGTGTCGTCGTAGGTAGTGAGCACTCATCAATGATAGATCGTTCATCAGCGACCGCACAATTCATTTTTGTTCCACCGGCTTCAATTGCACCATAAAACATCTTTTTCACTCCTTCAAACCGATTGTTCGAATTTCATAAGCAGCCAGTGTTTCTCCGACTGATTGAGGCTGTTCTTCTTCCAACAAATTAAGCAGGCAACGATCTGTCTTTTCTTTCTTCGCGACAAAAGGTGTTGCTGTATCGGCAAGATTGTACCCTCTTAGAACGAGCAAGTCATCTTGGCGACGACGTTTAAGAGCCGTGATCGCCACTGTAGCGCCATTGGCTTCCACGAATTGTGACTGTTTTTCTAATAGACCTGAGTGGATGGCTGTTTGCCGGGCGATCCAAGGCACTTGAGCTGCTTGTGCTTGTCGATAGGTTTCGTAGCGTTCGTTGGCTTGAGCATGCAACTCAATCCCGTACTCAAACGTATGCTTACCGATACATTGCGCTTCTGGTGTTGGGAAATAGCCCCAATCGCCAAGTTCTCCTGTGCATCGTAACAATGTCAAACAAATTTTGTCTTCTACGATCTCGTATTCATTTAAACCAGTATTGGAAACTGTGACGCCGAAATCTTCCTCATGTAAATTAACAAATGCGTGTTGATGCTGTGGATTTGTCGGATTTTGCCAATGACTAGAGACTTGATTCGGCCTTCTAACTGCTTCATAGATACTATCAGCTTCATGTTGATCCGTATGGATACCCGTAGGGAAAAGCGCCCGTAACCGGTGGTCTTTGCTTTGGTTGTTCACTGTCGTTTTAAAACTGATTCGTTTACTGTTGCAGTCCAAGCGAATTTCTGTTTCCAAGGTAAATGGCACTGTTTGTTGCACCCTTTGTGCTTTACGGAAACGGAAATCGACGACTGCTTTTTGTTCTTCAAGTAATTGCTCATCAGCCGATACTGGAATTTGCATCATCTGCGTTACTTTAACGACGCCATAAAGAGCAGAATTTGCGATGACCTCAATTTGATGAGGAAAAGCTGTTGAGTAAATGGCGCGGTCCCCTTCAGGTTGTTTGAAAATATACTCATTGCCGATATCGCCAACATCTTCAAAAACCAATAAATCCGTCAATTCTTTCCCGGTTGCTTTTTCTTTGATGGTCAGACTGCCGTTTGAAGTGATCGTTGCTTGGACAAACGCGTTTTCTAAAACACGACCATCTGCTGAAACGATTTTTTCTGTCGTAGATGCTACTTGTGGCTTGTCAGCCTCAATCAGTGCAAAGGTCTGCCATGAAAATTCCGGCATTTGATCCACTTGGACTTGTACATTGACAAAACGCTTCATAAAAGGAATCCGAAAAGCGTCTTTCGGTAATTCATAGTCAAAAAGCACTTCTTCTTCGCTGATTTTTGCCGGTAAGATCTTTCCTTCAGAATCAATGATTTGGTAAGAACCTTTAGGCTGTTGCTGCAACTCTTGATATAACCGGCTAGGAAGCCCTTCTCGGAATGTTTTCCGGCTCAGTTCTACTTCCACTTCAACGATGCCCGAACGTGTCGTCCCTGAGGTATTAAAGACTACAAATGGTCGGCTTTCTTTTGGAAAAGCGGAAGTATCGATGGCATTTAGCAACTGTGCTACTGCTTCATCAGCGACATATTTGCCGATTTCATTGGCTTTTTCAAACCGCGGCATCATCTCCCGATGCACTTCGTCCACCGAACAGCCACAAATACTGTCATGAGGATGATTTTGCATCAACAGTTTCCAAGCGTGGTCCAGCACATCGTGGGGATACTTCTTCGTTACCTCATACGCCATCGTTGCTAATGGTTCAGCCACATTTTCCAATTGACGTGAGACGCGCGTATTCCATTGTTTCAAATAAACCCGCGAGGAGGCCGTGTTGGCTAGCGTATACCAGCCGTCTGTCTCTTGACTTGTCAATTCGCCGCTCACGGTCCCAAGGTCTGCTGGCAAATCCGCTTGAACTGCTGCAAGGTACTCTGTGAACCCAGCATGCTTGAATTCATAATCAGGGAACAATTCATTCGCTAAGCGGATCGCTTCACTGATATTTTTTTGGACAGGCTGATGATCCACCCCATTCATCATCAAGTAATGATTTGTCGAACCAAATTTCTCAACATCTTGCAATTTTTGGGTCCAAAACTGGTGTGCTTCTTCCCGATCAACCGGAATCTCATTGCCATTGGAATACCAATTGGCAAAAAGTAGACCAAAGATCTCACTGCCATCTGGACCTCGCCAATTCATTTCTGAGTATTGGGAGGTAAACTGATCATCCGGTAAAACTTCGTTATCAAACCCGATTGGCTTAACTCCTCGACCAAAAGCTGCACTGTGTAAGTTGGCTTGCTTCATCATTTGCGGTGTTTGGCCCATATTCCCGAATGTATCCGGGAAATAGCCCAGCATGACGGGTGTTCCCCATTTTTTGCTTTCAGCCATCCCAATCAACATGTTGCGGGTATTGGACTCTGAACTAATCAAAAAGTCATCTTGAAGAATATAAAAGGGACCAATTTGTAATTTTCCTTGATCAATTGCTCGTTTGACCGCTGCCCGCTTTTCCGGACGAACTTCCAAATAATCATCTAGGATAATGGTCTGACCATCTAAATGAAAACTGTGGAACTCAGGATCTTTCTCAAACAATTCCAATAGATCATCCATCAATTCAATCAAGCGCATATGGTGTTGCTCATAAGGCATATACCACTCACGATCCCAATGACTATGAGATACGATATAAATTTGTTTTTTCATTGTCTAACTCCTCTCGTTTTTGCCGGAGATGCTTATTTTTCTACTCGAATATCAAAGTAATCCATGACAAGCTCACAAAACATCATATTGGCCCATGAGAACCATTCCCGGGTATATTTCGTCGGATCATCCACATCGAATCCTTCATGCATCAAATGGGTGCCAGCATCGGTTGCAACTAATTGATTGAGGATTCGTTCTTTCTCCGCCTTATCTGGTGTCGTCATGCCTTCCATTGCCATCGCGATCGGCCACACATAGTTTTCTGGTGTATGAGAGCTTCCGATCCCCTTCGCATATTTTCCTTCATAGAAGTAAGGATTTTCGGAACTGAGCAACGTTTTGCGTGTGGCTAAATAGGTTTCATCTTGATCTGATCCGTAACCTAAATAAGGGGCGGCAATCAAATTCGGTACGTTGCTATCATCCATCACAGTGGCATTGCCTTGACCATCGACTTCATAGGCATAGATCGTTTGACCCGCTTGATTGGTGGTTTTGCCAAACGCATCGATCCCTGCTTGGATCTCTGATCGGAGCTGTTTTGCTTGAGTAACAATCGCTGGTTCATTCAAGATAGAACTAAAAATCTCAACAATGTAGCCTAAAACCACTACAGCAAACATATTCGAAGGAACCAGATAACCATAAGCACATGCATCGTCACTGGGACGAAATCCCGACCAGGTCATACCAGTTGGTACGACAGGCGCTCCTTTCCCGTCATTGATTAAGGTATCTTCTTTACGCCATGTTTCTCTCTCAAAGCGATAAGGAGATTCTTGATGATTTTGTTCCGTGGCAAAAACATGAAGGGCTTTTTTGATACCGCCCACAAAATCGTCATTAAACTGATCTGTTCTGCCAGTATTCTTATACAACAGGTACGCCAATTGAATGGGATAACACAAAGAATCGATCTCATATTTTCGTTCCCAGATCCAATCATTCATCTCTGTCAAATCGCTTTGATGCCCGGCGCCATTTGCTGCTTCATTAAAGGCATTGGCATAAGGGTCGATATTGATATAAAAAAATTGCTTCTTGACTAATCCGCTGATCATCGCTGCCAGCTCTTCATCTTCCTTGGCAATTACTAAATAAGGTCGTACCTGCGCGGTTGAGTCTCGCAACCACATCGCCGGAATGTCCCCTGTCAGTAGAAATGTTGTGCCATCTTCATGGCGTTTGACCGTTGTCAACAATGTGTTAGCAAAAGCAGCATTGAAGTTTTTTGCCCAATCCGCATGTTCACTTCCGCAACGTTCGGTTATTTCCTGCATAAAGTTTGCAACTGAATTTGGTATTTCTTGATAAGCCATTTGGTCACCGTCCTAAATTTGATATATCATTTTACGAATTCAGTATAACGATGTTTCTCAGCATTGTCTAGTGCAATTTGACAAAACTCTATTTTCAATTTTGAACGAATATGCTATCCTGTGAATATGATATATCAAAAAAAAAAGGAGATCAACTCATGAAAGAACCATTATACAAAAAAATTTATCACGAATTGTATGAGCAGATTCAAAGCGGTGAGTTAGCTCCGGAAAGCCGTGTCCCTACTGAAAAGGAATTGTCAGAGAAATACCAAGTGAGTCGCATCACCTCCAAGCGAGCCTTAACTGAATTGGAACAAAATCAGCTGATCTATCGTATTCAAGGAAGTGGCAGTTTTGTTCGTAGACCGATCCAACCACAATCAAAGGGGAAAGTGCTGTTTATTTTACCCTTCGCGAATGACCTTTCCCTTGGCAATTTTACGGAAGGCATCTATCCAGTCATGCAGGAACAGGGATTCGAATTGATGCTGACACCTGTTGATTATCTGGAGCAAACCACGGCCGAAGCTTTGACAGAAGAATTTGACGGAATGATCTACTACGCTAACAACACGAATTCAAATTATGATCTGCTTTTCGAACTGGCTTCACAAGGGTTCCCTGTCGTCACACTTGATAAAGCACTGCATGAGTTCTCATTCCCAGCTGTTTTGGCAGACAACTTTGAAGGAGGACAGTTAGCGACTGAACATCTTTTGGCACAAGGTCATCAACGCATTGGCTATATTTTTGGTGAACGTCACCATCCACAGTCTGTCCGCCAACGTTATCTAGGCTATGTGGATCAATTAAAAAAGCAACAGTCGTCTTTTCGAACAAAACTTGATGATCCTCAGGCACTTTTGTCATCAGCTGTTAGTTATATTCAAGAGAATCAGTTGACTGGGGCTGTCTGCGAGAATGATCTTGTCGCCATCGAATTGATGCGCCAATTGAAACAAGTTGGGGTTCAGGTTCCAAAAGAGTTTGCTGTGATCGGCTTCGATGACATTCAAGCGGCTGCATTGGTGGATCCACCTCTCAGCACTGTAAAACAAAATTTTGCCGAGTTGGGTCGTTTGGCTGGTACAAAATTAGTACAGTTGATTCAGTCAACTGCTGCCGACTTATCTACGCTCGCCAAAGAAGATGAGTCTGCAACAGCGAATCAGAAAGTCGCAGTCACTTTAGTTGTCAGAGATTCAACAATTGACCAAAAACAATGACATAAAGGAGCAAACAAAATGAAAGTAACAATGATCGATACGAGGCATGGGACAGATAATCAATACAGCTTTTCTCACGGCAACTGTCTCCCTTATACAGGGGTTCCGTTTGGCATGAACTATTTTGCCCCTCAAACAAGCGACCAACGTGGAAGTTGGTGGTTCCATCCTGAAGACCGTACGTTTCAAGGATTTCGACTGACCCATCAGCCAAGCCCTTGGATGGGCGATTTTAGTCACCTTACTTTTTTGCCTATTAATGGGAAGTTATCAGAAAATACACTATTTCATGCCCAAAGTTCCTATCGTCCAGAAGAAAGTGTCTTCAATCCAGCTTGTTTACAAGTGAAAAGCCAACGCTACCAACTCACTACAACATTGATCCCAAGCATGTACGGAGGCATTCTGGCTCTAGATGGTGCAGTGACTGATCCTGGCTTAGGAATCTCTTTGCCTGGGCGCTATCAGCTGCAGCAAGTCGACGAACAGACCGTCAAAGGACAGGTCATCAATTACTCTGGCTGTGAAGACAATGACTTTGCTTTTCACTTCATCTTGCGTTTTGAAACAGCTGTTCATGCGATTGAAGGGGAATTATCAGGAGAAAATGGCTTTGTGGTGATTCGTTTTGAAGAAAAAAATCAGCAAACGATCCGTTTTGGGACATCCTTTTTAAGTTCTCAGCAAGCCTTTCTGAATCTCAGCCGTGAGTTGGATCAAACAACAGCTGACTACTTGTCTAATGCGCAGCAATCATGGGAAAACTACTTGAATCGAATAGATATCAAGCACCACGATCCAAAACAAGTTTCAACTTTTTATCATAATTTTTATCGGTTGTTTTTATTCCCGCAGACTTTTTATGAACGAGATCAATCTGGTCAAAAAATCCATTACGATACACTTGCCAAGACCATCAAACCAGGACCGCTTTATACAAACAATGGTTTCTGGGATACTTACAAAACAGTCTACCCACTCTTTTCTCTGATTGCGGTCGAGCAGCTAGAAGATATGTTGGAAGGATTTTTGAACAGCTTTAAAGAAAGCGGATTCTTGCCAAAATGGTTATCACCTGATGAGCGAGGGCTGATGCCAGGTACATTGATCGATGCTGTGATCGCTGATGCCTGCGTCAAAGGAATTCGACCTGACTTGATGCCAGAGTTCTTAACAGCTATGAAGAAAGCAGCCTCCATTCAGAGTCCAAATCCAAATTACGGCCGGCAAGGAACTGCCGATTACTTGAAATACGGCTATGTTCCTAGTGAGTACCATGAATCTGTCAATCATACCCTTGATTATTGTTACAGTGATTTTTGCATTGCCCAAGTGGCAAGTTCTCTGGCTGACCCTGAAGCAAGCTACTATCAGCAGCAAGCAAAAAACTATTTAGCGATCTTTGATTCAGAAACAGGCTTTATGCGAGCAAAAGACAAAGCCGGTGATTTTCGGACGGATTTTGATTCCTATCGTTGGGGTCGTGATTATGCAGAAGGGAGTGCGTGGCAAAGTAGCTTTGCTGTGTTCCATGATTTTGCTGGCCTGATCGCAGCTCATGGCGGCAAACAATCCTTTGAACAAAAACTGGTGGATTTGTGCAATCAAGCTCCCCATTATACTACCGAGGGCTACGGTTTTGAGATTCATGAAATGAGTGAAATGGCGGCCTTGGATTTTGGTCAGTTAGCTATCTCGAATCAGCCTAGTTTCCACTATCCTTATCTCTTTAGTTACATTGGCAAACCAGAAATGGCACAACCATTGATTAAACAATTGCTGACCCAATGTTTCGATGATTCTCCAAAAGGGTATCCTGGAGATGAGGACAATGGCAGCATGTCCGGTTGGTATGTTTTTAACGCATTAGGTTTCTATCCTGTCACTCCTGGTACCGGCGAATACGTTTTGGGGATGCCTTTGCTTGACGAAGCGACACTCTTTTTGTCGAATGGAAAAGAACTTAAAATCCACAGCACGCCAAATCAGCCGCAGCAGCAATTTATCGACAATGTGACTCTAAATGGTAAACAACACTCTCGGTTGTTCTTTACTCATGATGAACTGATCGCTGGTTCGACGATCCGCTATACTCTAGGCATCGTTCCCCGCAGTAAGACTTGGTCAGCGCAAGCTTATCCTTATAGTCTGTCGCATAGTCAAGAGTCGAATGAAGACCATAATGAAAATCGGTAGGTACCTTTTTTAAAGAACGAGCAATACCGAAAGAAAAAAAGGTTGCGACATAAGGATCAACCAAACTAAACTATCTGAATGACAGTAATTGAATTGCGCGAGGTATTTCCCCCTTATGGAGATACCCTGCTGACCGCAGGACAATTACAACAACCTTCAGATAGTCAGTTTGTTGAAGAACTTATGTTGCAGACCTTTTTTTTGCTGGTTGCTCTTTTGCAGCTATCAATCAATGAACCGATAGCCTAAATCGATTAGATCAATGCTTAGATTCCTGTAACGCCAAAATCAGTTCAATGGTTCGCAGCACACCATTTTCATCATTGGAGCGGGTCACAAAAGCTGCAGCTTCCTTGATTTCCTCAAAAGCATTTTTCATTGCAAAGCTGTAGGTGCCAGCGGCCATTAATTCGCTGTCATTCAATCCATCCCCAAAGACCATCGTTTCTTGGGGACTCACTGCCAGCAAATTCTGTAATTGGGCTACTGTTGTCCCTTTATGGACACCTTGATTAGTGATATCGATCCACGCAGCTTCTGAAGCAACGATGTAGGCATCTGCTGCAAAAGAAGACAGCTGCTTGACGCTATCGAAACAACGTAACTTAGGATCATATACCGTCACTTTCACGAAGTCTTCTTGGATCTCACTATAACTGGTGACCGTTTTGACAACACGATAAGAACCTCGAACCCGGGCTGCATTTTCTTCCGTTGTCGTTTCCTTGATATAAGCGGCTGTTGGGGTACAAGCAATGATCACATGGTCATCTGCTATTTTTTCTAATCGTTGGATCAAACGCTGCCCCAATGCATTTGGGAGTAAGGATTCAAAAACATAGCCTCCTTGATGTTTGATTCGTGTGGCACTATCCCCTAATATCCAGATTTTCGCTGCTTGATCCCCAAACAGTTCTTCTACGCGCTCGCACTGCTTGCCAGTACAAGCGGCAAAGGCTATCCCTCTTTGTTCCATCATCTGGCTGACTTTGTCAAAATAGGTTTGATCAAAGACCCCCTGGCTATTTAAAAATGTTCCATCTAAATCTGTAATGATCAGTTTGATCATCTCATTCCACATCCTTCGCCGCGTCGCTGCCGCTCTATTTATTTAACTACCTTAATTAAATATACTTATTTAACTGAAAACCGTCAATCGCTTTAGGAACTTTCTTTACATTGCTGCGCTTCATCGCTATACTTAATAAACCAGGTTCACTAAAGGAGGCAATAACATGTCTGCCAATAAAAACTTGATTCGCCACCAGAATATTCAAGTCGTCTTAAAAGAATTGTTTCAAAAAGGGACCTCTTTTGCATCCGATCTGGTAAAAGAGACCGGCATCAGCATGGTGACGATCAATTCTTTATTAAAAGATCTTGTTTCAAAGGGAATGGTAACGAAAGGCAAGCTCGTTCAAAGAGAGATTGGGCGCCCAGCTATCGAATATTGCTTTAACTATAAGTACTCAAAATCATTGTTGCTCGCTTTGATAGAAGTAAATCGTCAATTGGAGTTGAGAAGCTACCACATCGATTTGAAAGGAACGATCTTAGCTGCGCAGCACCAAGCTTTTTCCGAGATCACACCGACAGCCTTTCAGAATCTTGTCCGACAATCTATCGAAGCTTTCGCTGATGTCGAACAGATCGCTGTGCTGTTGCCAGGAAAAATCAGTGAGGGTGTCGTGACTTCCAGCTGGTATGAAAAGTTTGATGGATGGGATCTTGACCAGTTATTCAAGGAGATTACGCCTATTCCTTGCTTTTATCAAAATGATGCCCATTTGCTGACCGTTGGCCATTGTATCGCCAAGCAGATTTCTCTCTCGGAAAACATCGTAGGTATTTATAATCCCGAAAACAGCATGCCAGGGATCACGTTGATCTTCAATGCTTCTCTGTTAGAAGGCCAAAATGCGCTTGCTGGAGAAGCAAAATACTTACCCGGCTTTATCGACAAAGGTGCTCCAAAAAGTACTCAAGAATTGGTGACCCGCTTATCTGCTTTAGTGCCTTTTTATAATGCTGCTTTTGCTCCTGATCGCTTTGTTTTTGCCAGTACAGCAGCAATAGAAGAAGACTTGCTAGCGGCTATCACTCACGACCCTTTTATTACCAAACAGCCGAATCATCCTGTATATACCTTTGTTCACGACTTCGACCAAGCCATGATCTTGGGTATGCACTGGCTGCTTTTCCGCAATACCCCCTACGATCTATCTTGCTAAACCTTTCCGTTGGGCATTGGGAGTTGCGCCAAAAAAACGAACGAGTAGATCTCTCCTTTTTGCAGGCGAAAAGTTACGCCAAATCAGGGGATCACCGTTCGTTTTTTGTTTACGCAACAGTAATTTCGATCAAATTCCCTTCAGGATCTTGGATCACCGCTTCATAATAACCATCCCCTGTTGTGCGGGGACCGCTCAGCAGAGGAAAGCCATCTGAAACAAAACGTTGGGCATAAGCATCCACTTCCGCTTGGCTTTTCAGAGCCATCGCTAAGTGCGTGTAACCCAGTGTATCTGTTCCACCAGGGTGAAGATGCTGCTTTGTCGTTAATTCGATACGACTGCCAGAATCAAAACGCAAAAAATAAGATTGAAACCCAGTCTTGGTGTTGTGATATTTTTCAGAACGTTGGGCACCAAAATACGTTTCATAAAATTCGGCCATTTTTTCTAGATCACGAACCCAAATGGCAATGTGTTCCACAAACATTGTATCCCTCTTTTCGCTTTTTTATGAAAAGAATCCACTTTACTTGTCCTTTAATCATGCACATCCAAATTCTTCTCTTATTCATTGTATCGAAGTTTCTTCTTTCCAGCAATTTTATTCCTATCACAGAGCAATCCTCTTTCTTCTTATTTCCTCTTATTTTAAGCCATTACTTGAATGGTTTTTCTGAAACCAGTCGCAATAGTTGCAGTTCCTCAAAAATTTCTCTAAAGTGAAAGAAAATAAGTCATCGATCAAAAAAGATTCTCCAGTTTGCGAAGGAGGAATGAAAATGAACATCGCAATCATCGGTGCTGGACCACGAGGACTGTCACTATGTGAAAGGTTGATTGCTCAAGCAAGTATCAATCAGCAGTCCCTATCTCTCACATTGATTGATCCCTATCCCCCTGGAGGCGCTATTTGGCAAACGAATCAACCGCAAAGTTTGCTACTCAATTCTGTGACCAGTCAAGTCACCCTTTTTACTGACGAAACGCTAGAAACTGGCGGCCCGATCAACCCCGGTCCCAGTCTTTACGAATGGGCAAAAAAAGACGGTAGGAATTTTGCTAAAAAAAATCAGCCCTCACTGGTATCAGAAATTGACAAGTTGGATCCTGACGGTCATTGTTCTCGCGCATTATACGGGCTGTATCAGAAATGGTTTTATCAGCAATTGGTTGAAACATTGCCCCCATTCATCACATTCACGTATTTGCAGGAAAACGCCATTGGCCTAATACCGAAACAAACGCACTATTTACTAAAAACAGACAGGCATTCTCTTCAATCGGACCGAGTGATTCTGGCAGTTGGGCATCATCAAGTCTCGCTCACTGAAGAAGAAGATCGATTAAACGAATTCGCCCGCCAAAAAGGCTTTTTGTATTCTCCGCCTCAGAATGCAGCGGATGTCGATTTTAATAAAGTTAAAGGCGGAGAACACGTTATTCTCCGAGGTCTAGGATTGGCGTTCTTTGATTATGTCACCCGTTTGACCACTGATCGCGGCGGTGTCTTTATTGGTTCTGATCGCCTTCGCTACATTCCTTCTGGCAATGAACCAACAATCATTGCCGGATCAGGAAGAGGTTTGCCATACCACGCACGAGGAGCCAATCAGAAACATCCAACAGAACAGATTCTGCCTCGCTTCTTGACAACGGAACGACTCCGCTCTTGGCAAGCGAAAGGGCAAGATCAGTCCACTGAGTTTTTCTTTTATTTGCAGAAAGAAATGGAACTTGTTTATTATCAACGCTGGCTGTCTCAAGAGTCTGAAGATGATCAAGCGGCTTTTACTGAACAATTTGTCCGCCAAAATGGCGCCGCCGATGTTTTGACAGACTTCCAAATTCCTCGCCAAAATTGGTTGGACTGGCGCTATATCTTCGATCCTTACAAAAGAAAAGAAAGCCAATCGGTTCGCGACTTTCTGATGACCTATCTTACTTGGGATGTTACAGAAGCGGCCAAAGGAAATTTAACAAGTCCGATCAGTAGTATGTTTGAATTGTTAAAAGATTTGCGTGATCCGGTTCGCTTTATGCTTAATCAGCAATTGTTTTCGCCAAAAGCATTAAAAGAAAAATTCTGGCAGTCTTTCGTTCCATTGAACGCCTTTTTATCGATTGGCCCCCACTTCAGCGCATTCGTGAATTGATCGCACTGATCGAAGCGGATATCGTCACGATTCTTGGTCCAAAGATGATCGTTGAAGAAAGCGGCACCTTTGTGGCCTATTCAGCCTGCTATCCCCAACAACGATACGCCGCTAAGCAGATATTGGAAGCTCGGATTCAATCGACGGATATTCGTCGTACCGCTAATCCATTGTTAAGACAATTACTAGCTGATGGCATTGCCAGTCCTCATAAGTTATACATTCCTAAGGAGGCTCCGTTTTACACAGGTGCCATTGCGATTGATCCGGCCACAAGCCAGTTGCTTGATACAAATGA
Organism: Enterococcus sp. 125944; assembly: GCF_051909435.1. Classification (NCBI taxonomy): domain Bacteria; kingdom Bacillati; phylum Bacillota; class Bacilli; order Lactobacillales; family Enterococcaceae; genus Enterococcus; species Enterococcus sp. 125944. The sequence goes on along the minus strand of NZ_JBQASY010000014.1, from coordinate 20,836 downwards.
TCAGATTCAAGAAGGACTTTACTGTTTTGGTATCCCAACAGAAGGCATTCACTGGCTAACCGCCGCCACAGCACAACCGGGAACCAATGCTTTTAATTTACGACAAGCAGATCAGATTGCTGCCCATTGCTTGACTAGTTCTCTTCTTGGAGATAGGAGCTGCCTTCAATAAATTGCGATTGCAAATAAAAACCGATACAATAAAAGAAAAGGCTCAAGGAGGTTGAAAAATGGCAGATGAACTACAAAAGATCGATGCGTTGATCAATGAAGTCGAGAAAGTGATTTTAGGAAAACGTGATGTGATCCAATTAACTGTGGCGGCATTATTGGCAGGTGGTCACGTTTTGTTTGAAGATATTCCCGGAGTAGGGAAAACGATGCTAGTCAAATCATTGGCAAAAGCCATCCAAAGCGACTATAAGCGTGTTCAGTTTACCCCAGATCTTTTGCCCAATGATATCTTAGGTGTATCGATCTTCAATTCAGAAAACCAGCAATTTGAATTTCGACCGGGACCTATCTTTACTTCTGTGTTATTAGCAGATGAAATCAATCGGACAACACCTCGTACACAAGCAGCATTATTGGAAGCAATGTCTGAGAATCACGTGACCATCGATAATCAAACCTACGCGCTAAGCCCTCACTTCTTTGTGTTGGCGACTCAAAACCCAATCGAATATGAAGGAACCTATCCTTTGCCGGAAGCACAACTGGATCGTTTTTTGTTTCGATTACACATTGGCTACCCTGCTTTTCAAGATGAGCTTGCTTTACTGATTGGACAACGCCAGCAATCCCTCAATCAAATTCAGACAATATTGACCTCGCAGGAAGTTACCGCATTGAAACAAATGGTCGATCAAGTTTTCGTGGACAATCAAGTTGCTCGCTATGCGCTGCAGCTGGTCCAAGCTAGCCGCAACCATAATGCCATTGATTTAGGCATCAGCCCTCGTGGCGGTATTGCCTTTTTGAAAGGGGCAAAAGCATTGGCTTTGACCGAAGGAAGAACCTATGTGACACCGCAAGACTTGCAACGAATTTTGCCAGCCGTTTTTGGTCATCGCTTATTATTAAAAGGCGGGATTACCGCCAGCCAGGAAAGTCTCTCTGAGATCATGAAGCAAATGATCCAACGCGTTCCTGTACCAGTGAGGCGCTGATGATGAGCAAACAGCGGTTATTCGGAAAATATCTGGTATTTTTTGTTACTTATTTTCTTTTACTAAGCTATTGTATCGTTTTCAATAATGAAGCAGGTTGGAGTCTCTTCTTTTTTGTTACTTTATTGGTACTAGCAGACTTGTTATTCATTCTGCCTTCCCTTAATAAAATCCAAGTGACTCTTGAAGAATCGATCCAAACACAAATAAACAAAGAAACGCCTTTGCCGCTGCAAGTTTTCAAGTATCGGCCAACGCTGTTGCCAATCCCAAAGCTGTCTTTGCTCTTTCAAAATCAGGAACAGACGCTCACTTTTTATCGGGGCGAATCCATCCGCTTAGAGGTGCTGTGGCTTCCTACCGCTCGAGGAGCATATAATGGACTGCCATTGACCCTCACAAGCCAGGAACTTTGGGGATTCTTCAGAAAAAGGCGGCAAATGAAAATCCAACAAGAAATCCTCATTTTGCCAGAATATCGACCCGAGGTCCTATCCTTGATGACACTTTTTGAAAAAAAGCCGCTAAAATATACTTACGGGGAATCAAATTTCACCATTCGAAACTACCGTAACTATCAGCAAGGGGATTCATTAAAGCATATTGACTGGAAGCTCTCCAGTAAACAGCAAGAACTGATTTATCGAGAACATGAAACGGAACAACAACAGGAGTTGACTTTGTTGTTTTGGGGTGAATCTCACCCTGCTTTTGAAGACACATTGGCGATCTTCTTTTCGCTCCAAAATCTCTTGCTTAAAAAGATGCCTTTTCAGCAACTATTGATCGGCGAGGACCTGGATTCTCCTTATCAAATCCATGCTGGAGCTTTCGCAGCGATTCAGCCATTTATCACAGTCCCAGAACCATTGCCCAAAATCTCAGGGCGTCAGGTGATTATCATCACACCGGCTGTCTCGCAATCCTTAGAAGTCTATCTGGAATCCTTGACGCCAAGCAACATGCTGCAAGTTTATACGTATCATGACCTGATCCAACGACTGTCGAACAAAGAGGTGTCTGAATGAATCCTTTGATCAAAAAAGCCATAATCGGAGCTCTGACTTACATTGCGATCATTTTGACGGTACTGCCGTTTTTAGCAGTCTACCACTTGGGGCACCAAACTACGTTGCTTCTGTACGCCTTTCTGATTTGCTTCGTGAGTATTTTAAGTCCTCGTCTTCGCTACAGTCTGCCTTTTTACATCGTAGGCTGGTTTGTCACTCTTTACCGCTTTTTTCCTTATGGTGAAGGATTTTCCTTCACTTGGTTCCAAAGATATTTTTATGATTTGCAAACAGCTCTCAGCGAGATTCTGGCTGGCAAAGTCGGTTATATCACTGAACTTGTTGCAGTGACCATTATCGTCACCGGCATTCTTCTGTTTGCTGTGTTCTCGATCTACATTCAGCATTTTTATATTGTCTACGGTGCAATGTGTCTCTATCTGCTGACTGTCGTGATTTTTAATGATTTCAATCTAACGTGGCATTTGTTGGGGGTGTGTTTTTGCGGAGTTCTTTGCAGCCTGATCAAAACCCAACAGCTGAAAACAGTACGAGAATGGTCGTTCTGGCTGGGGCTCACCCTGCTATGTTCGTTGCTGTTGGTTGGAGCAACACTGCTGCCAAGAACCGCGATTCGCGATCACTTGGTAGCAGCTACCACTGGTATACGCACACAAGCGAATCAACGCGGCTTTTATCAGTTTATCGAAGAACATGGTGCACCTAGCGGGTCCCGTACAGGCTTTAGCGAAAATGATCGGCAATTAGGCGGTCCTTTATTAGACGATGATACCGTGTTATTTACAGCACAACAAGATACCCGCCATTATTGGCGAGTAGAAAGCAAAGATTTTTATTCTGGCAAGGGTTGGATCAACACGATACGAGAAGAAGATCTGCGAACAGTGCCTGATTCCCTGCGGATTGCAGATGATAATTATCAACAAGATTATCTTAAAGAAGAAACAGTCCAGCTTTATTTGCAGAATCAGGGAGATTATTTGCCATTACCCTATGGAAGTAGTCAACTGACTATTAAAGAAGGATCCACTGGATTTATTGTGGATGATGCGGTTCAACGAGTCGATCTAATGGAGCCGCAACAACAGATTGAAGTTTCACTGGCTTGGCAGCCAGCGGACTATGCCGCTGTAACATTGCAATCCTTGCCGCTGCAACAGCCAGATACTCCTGTTGACTATACACAATTACCAGAGAACCTTCCTGCTCGGATTCGGCAGCTTGCGCGCTCAATCACAGAAGATCAAAGTACCATCTTCGAACAAGTCACAGCCATTGAAAATCACTTGAAAAATTCAATTGAATTCCGTTATTCAAAAACGGATGCCGTCTATCCAGCAGAAGAACAAGACTATGTCGATCAATTTTTGTTTGAATCAAAAGTTGGCTATTGTGATAATTTCTCGACTGCGATGGTGGTATTATTACGAACGCTCGATATTCCGGCGCGCTGGGTCAAGGGTTTTTCGCCAGGAGATGCTCAAACTGAAAATGGCCTGACAACATTTACCGTGAGAAACCGCAACGCGCATTCGTGGGCGGAAGTCTATTTTGCCGGTTTTGGCTGGGTACCGTTTGAGCCGACGCCGAACTTTCAAAATCCTGATCGTCCCGAATTGCAAACAACAACTGTCTCTTCTGAAGTATTACCTGAAACGAGCAGTTCTAGTCGCGAGTCTTCTACCAGCAGCAGTAGTGAGACCAGCAGTTCCACAACAATGACGGCAACTGTTGCGCCAGCAGAAGAACACCTTTTCTCACCTGAAACATGGCAATGGATCCGTTCTTTTCTGCAAGGTATCGCATGCTTGGTTTTCTTGGGATTACTGTATCTTTTGCGCCGCTACTTTTTCCGAATTCGCATCTGGTTGATTGCTCGCTTTCGCTCCGAACCATTACCAACCGCCTATCCTGTCTTGATGAAACAAGCAGCAAAAGTTCTTTTCCATGCTGATTCGGAACCTCTTAGTGAGTACGCCAGCCGATTGGAAGCTGTTTATCCTATTTTCCACGGGAGTTTTATCCAACTGACGGCAACCTATGAAGATTATCTTTACGGTGGGAAACCAATAGACGGCCAACAACAGCTGATTCTTCATGTCGCCCAGCAAATCAGTCAATTAAAGAAAATCAATCAAGTCCATTAAATGAAAGCAAGAAAAAGAACCGAAGACGCAGTGCTGCATGCTGCGCCTTCGGTTCTTATTTTGTTCATCTGATTAGCGAAAACACTCCCGCAAGTATCATGAGTTCGTGTTGTTCCCTCGAGATTGTACCGCTAAAATAATCAGTTTTGTGATTTCCATCATCAAGACAGCACCAGCTGCCATAGCTATGCTTAACCCAACATGGTTCATTGTAAAGGTTTCTGGAATCGCAAAGACTTCCCGAATTCCAGGTAGCAATGTCACACTATAAAGCAGACCACAAACCACGATCGCCAGCCAAACCATTTTATTCGCAAACAATCCAGCTTGCCAAGCAGTCTCTGTATTGGAACGAGCAGGCAATGTTTGTAATGTACGGCTCCAGATCAAAGTTGAGAATGCCATTGCAACACCTAACTCCGGCGATTGATTCATCCCGATCCATTGCGCTATAATCACCACTGCCGCAATCAAGATCCCACGATAAGTAACTGAGATCAGCGTTTTACCAGAAAAGATGCCAGCATCAGGATTTCTAGGTTCTCTTTGCATGATAGTTGGTTCCGCTTTTTCCATCCCTAAAGCGATAGCAGGAAGCGAATCATTCACTAAGTTGATAAACAGCAATTGCAAGGCTGTAAATGGATTGTCCCAGCCCATTACTAAAGCAAACACAATGGCGATAATCGCGCCGAGGTTACCAGCAAAAAGATAAGAAATCGCCTTTTTGATATTATCAAACACATTGCGGCCAACTTCTACCGCTCGAATAATTGAAGCAAAGTTGTCATCTGTCAAGACCATTGCTGCTGCATCTTTTGCAACGTCCGTTCCGGTCCCCATCGCAATCCCGATATCCGCTTGCTTCAATGCTGGTGCATCATTTACGCCATCACCGGTCATAGCAGAGATTTTCCCTTTATCTTGCCATGCTCGCACAATGCGGATTTTATTCTCAGGAGAGACGCGGGCGTAGACAGTGATTTTCTCCAATTGATTCGTCAGTTCTTCTTCCGACAGTGCATCAAGCTCTGTACCGGTCAATGCTAAGTCACCTTCTTGCGCAATCCCGATCTCCTGAGCAATGGCCACAGCCGTCGTTTTGTGGTCACCAGTGATCATCACTGTTTTGATGCCAGCCGATTTCGCGTCTGCCACGGCTTGCTTGACTTCCTTCCGAGGGGGATCAATCATCGCCATCAAACCAACAAAGATCAACTCTTCTTCGAGACCTAAATGCAGTTCTTCGTCTTCAGACACTGTCAGCGGACGATAAGCAAAAGCCAAAACCCGCAGCGCGCGTTTAGAGAATTCTTCATTTTGATGCTGCAACTGATGTTTGATTTCCTCAGTCAGTGGAACGATTTCGTCATTGATAAGAACCTTTGTACTTCTTCCGATCACAATATCCGGTCCCCCTTTTGTCAAAAGGAGTTGTTCCGAATCAATGGTATGCAATGTGGACATCAGTTTCCGATCGGAATCAAAAGGCAATTCTTGTAATCGCGGGTATTGTTGACGAATCTCACGATACGGTTGATTCAATTTTTCTGTATAATCAAGAAAGGCAATCTCTGTGGGATCTCCTAGTTTAGCTCCTTCGGGACTGATTGCCGCATCATTTGCAAGCACACTGATCTCGATCAAGCGACGTTCAGGCAATGTCCATTCAGAAGGATTCTCAGAAAATTCACCCATCTGTCCATTTGGCAAATAAAAATCAACGACCGTCATTTTATTTTGGGTCAATGTTCCTGTTTTATCTGTACAAACGATACTAGTAGATCCTAGTGTTTCAACTGCCGGCAACTTACGAATGATCGCATGTTGACGAGCCATTTGTTTGGTACCGATCGATAAAACAATCGTAACGATCGATTGGAGTGCTTCAGGAATAGCAGCCACCGCAACAGCGACTGCAAACATAAAAGCGTTGACTAGATCGGCGGTCATATCGCCAGACCCATCACCTAAAAATAGCCGAGCAACTTGGACACCTAAAATAATCAAGGAAAGAACGAGGATCGCCAAGCTCAATTTTTTGCTGAAGCGATCCAGCCCGCGTTGTAATGGCGTCTTGTGTTCCACTGTGTTTTCTAATAAACCAGCGACTTGCCCGATTTCTGTCACATTTCCTGTGGCAGTCACAATGAAACGTCCACGGCCGTAAGTCACGATCGTTCCACTAAAGACCATGTTATCGCGGTCTCCAATAGGCGCTGTGCGGTCAATAACCCCAAGTTCTTTTTCAGCAGGTGTCGATTCACCGGTCAGCATTCCTTCATCGACTTTCAATGCCCCTTCTTCAATCAGACGGCCATCAGCAGGTACATAGTCCCCTGCTTCTAGAATAACGATATCACCCACTACCAATTCTTTTGCCGGTACCGTTTGTTCCTTTCCATCTCGGATGACATTTGCATTGGGTGCCGAGAGGCTTTTCAATGCATCTAACGATCCTTCTGCTTTTTTCGTTTGGATGACACTAACAACCGAATTCAGTAGCAAAACAGCAAAAATGACAATCGATTCAACATGGGCGCCCATGATCATCTGAACGATAGCCACGATCAGCAAAACGATCACCATCGCATCTTTGAAGGTTTCTAAAAAGAGTATCAAACTTGATTTTTTGGGAGCTTCTTTCAGCTGATTCAAGCCATTTTCTAAGCGCTTTGCCGCTTCTTGCTGGGACAATCCAGATGGACTGCTGTTTACCTCGTTCATAACCTCTGTGATTTCTTTTTGATACATTTCTTTTGCCAATGATTTCTCTCCTTCATAGTTGCTATCCCTTGCATGAGTCCTTTTTTAGAAAAAAAGAGACCTAAGACAAGTGGATGCTTGTCTTAGGTCTCACCATTTCATATAATACCAGAAAACTGTCGCCAGTTTACTTACTGTTGATATTATCGCAGCCGAAGCCACTGGTTACTCCCCTAAGGGTTTATCAGAATGTAGAATCATCATAACGAAATTTTTTGAAGATAGCAACCTTTATGCACAAATTTGTCTTTTCTCAGATATATTTTTTTGAAAAAAGCTTCTTTTTTCTGTTACACTAATCTACAGCGTAACAAGCGTGACAGAGGAGGAACAATAATGGAAACCATTGATTTTTTTACAAGTCACACATCGGTTAGAGACTTCCAAAAAAAGTCTTTATCAGCAGAAATGAAGCAACAACTTGTCAAAGTAGCACAAAGCGGTTCAAGTTCAAATTTCGTTCAAGCCTATTCAATCATCGAGATCAAAGATCCTAAAAGATTGGCAGAAATCGAGAAAATCGCCGGTGCTCCCCACTATATCACACAGACGGGTGTCTTTTATCTGTTCGTAGCAGATTTATATAAACACCATCAATTGTTGCAGCAAGCAAATTTGCCTAGTGATGGGTTGTCGAATATGGAAGCCCTCTTGGTTTCGGTTGTAGATACCACCATCGCCGCTCAAAATATGGCAGCCTTTGCAGAAACCCAAGGTCTGGGAATCTGTTACATTGGCGGAATCCGGAATGACTTGTTCCGTATCGCTGAACTCACGGAGCTGCCCCCGTATACACTGCCATTGTTTGGGTTGACTATCGGTTATCCCGCAACGAAAAATGAGCCGAAAGTTCGCTTACCGCAATCCGCTGTGTTAAGTGTCGACCACTATCAGCCCCTGACCGAAGACCTCGTTGCTCGCTACAATGAAACTACCGCGGACTACTATGCCCATCGGAGAAGCAATCAACAAAAAACGGATTGGCAAACCAAAATGACTGGCTTTTTCCAAGAACCTCGCCGTCCGGACGTAGAAAAATTTTTGAAAAGGCAAGGCTTTTTGACACAGTAAGTACGAAAACAAGCACCTGCTCCTTGTTATCGGTCGCTAGACTATCTCCATCAAAAAAACACCTCATGAAGAAGTTCTTCATGAGGTGTTTCGAGTTGTTTTATTTTGCCAAACGGTAGATAGCAAAACTATATAAACGTTAATAAATCAACGATTAAACCCAAAAATATTATTTTATCACACCAAAATCACACTAAATTTCCTGGACAAAATGCTTTTCATTTTTATGGATTGAAACAAACTATTTTTACCTTTACATCAATTGTGAATATTTAATAAAATAAAAGAAAAAATGAATTGAGGGATAAAAGTGAAAAAAATTAGTCGCTGGATTATTACTTTCAGTTTTATTTCTGAGCGCTTGTACTAACTCCGACTCAGCAGAAGAATCTAGAAATTACAGTGAGACAAATTCAATAGTGAAAAAAACTGACAATGAGGAACGATCCGAGGCTTCAATAATTGCAGAGAATGTTCTGAAAAAACACTATAAGATAGATAATTTGGAAGTTAATTTTATTAATGATACATTTAAAGTGTACCGTATGCCGTATGATAAAAACTCCGATACTGGTAAAGAGTACAAAAATGTTTATAGTGCAATCGGTAATTTTACTTATCAAGACAAAATTTATGATTTTGATATGCTCTATTCACTCACAGACAAAGATAGTTATGAAGTTTTGTATTTCTATCCCCTTTAGATGATTCTAAAAATACTATTAATAGACCACTAGAAAGTGATAAATAAAAACTCTAACTGAGCAAGAGTTTTTATGTACCTTGTAGGATTCGAACCTACGACCGGACGGTTATGAGCCGTCTGCTCTGACCAACTGAGCTAAAGGTACGAAACAACCCACTCAGAAGAGTGGGCTTCCCTGAAAGGAGATTAATGAAAAAATCTCAGCTGAGTATATTTTAAAACGTGAAATTATATTTTTCAATATCAGTTTTTTTAAAATATACGTTTTTTTATAGCTTTTAAAGAAACAATAATACCCACTCGTAGAGTGGGTAAACAGAGAGTTAATCAGAAAGGACTGGTACATAAATTTTAACTCGCACGTTTTATTCTTTCAATACATATTCGTATTAAAAATAACATGTTTTTTATTACATGTATTGTTCTACGTGTTCAATCTCTTTTTGGAGTTCTTTCTCATCATACTTTTCATACTTACCTGCTTCGTGCGCAATCTTTTTGATCTCATGCATTGCTTTTTTCTCTACAATCCATTTCTTCATACTATGTTTCTTCGCATCATCATTTAGAGAATCTAGTTCCTCTAAATCGCGGTCTAACTTGTTCAATACTTCTCCAATTTTGACCAATGCTTTTGCTTCTTTTTCTTCATAGTTTGACATAATTGACACACTCCTTAAGTATTTGGTAACTAAAGTGTACTCCCGATGCTTTTTATTTGCAAATGAAATACTAGCACTTGTGAGGGTTTTCTTATGATGATTTTTACTGTATTTATGTCATGTTAGATAAATAAAAATGCCCACTCAGAAGTAGGATGGGGTGGAATTATTTTCTAGAAAGATTTACAAATATATTTTTTGTATAACTTGCGTATTTTAATTTACTATTAGTCATATGATATATATAATAAAGGTGTGGAACACTTGTGAAACAAAGGAGGAATTGAAATGTCAAAAGTTATGGATGTTGCAAGCTTTCTTTTGCTGTCTTACAAACAAATTTACGGACATGACTTTGGCGATAGTGAATTAAAATTACAAAAATTAATGTATCTCGTTCAAAGACAACATTTAGCACTACAAAACGAGCCCCTTTTTGAAGAAAGTTTTAAAGGATGGATTTTAGGTCCTGTGCTTCCGGAGTTACGAAAATGTTTTCAACATAATACCATTCCAAATGAAATTCAGGGCGAATTGACAGTTGAGGAAAAATTCATTATCGAAAGTGTAATCTACGAATTCGGCAATATGACTGCTCGATCATTGGTAGATTTAACGCATGAGGAAACCTCTTGGAAAAATTCGAGGCAAGGTCTAGACGAAAATGAAAATGGCAATGTTGATATATCTATTGATGATATAAAGTTTGATGCAGCTAACATTAGAGTATACGATTATAACTATGATATGTATTTAGATGAATTTGATGAAATTCCTCACGAAAGGATTTTAACATAGGTGCGACGTCACGAAATTCCAGTAGGGACTATTTGTGCAAGCATGTTAAATATAGGCAATAAAAGTTGTATTAGACCTATTTTAGTTATAGGGAAAGAAGATATAGATGGTAAATGTGACTATACTTGTTTACCTATTTCAAGAGTAACTTGTTCAAATCGAATCAATCCAAATTACGATGTCGAAATAACTACTCATAACCATCCTAGACTAAACATGCAATATCCTAAACAATACATCAGAACTCACAAAGTGATGACATTGAATAGTTCAACTATGTACTGTAGTGCACCAGTTCATTTAGATTTAGAATATCCAGATACCTATAATCGTGTAATTGATTGCTATTTAACTTTTATCAATACTCTATTTTAAAATTATGTACAAGCCCGCCGAAGCGGGCTATTTGTTTATAAAAAATACCCACTCCAAAGAGTGGGCTTCCTTGAAAGGAGATTAATGAAAAAATTGTTTATTGGGTAATTAGATTTTAAAATACAAAATGAATTTTTTCAATATCGATCTTATCAAAAATCAGCGTTTTCAGTAAAATCAACAAGTAGTCTTTAGGCGATGAAAAATTATTGATTATTTTTTTTACCGATGATATTCTTAATACAATAGAAAGGGGAGAAATAATATGGCCAATACATCTATCAAATGTACAGAAATGGTTTTTACTGACTCTAAAAGCTATAACCGATTTATGGATAGTATTTTTGGCAAAGATAAACAATTTACAAATGAAAATGCAAAAAAAACAGCAAAAAGAGTGAATGCTATTAAAACACTCAATATCGATGGAAAATCTTACAAAATCTAAGAGGTTACTAAAATCATATGTTTATTGATAATGAAGTACAAATTAAGAAGCTTTCAAACATTGATGACGAAGAAAAAGCCTTAGTACAGGCTTTTTCTTGTGGAAAACCTCATATTGATGATTACTTGAAAAATGATGCTCTAGAAGATTTACTATTTGGCATTACAAAAACTTTTCTATTTTTTATGGAAATTAAAGGTAACAAACAATTAGTGGGGTATTTCACCTTAACAACTGATAGAGTTCTGGTTACTAATAAGTCAAACATACATAAAAATTTAAAAAAATGGGATAATCCTGTAAAACGACAGTCTATACCAGGGATTCAAATTCATCATTTTGCTGTAAAAAAAGAATTGCAAAAACAGAATTATGGTATCAATTTAATGTTTTATATTTTTTCGTTTATAAAATATACAATTTTGCCTCATGTTGGCTCATGCTTAATCACAGTTCAAAGTGAAAAAGATGTCCAGAATTTCTATAAAAAAATAGGATTTGAAAAAACTGGTGAAACTAGAGATTGTAACATTAGTATGGCCTACACAACTAATCAGCTTTTTATCGAAGATTAAAAGATATTCCCTTGAATATCTTTTTTTATTATGTACAAGCCCGCCGAAGCGGGCTATTTGTTTATAAAAAATACCCACTCTTCGGAGTGGGCGATTTTGAAAGAAGAATAAATGAACACTTTTTAGATACTCATATTTTAAAACACAAAATAAGTTTTTTCAATAGAAACTGGAATCGTTTTCTATAATTTTTTAATTTTTATTGAAAGGGAATTCATAGAATCAGCTATTAGGTGTATAATAAAAAATATTTTAAATCAATAAAAAGCTAAAGGTGGAATAGTATGTTAGAGTTAACAAAGTCAGAATATCAAATTTTAACTTATTTATTCAAGTTTGATCAGGCATTAACTAAGACAGAATTAGTAGAAAGAGTACCTGATTTAAACAGCAATACTACTGCTCTTGCGCTTGCCGGCTTATTAAAAAAAGGCTATTTAGAAGTAAATAAAGTAAAATACTCTCGCACTGTTTTAGCTAGAGCTTATGTACCTAGTTTTTCTATTGTTGAGTTTTTAAAAGAGCATTATGGAGAAAAAGCGATACAAAAATTGATCGCTTATACGATAAACTCGATAGAAGACAATGCGCGTTTAGATCAATTTCTACAGCTTATAAAAGAAAGAAAAAGGATTGTTAAAACCTATTAATTCTAACACAAATAAACTGTCTGAGTCATTTTAGAAAAAGTTATAAGTAAAAAGAACCACACCCTTTAAAAGAGTGTGGTTCTTTCATGTGGAAAAGTAAAAAAATATTTTAGTAAAATCTTCCCCAACAGTCAATACGTCTTCCGTTTTTACTTCTTCCAGTCGCCATATAGCCATAACCATTTCCACGTTTTTGACGAATCCACACGTAACCATTCGGATCGATTTTATACGCATCGTAAATGATCACAGAACCAGCGCCTATTATCGCAATTTCTCGATCACTCGTTGATGGACCTTTTCGAAGTTTGATTGCTGCATTCAATTTAAAATGCCCCTTTTCCGCAATCCATCCTCCTGTGGCTTGCTTAGAGCTGGTTGTTGCGGCAACGTAACGCAAATAACAATTCCACGGATAGTTGTAATAGGAGCGGACATTGGTTTCCCATCCTGTCTGATCCCCACCGCGACCACCTGTGATTCGACCTCTCTCATCAATCGATGCTTGCGCCAATTTTCCACCGCCAATATACACTGCCACATGGTTTACATCGTTTAACAAGATATCTCCTGCTTGAGGTCGACCATTGTTTGCTATAACTTTCCAGCCACGTTTTGTCAGATTAGAGCGCATATTGCCGGTATATGTAGCTGATCCAGTGTCAAAGCCTGCTTCTTTCAACGCATGAATCACTAATGCAGAACAATCCGTTTCTCCACCATCTCGGAAATCTTGCCGATTGCTTTGGTCGTAGCCAAGGCTAACTGTTTGGCACCAATAGTTCATGCGTTCAATAAATTTTTTTATGCTTCCTCTCATTTTTTATCTCTCCGTTCTGTAAACTCCTGTCCATCTCCGGAATCAATAATGTCTTTTTTGGGTTTATCATAGGTCATTGCCTGATCACTATCTGACAAACCTTCTGTAGTAGGATCTTTAACAACACCAATCAATGCCAATAACAAAAAGATAGTATTAATAATTTGAGTTAATTGCTCATTTAAAACAGTGTAGTCCCACTGAATACCGAAAATTGACAAGATTTGTTGTAGTAATAAAAAAATCAGTCCTAAAAGACTGATCACAAATACTTTACTCTGAATTCTTACTTTCCAATTAATCTTATTCATGTTTTCTTCCTCCAATACTTTTAAAAATCGTTTTATTTTGTTCTTCTAATCGCGTAATTCGAATCTCATGATTATTCAATCGATTTACCGCATCTTTCAATTCCTGTAGGCTTTCCTCTAATTTTGAAAATACATGATGAAACTTCATCAAAGCAAAGAGAATACTTCCGATTAATCCTACTATGGCAATAAACTCGGTAATCGACAAACCAAATAAACGCATAGAATTCACCTCTTCTATAAAAAAGAACTCAGTCTATTGACTAAGTTCATCTGATTCTTCCACTTTTTCTTTTGTTAATTCTGTAGCTAATTGATCTTCTACTTCGTATACTTTATCTTGGAAAGCTTGAATATCTTTTCGACATTGTGTACGATTTTCACGATACTTTTTAGCATCTTGGATAGTTTGCGAAATATTCGTATTCCCCATACTTTCTGTAGAAACACTTGCAGAAAGATATACTACTGTTTTTTCATCAATGATTGATTGTCCAGATAAAGTAACTGATTTTGTTACTTCTAATGCCATGATACATCCCTCCAAATTTTTATAAAAAATGATGATTACTTAATATCTTCCTTTTCAAACTCATCTAATAAACGATCGTAGATCTCGGCATCTTTTCCAGATATCATTCCATCATACTCCTCTAAAATGCGTGGAATTTCATCAAAATTTCGGGCATACAGCCCTCCCTCAATCACAACTTCTTCATTAAGTAATATCGCTTGTTCCTTATTAAATATAGCTACATCTTTTATGTCTTGTTCTTTGCTATCTTTGAGTTGACCGTTTTCATCAAGCAAATTGAATTTTTCCATCAAAGACTTCTCCTCGTCAGAAAGTTCTATGAGCGCTTCTCGAATACGTTTTATCAACTTTGTTCGGTGTCGGCTATCTTTTGTAGATAATTCGATAGATTCCAAAAAGTTGATTGCTGGTACTAACTCATTATTCTTCAATGTAATTTTCATTCTCCTATCTCCTTTTATAATTTTACTGTTTTAAAAGACGCTACCGTTCCACTACCTTGACCAGAGGTACGAATAGAAGTTGGCAGTTGTAATGTGCCCAATCCTTTTAATGCACGAACAATATTTCTTATATCTTCCACAGGTAATACAACATTATTATGCAGAAGATACAAATAACCACTACCAAACATTACACCACTTTTTCCGCTATCGTTTAATAGAGCAGAATAAAAGGTATTATTATAATTCACTACACCAAATCGTAAAAACTCTCTTGCACTAGGAATTCCTGGCTTAACTTTGATCATATGAACATCTGCATCCATATGAATTCCTGCTTTTCCTGAAAATTTTCCACGAGGATCAAGCATTAACATAGAAGTAAATGCACTATCATTTTGAGCTTTTCGATAAGACCATGAGATATAATCCCCCTCGTGATCTAAGTTCATTGCAATCCCACGGATAGTTTCATTTCCTATTTTTGAATTTTCACCTATTCTTCCTATTTTTCTTGTTCCATGCCAAAATTCCATTCCTTCACTGGTTAACTTCCCACTTAATTGATTTTTATTGAAGAAACTTAGGGTGTAAGGATCTATCTTTAAATTCTGGCTATAATTATTAAAACCAACTTGAATCGCATTGACTGCTAATTTATCTGCAGTAATTGATCGAGCTTGAATCCGTTGTGCAGAAAGATAGCCCGTTGTAATTTTTGCAGCATCGACAAACGCAATTTTTGCATCAGTAATTGCTGCGTTCGCAATTCTAGCTGTCGATACTGAAAGATCCGCAATTTGAGCGGTTTTGATCACTCCATTATCAATTGATGTCTGACCTGTAATGTGAATCTTATTACCAGCAATCAATATTGATTCATTAGATATATTGATTTGATTAACAACATCATTTTTAGAAACTTTTAAATTAATTGTATCTGATAGTTGGGTAATCTGTGATGAAGTAATATTTGTATTTGCCTCATAAATATATAACTGACGAATCTTAATCGTAGTTGCTGGTGGCAGCCAAAATGACAAGCCAGTCCATCTTGTCAATTTAATTGTTCCATATATCCATCCAGGATTAGTATTAGGAAGAGAGAACGTAAAATTTTCTCCATCACTCGTTCCTACCTCTATGGGTTTCCTCCCAGAGTTAACCCCCACATTTACATACATTTTAATATTGTACGTTTTCCCAATTTCTAAGGAAAGTGGTGGTGATCCCCAGTAAGCTCTGTTTCTTGTTGCTCCTCCGTTATTATTAATAGTCATTCCTTGACTATCATAAACTATGTGAATTCCTGTTCCTTCAACAGCTGGCTTTGGATCTTGTTTTTTGAAGTTTGGATTAGGAAATTTGTTTGTAATATCCGTAATATTTCCTTGAATTTCTGTAACTGTCTGTCTAATAACATTGGCAGTAGTTTCAAGCTGCGTAGCTTTTGTCAGTGCTGAGTTTGCTGTAGTCTGAACACTTGAAATAGTTGTCTTTAAGCCGCTCACTGTTGTTTCAGTTTGAGTAGCTTTTGAGAGAGCTGAGTCTGCAGTCGTTTTTACAGAAGTTACTGTAGTTTTGACGCCGTCTACTGTTGTTTCAATCTCGTTAACTTTTGTTGTTTGAGCCTTATCCTCAGGTGCTGGAGACCAGTCAGTCAACTGATTTCCTTCTTCAATCTGAGCACGCCACACGGTAAAATCCAGGCTGTCAGCATTCGTGGATCGATATAGTACAAATTGCATTGCTGCTAAATTCTCAAGGTGTTTAGCTACCAGTGAAATACGTTTAGATTGACCTGGTTCAACATAATCAGTCTTACCTAAATTATTACTAAACCTAATACGTTTGTCTCCATTGTTCTTAACATATATAGAGTGAACATAGCTCGTATTGTTTTTAACATAAGTAATAATATTTCCGGGAAGAGTACCACAAATTGTACCAGTACCGCCCGTAACAACATGCCTAACTGCATTTTTTGCATTCCATTCAGGAACTTGAACTATTGAATGAGTAATTGAAGCACCTTGATATGGTCTAAATTTTGGAGATTCAGATTCACTAACCCAGTTTCTACCACCAACTTGAAAATTGTTTTGCCATTGTTCGACACTTGCCAAAGTCTGGGTTACACCATCAACTGTTGTTTGTAGAACGTTAGCTTTACTTAACGCACTATTAGCTGTCGTTTGCATAGTAGCAAGAGTCTGCTTTTGCCCATCTACTGTGATTTCTAACTCGTTGAGTTTCTTTGTTGTACTTGTTGATGTAGTCTCAACTGTCGTGATCCTTCCTTTTAAACCATCAACTGACTTTTCTATTGAAACAGTCTTGCCCTCTACGGATCGTACCTTACTATATGCTTCACTTGCTTTAAAACTGATTGTACTGATATCCCGATTCATCGCAGAAATATCAGAGACAAGATGGTTAACATTGATTTGAATATTATTTGCTTTCTCAACAGCTCGTTTTGTATCACTTTCTACCTCACTCACTTTATTAGCGATTTCATCAAACTTCGCTGTAGACATAATGAATGTCCAAACAGTTCCATCCCAAATATAAAATTCAATATCCTCACCACTTGGTTTGTACCACATATCCCCGACACGTGTTGCTGTTGGTTCTCCTTCACCATTTTTACCAAAGAGACCATGGAAAATCATGTTCTTTCCATTCGCAGCAGTAATTGCTGAATCCATTTGATTTCCTATTTCTTTGATCGATGTTTGAGTGTCATTTATGATCGATGATAAAGTAGTACGTTTTTCACCGATTTCTATTTCATCATAGGCATCACGCAACACATTCCACTTTGTTTTGATCACTTTAGCAGTCGTGTCTACACCTAACTTTTCATAATATACTCGAACATCATCGCATAGCTCGACAGTCTCCAATGTAGCAATATCAGCATAATCAGCGGTCTGTGCCAAATCCAAAAAAGACACCTTAATTGATGTCTTTGGAATACCAATATCATTATCTTTGATATAATCCTGAGCCAATTGTTTTAGTTTTACCTTGGTTGGAACTTCATCATGTTCAAATTTATTACTAAAATCAACTGGCAACACATTACGGTTTGGGTATTCATTAATATTCTCGCAATCAACTACATATCCATCAATAGTAACTATTTGTTCATTTTCATCGTCATCCGTATAAATAGCATACGGATAAATTGTTGTATAAGTCGTCATGATATTACGTTCCTGTTCAAAATCCGTAATATTACGACCGTATGCTAGAATAGTGTTGGCGGTAGTTCCACGCTTCTTTAACAAACTAATGTGATAGTTGTCAAAACGATATTCACCGCCCCAAACATCTAAGATAGAACCTTCCACGCCACCTAATGCTTGTCGAGGATTTTCCACTTTGTCGATTCGCCAATTCGTTTTGTTGCTTGTATCAATATCCGAGTCCACAATAAATGGATTGTTGTCTAAAATTGCTAACTTCCAAGCATTTAAAGCTGCACTTGCGTTTCCACTGATAAATACTTCTGGCTTCATTGGTAATTCTTGACTCAAGTAGCTAACGTGTTCTGCGTAGATTTTAGCTTGTCCGTCATGATTTGGTACAATCCGTTTGATTCTGAACCGTTGATCAGTTAGCGTTGGACTTGAGTCAGCTTTGATAATTCGATTCTCTTGCAACAACGGATAGATTTCATCATCAACTAACACTTTAGCTTCAAAAATAAAGGTACCATTTCTTTCTTCTGTGACAAAAGCTTCTGTTGCTGTTTTGATTGGACCTAAACCCAAACTAAAAAAATCTATTTCGTTTGCCTCATACAAAATTGGATAGGTCACACAATCACCTCCCAGCGAGGAACAATTTTCATCTCAGTTACTGATCCAGTAGTCAGCACATTATTAAGGCCAGGATTGATCCCCGGCAAAGGATAAGTAGTGATCTTGTTCCACTGTGGACGAGTACCATCAAGAGACTTCACTTGATCGTACAATACATCAATAACCACTCCGCTATCGACATCCTTTAGATTGTATGTTGATTTGCCAATTTGTAACGTAATATTGCCGGTCCCTTTGATTGTGATTTTAGGTCGTGAAATCCGATTAGTAGGGTTAGTAATCGATGTTGCCAAGACTTCTTCAGTTAGTCCTGTTTTGAGGAATTTGTATGGCTTAACGTTAAACGTTAGTATAGTTTTCCCATATCCAACAATATTCGCTTCTACCTCATATTCAGCTGTATAAATTGCTTGATAAATATATTCCTTGTCTCCGCTAAAGAATAGCTCTTTCCACCCCACATTATTTTTAAGCCAATTAGATATATCTGTTGCTCGTTGCTGCTGAGATACTTCCGTAGGCATCAAGTATGCCGGAAAACTTTTCGGCACATTTTTCAGCTTACCATCTGTCAAAAACGGCTCACCATCTTGGCCACTTACTTCGACAAATTCACCTTTGACCTCAGGAGAGGCAAAAGAGATTTCTGTATCGATATACAAATCAAAATCACTTGACTTCTGATTGTCAATTTCAAAATATCCATAGGTCATTCTAATGCTCCTCTCCCTTCGATTTGAGTTAATAAAGCCAATTCTTGCGCAGTTCGCCGAATATCATTTTTAGTATCCCAGTTTTGTGGATACACATTTATTTCTGGCGTCAAACGACTGATTGCGTTCAACATTTGACGCATCAATTGCACTAAATCGCTATTATCAACAGTAATTGTTTGTGTGCTTTCACTATTGCGAACAGACTGCAAATTGCGAATCAATGTAGCATCTCTAGGAACTCCAACACCATTTTTATACTGTGGAATCATTTGTTTTGTTTGTCTTGCGGTGTATACTTTTGTTCCTCTTTTCGCATTAGGAATAATGACATTCCGACCTTCTGGAATATACGCATTGCCGTCTGGTTCAACAATTAGTTCTTTGTAGAGCGGACCTTTTTGGTCATTGACCATCATGTGTCCACCTTTGTGGAAATTTGTTCCTGTGGCATGTCCAGAGATCTTTTCAGTGATCCATTGTGTCACATTTTTAACAATACTTGTCAATGTGACGGTATGGTCTCTTTGTTGCCTAAAAGCTCGAACACCCTCTGTCGCTCGTGAAGCGGGACCACTCGCATTATCCGTTGCCTTTAAATATTTTCGTGCTGGATTATTTCGCGAATAGATATTCAACGCACTTCCACCTGTTTTGGTTGCGCTGCTAACACTAGATGAATTCCCCAATAATTTTTTCATGGCTGGGTTATTTCTATTAAACATATTTAAAGAGTTTTGACCACTAGCAGAAGCACTATTTACTCCACTTGCATCACCAAGTAATTGTTTAAGTTTCGGTTCAATTTTTTGGTAATCAGCCAGCGATAATGTACCATCCTCAATTTTTGCTTTTAAGTCAACATTATCCCCAAGCATATGTTTTACGTTGTCCGGCAACGCTGACCACGCACTATATGATTCTTGAGAAGAAAATACTTTTGTCATTAAGTCGGAATTGTCTGCTAAAATTTTCTTTTCCGCTTCAGGTAGCGCCGTCCATTGGTTCCAACTTGATTCAGAGGTAAGTATCTTATTGAGAAAATCAGTATTATCAGCTAACAACTTTTTATCGCTGTTCGGTAGTTGATTCCATCGATTAAACGAATCTTCGGATTCATAAATCTTAGTCAAGAAATCGTAGTTATCAGCATATAGCTCTTTTGTTTCGTCTGGTAAGTCATTCCAATTTTTCAACTTGTCTTCTGACTCGCTCAGAGTAGTAAGAAATTTATAGTTCTTAGCATCTAAATCCTTTATCTCAGGTTGATAATCATCCCACAACCCTAAATTCAACATAGTTTCAGCCATTGTTTCTGGAGTATTTGAATATAACAACGCGGTTTTGGCATCAATGCTTAACTCATTCCATTTACCTGAATCATCCAATGCCTTATACATTGTTTGGCTAAATTCATCTTCCAAAATAGCTTGTTTATCTTCCCAAGCCATCCCATCCCAGTATCCATTGACAATCGCAGCTTCCCCAATTACTTTTTTAGCATTTGAATCCAAATCTGCATCGTGAACAACTAATTTTAAATCATTCCATGTTTTTGAATCCTTGGTTGCTTCAATGACTGTTTCACGAACATTGGATTTTAATTCACTTGTTTTTTCATCAAAGACTAAGTCATTCCATGTCTGTGCTGCTTTCTTGCCTGATGCACTTACTTCAGAAGCAGTCCAAGCCATCTTCTCAGCATTTGCCTCAGCATTCTTTGCCAATTCAGATGATAATGTTCTTGCGTTCTCAACAATACGTTTATTGCTTTCAATTAATG
>NZ_JBQASY010000013.1:0-104799 GCF_051909435.1 Enterococcus sp. 125944 | reverse complement strand
TTTAACTACTACAAATTATAAACCTTGTTAATTTTTATTTAAAGTAAAATATCCCTTTAATATCTCCTCTTAAACTACTTTAACTACTATTATTTATTATACTATGGTTAAAGAAGCAACGCCATCAACAAAGTACCGTGATCCCATAAAGAAAATTGCGATCATAGGTAACAGCCCCAAACAAGAAGCAGCGAATACTCTCCCATAGGAGACCATTGCTTCACCGTCTAATAATTGTTTCAATGCTACTGATAGAACCGTTTTATCTGAACTATTCAAATAAATCAATGGTCCTTGGAAATCATTCATGCCCCACATAAAGCTTAGCAAGGCAACGGTAATCAGAATTGGTTTGATTACGGGAATGATGATTTTGAACAAAATCTGAAATTCATTACACCCGTCCATCACTGCCGCTTCATCTAACTCTCTAGGAATTGTTCGCATAAATTGAATGATCATAAATACAAAAAACGAAGAACTAGCAAAAATATCCGCTACATAAAGGCTGGCAAAACTATCCAAAAGTCCCACCTCACGGTACAACAGATACAGCGGAATGCGAAAAGCCAGTTCTGGCATCAATAATGTAACGATCACGGCACCAAAGACAAATTTTTTCCCTTTAAACGATTTTCGTGCAATCACATAGGCGGTAATCACGCAAGATAAAACTGTAAAAATCGTTTTTGGAATCAAAAATTTCAGTGTATTCCCAAAGAAAAACCAGATAGAATGGTCTCGCGTCAACTGCCAAGCATCGGAAAAATTCGTTGTAACCACACGGTCACTTGGCGGGAAAATACTCAAGCTACCAAAAATGTCCCGGTTCTCTTTAAACGCAGAACCAATCATCCAAAACAACGGATAAATCAAGATAATCCCCACACCAATCAATAATCCATAACGAATGATTTCATTCATCCGTCTTCGAGATTTACTCATTTCCATTATTCAGCCCCCTTAATCATTATAAAATACCCACCGATCAGATGACTTGAAAATAATAACCGTAAATATACCGATGATCACCAACAAAATCCATGTTAGTGCACTCGCATAGCCATAATTCCCATTTTGAAAGGCTTGATCATAAATATAAAGATTCAAGAAATAAGTCGTCTTATTTGGTCCACCTTTAGTGATTAAATACGCGGAGTTAAACTCTTGAAACGCTTTGACTAATACATTTACGGCGTTGAACAAAATTACGGGGGTAATAATCGGTACAGTGATATTGAACAGTTGTCTTATTTTTGAAGCCCCATCCATTTCTGCCGCTTCATAAACTGTTTTAGAAACACCTTGCAATGCCGATAAGAAAATCAACATGGTCGAACCGAATTGCCAAGTTTTTAAAATAATCAGGGTAAAAATCGCGAACTTTGGATCTTTTGTCCAGTTAATGGCGACATCGTTTCCGAGTGTAAAAACACTCAACACCATATTCACAGGTCCGTTGACATCAAAAAGCATGGTCCATAAAATTGAAACAGCTACATTTCCTCCTAAAATAGAAGGAATATAATAAGCGGTACGAAAGAAATTGACTCCCTTAAGCTTAAAATTCAAGATGGCTGCTACTGCAAAAGAGACAATGATAACTGCTGGGGTACCAATCAACACATATTTGATTGTTGCAAAGAAACTCGCAGTAAACGTATCGTCTTTTGTAAAAATCTCTAGATAATTTTGTAATCCGACAAACTCCGGATCACCTAAAATCGGATATTCTAACAAACTGTAGTAAAAAGAAATAATGATTGGGTAAACTTTAAAGACTAGGAAGCCAATGATCCATGGCATGAGCATGCAGTAGATCACCCAATTTGTTCTTTTCATTTTTTTCAACATCGCATTTGACTCCTTTACCTTCTAAATGAACGCCCAGATACTAATGGGTTACTTCCAGACATTCTCACTCATGTCCAATTTTATTTCGGAAAAAGAAGGGTACGGGACGTAGCTAAGTCTCGCATTCCTTCTTGTTGCTTCCTATTCTTGGTAATACTTATCAAGTGCTGCTTGCTGTTTCTCAATGAATTGCTTCGCAGCTTCCTCTGACGTGAACTTTCCTGTCCGAAATGCCTCGTAAACCGTATATCTTTCTCCCCGCACATTTTCGTCTTCAAAGTATGGATCTAACACCGTTTGTTCATAGTCATCCAATTTGGCGTACCCTTCAGCCACAGCACCTTCGACTAGTTGATTCGCTACTTGCAGATCGTAACAAACTGTGTTGCTTGAAATACCCAAAGAATCTCCGGCAGCCTTCACCGCTTGCTCATTGGTAAACAAGAACTCAATAAAAGTGGCTGCTGCTTCAGGATGTTTCGAATTTTTTGAAATTGCGTAGCCAAAGTTTGGTTTCACATAGATACTTGGTTTAGAGTCAGCATCGACTTGCAAGAAATCTCCTACAACTAACTCATCTAACCCGTCGCCGCCTTTGTATGAGTTTGTCCATTTCGCCAGTGAGTTTGCCCACTCATAAACAGAGCCTGCATTGCCTTCTACCCATGGAGGGTTTGATTCCGTATCGATTGGGCTTGTTTGCTCAAAAGTCGGCAGTGCACCAGCATCTTCCAATTCTTTATATCTTTCAAGCACTTCTTTCACTTCAGCCACACTATAGTTGACTGTCCCATCGGTCTGCATGATCTTCCCTGTATAGTTGTAAAGCATCTGAGCAATAAATAGATCTAATGAGAACTCTCCCACATTGAGATATGCGTACTGATTGTCTTCACCAGTTGGCGTATTCCCTTTCGCAATGACTTCTCCCGCTGCCAAAAGATCATCATAGGTCGTTGGCAGTTCCAACCCATTGGCTTCATAAAGTGCTTGGTTCATCAAAGGAACCCGACCGGTCATTCCGTGGGGAACCGCGGCTTGTTCACCACCCACTTGCATCGCTTCTAAATAAGAACTTTCCCAATTGTCTAGCGTCAAATAGTCACTGACCTCATTCAAGTCCATAAAGATATTCTTGCCCTTCCCGAATGAAAAGAGCCAATTTTAATTCACTTGCATCACGTCTGCTTCAGTTTTACCGGATAGCTGAGTCAATGTCTTTTCTTGCCATCCATCCCACGCACCATACTCTGTGTTAACCGTGATATGCGGATATTCCTCTTCAAAAAGAGCCACTACATCTTGCATCGCATCATGACGATTATCCGCTCCCCACCAAGCAAACTTAATCGTCACTGCTTCTGCATCTTTTGTTGAACCACTGCTGCCAGAACCAGTAGTGTCAGGCTGAGATCCACACGCTGCTAGAACTAAAGTGCTAAAAAGACTGGCAATCAATATCTTCTTTTTCATCTGATTATTTCCTCCTCCATAAAATGCACACGTTTACAATTTTTCATTTATGTATCCGCTTACTGATTTTATCGGACAAAAAATGTCTCAGCAATAGACAAGCAAAACTTGCACAAAAAAGTGACGTAATATCCGCGAACTTGTACAATATTGACTTTTTTAACAGGAAAATAATCCCCCTTTCATGCCTGTGCAAAGATGAGTGACTATTTAGAAATTATTTTTTTCTCGCAGACTTTCTTTGTATGCAATTTGTTTCTTGCGGTATTGCAAAGGGGATGTCTCTGTATATTTTTTGAACACACGGTTGTAGTAGGTAATGTTGCTGTATCCACTTTTTCTCGCTATTTCAGCAATATCCCAATCTGTATCTTCCAGTAATCGCTGAGACTGACGGATTCGTTGAATGTTGGTATATTCAGTGATGGTGTAGCCTGTTGCACGCTTGAAGATACGGCATAAATAGGATTTGTCGAGATAAAAAGACGAAGCGATTTGTTCCAATGAATGGATCGATGCATAGTTCCGACGAATAAAGGCTGCAATTTGATTAACTAGCTCGCTTTGTTTTCCCAAACTTTCTGCCGGTTCATCAGAAAGCCCCCTGAAGTTCTTGATCCGCTGAATAAAAATAAAAAGTTCGATTAATTTTGTTTCGACCATTACCTGGTAATTGTATTCTTTGTGGATCACTTCATCTGCGATTTTCGCTAAGAGCGTTTGTACGTAAGAGCGATCCGCTGGCGGAATCTGAATGATACCATGATGTTTTAAAAAAAAGGTCTCCAGATCTATTCCCATGGATTGAGCGATTCTTGGAAATTTGCTGGCTTCATAGAGAACGAGTACACGATCATGATAAATATACTTTCCTGAGAATGTATTGTGGACACAGTCGGGGTGAATCATAACCAATGTACCAGGTTGGATTTTATAGGTTTTTTCTCCAATCAAAAAATAGCGGTTCCCTTCTATAAAATATTGGATTTCGCATTCAGAATGCCAATGCTTCACCATATTGTAGATACTATCTCGTCGTGAGCGATCAATCGTCAATCCGTTCATCATCCCACTATAAACAATCGTCTTCATACTCTCCACTCCTTTCTTTGTTTTCTATTTTACCTAAAAAATAGGAAACTCCATAGGGGGGACGGAACCAAAATCTGCTTGGATTCTTTGACAGAGGTAAACAGAATGATTCTAAAAGACCATTCAAAAATAAATCTCTCTTCAGCGATTTTTATTACGAACAAACCAGCAAAAAAGCATTACCCGATATCACGAATGTGTATCAGGTAATGCTGATTGATTTTCTTTTGAGTTGCATGAAATCAGGTGTCTCACTATTTCACGATCAATTTTTGACCAACATAAATGATATTATTGGACAAGCGATTCCATGAAGTGATTTGGTCAATACTACTACCATACTTTTGCGCAAGAGACCACAGACTGTCCCCAGATTTAACGGTATGATATTTAGTCGAAGAACTATTATTGGCAGAACTATTACTTGAAGAAGCATTTGTCGCGGTCTTCGTAAGATAGGCACCACTGACCCAGCCTTTGCCAGAAACATAGTACCATTTGTTATTCCCATTAACACTAGTACCATTTTTGACGGCTGTTGCTGTCACGGTACTGCCTTGGCTCAATGAACCAACGATGCTGCCACTTGTCGATGCTGTAGAACGAATATTCAATGTCGCGGTCGTTTTCATCTTTTGATTGATCGAATCACCTGTATTCGATGTATTCGACGATGAGCTAGAGTCACTCGTTAAATACGCGCCGCTGACCCAGCCTTTGCCAGAAACATAGTACCATTTCGTATTGCCATTGACACTAGTACCATTTTTGACGGCTGTTACTGTTACGGTGCTGCCTTGGCTCAATGAGCCAACGATGCTGCCACTTGTCGATGCTGTAGAACGAATATTCAATGTCGCAGTCGTCTTCATCTTTTGGTTGATTCCAGTATTGGCAGTATTATCATTTGTATTGCCTGATGTTGAACCAGAATTTACTTCTGTTAAATACGCGCCGCTGACCCAGCCTTTGCCAGAAACATAGTACCATTTCGTATTACCATTGACGCTCGTTCCTGTTTTGACTGCCGTTGCTGTCACAGTGCTGCCTTGACTCAATGAGCCAACGATGCTGCCACTCGTCGATGCTGTAGAACGAATATTCAATGTCGCAGTCGTCTTCATCTTTTGGTTGATTCCAGTATTGACAGTATTATCATTTGCATTGCCTGATGTTGAACCAGAATTTACTTCTGTTAAATACGCACCACTGACCCAGCCTTTGCCAGAAACTTTATACCAATTTGTATTGCCATTGACGCTCGTTCCTGTTTTGACCGCAACTGCCGTAAAGGTTGTATTCGCAGTAAGTGAGCCGGTAACTGCTGCTGTAGTAGACGCATCTGAACGGATATTCATAGATGCAGTCGTTTTCATTTGCTTTTGAATCGCGTTTTCTCCTACAGGGGTCTCAACATTATTCATGTCACCGTTCCCAGCGGAACTGCCGCTATCGTATTGAGTTAAGTTATACGTTGCAATAAGATTGTTCAATTTGCTGGCATAGGAAGTATCAGTCGCATAGCGTCCTTGCAGCCATGCCGTTGCTTCTGTATATGATCTCGTATTGCTCTTCCAAGCACCGCTGTAATAATAGCTACCGGCAGCAAAACTGGTATTTCGTAAGACATACGCATTATCTTGGAAAGATTCTCTTAAAGATGGATATTTG
This sequence comes from Enterococcus sp. 125944, assembly GCF_051909435.1. Taxonomy (NCBI): domain Bacteria; kingdom Bacillati; phylum Bacillota; class Bacilli; order Lactobacillales; family Enterococcaceae; genus Enterococcus; species Enterococcus sp. 125944. Next base: position 98,709 of record NZ_JBQASY010000013.1, on the reverse strand, counting down.
CGGAACTTCGCTATAATTTGATAATAATTGCCCGAACCATTATCTTCCAATGTTGCCATTTCGACATACTGCCCATTATAACTTCCTTTGATTCCAAACATATTGTTCGCTTGGGTCGTCAAAGTCGAAGTACCCCAGCCGGATTCTAGGATAGCTTGTGCAATCATCACTGATGCATAGAGATCATTAGCGGCAGCTACTTCTGTTGCATAACCACTTGCTTTCGCAATAAATCCACTCGTATCAGCACGTGCTGAGAAGATCGAGGTTCTTGCTAACGCAGGTGCAGCAACAATTGGCGTCTCAACGACCGCTGTATCTTCCGTGATAGTTTCCTGTGGCGTTGCCGCTTCCTCAGGTGTTGTAACAGGCTGCTCTTCAATAGGAACAGTTGGTTCTGTTGTTTCCTCTGTCGAAATCGTCTCGTCAGCACTGCTTTGAATGCTGTCTCCAGTTGAATCAGTGGAGCTATTTCCTCCAGATACTTGATTTTCTGTGATCTCTGCTTGGTTTTTTGCATCATCTGAAGTCGCTGTTTCTGCAGCTAAAACCAAATTTGGTGCAATCGTTGAACCGGCTACCACAGTTGTAGCCATCGTCAACCCTTTTTTTGCTAATAATGAACGCTTCAATCGTTTTTCTAAACGGCGTCTTTCTTTACGAATCGTCATTTCATGCCTCCCAACAAACATAGTCTCTTTATTTTAACATTTTTTTAATAAAGGTACAAAAGGGGGTTTTTTCTTACCCTGTTTTCTCTTCAAAACCTAATCATTTATCTAGAGATTCAATAAAGGCCTTACGCCCTATGGTGTTAAAAACTGAAATAGTAGTAAATAGACAGAAACGCCCAACATGAATCGGGCATCTCTGTCTATTTTACTTATAATTAAACTATCTCCATCGGTACATGTTCTCTTCTTGCTTCTGTTAATGTTAAGTCGAAAAAATAGCGCACGACTCAATGATAAAAATCAAAGCGGCCTTTTGCTAACACTTCTTTGACCCCACCAGTTAGGAACAGGGAGCGGTCCATGATGGCTTTTTTGACAAATGATGCTGGATAACCTTTTACAGGCATTTTACCCACCAAACCAAAGGCATGCGTGTTCCCAATAGAGGCTACAGATCCTAAAGATTCAAAATGAAAGTCTTCCGTTTTTTCACCTTTAATCAAGTGTAGACAGTTTTTGGCAGCTTGATACCCCATTTTCAAAGCAATCTGTGCTGTCGTTGGATAAGGGCGATTTGTTGCAGGATCCATCACAGCTGAAACATCCCCTACTACAAAAACATTACTGTGCTCTGGATCACTTAAATCTTGGTTGACCATCACACGTCCACGGCGAGCCGCATAATTTGAATCTGCCATGACATGGCTTCCACTGACACCTGTTGTCCAAATGATCGTTTTAGCAGACAATTCTTCTGTAGCACCCGTTTCAGCATCCGTTTGATAAACAACTACTCCAGGCTTGATTTCTTTGATTGGTTTTCCTGTTAGAAATTCAACACCCCATTTTACCAAGTTATTGATTCCATAGGCAGACAGATTTTCATCAAACATCGGTAATAATCGCGTAACTGCTTCTACACAAAAGAGTTTGATTTCTTCTGATTGGACACCTGCGATCTCAGCAAATTCCTTCCGATTTTCCACTAAAGAACCTAAGAGTTCTACTCCAGTGAATCCCGCCCCACATACGACGATTTTCAATAAATCTGGATCTTGTGTTTTTTTGTATTCTTTCATTTGTTTCAATAAATGATGATAAATAGTTTCTGCTGAATCAACATCTACCATTTCCAATGCGTTTTCATTAACACCTGGGATCCCAAATGACTCAGATTCAAATCCTAATGCTACGATCAAATAATCATAGGAAAGAGATGTTTGATCCGTAAACATGATCCGTTGACTTTGACGGTCAATCGTTGCAACTTCATTTTGTAGGAAAGTTGTTTTTTGTGGTCGTACCACATCAGCGATATCGTAACTAATTCGCTCTCTTGGCTGCGTTCCAGCAGCCACTTCATGCAAATCTGTCGCTTCATAATGGTAGTCATTCTTATCTACTAATGTAATATGAAAATCACCTTTTGCTCCTTGTAATACATGCAATGCTCGCAACCCTGCGTAGCCTGCTCCTAAAATGACAACTTCCTTCATTTCCTACTACTTCCTTTCTTCCTTCAAAAAATTATAAAATCAAACCGATCGCAAAACTAATGACCTGCGCACATGCACCGACCGCAAGGATTTTTACAGCGCAGACAAAGGTTTCGCGTTTGATTTGTTTATGCATAAATAGTTTTGTCTGTTTCCAGACAAATGGTAAAACGAGAAACGTCAACAACATCGTCCATGGTGCTAAATGCAGAACCACTGCTGTCAAGATCGCTACAAATGCAATAATGTTCAAAAGGACAAATAGCCGTAATCCTTGACTCTTTCCTAAATAATGCACCAATGTATAACGATTGTTGTTTTCATCTTCCTCCAAATCACAGATGTTGTTGGCCAGCATCAAGTTAGCAATCCACAATGTATTGGGTAGTGCGATTAGAAATATTCCACCCAAGGTCGCGCTATTCCATTGAAAGGTTTCATAAGTATTCAAATATACACAAATCAACGAAATCATGAAGCCCATCGTAAATCCTGAAAAAAACTCACCTAGCGGTAAACTCGATAAAGGCCGCGGACCTGATGAGTAAAAGATACCAATCAAGTAACAATAAAGTCCCATCCAAAACAAGGGCCAACCGACGAAATAGGCCAATACGATACCCATCACCGCCGAAACGACGATCATACCGATCATTAAGCGAAAAACGAATGGAAGCGAGAGCTGCTCGCGTCCGATAATATTTGTTTTTTCTTTGTAATCATGAACTTCTGTTGCGTGATGGTAATCGTTATAATTATCTAAAATATCTACTGCCATGTTGAAGATCAGCATAGCAATAAAGTATAACACCACATAACCTAAATGAATTGAGCCGTAGTTATACCAGCTGTAACAAATTCCGATAAAAAATGGGAGGACACTGGCTGTTTTCGCTTTAAATTCCACAAGCTCCAGAAATACTGGGAGTGTCAAATACTCATCTCCTTTTGATAAATGCACTTAACTAGTCAATAGACTCCCTTTAAGTTAGAATAAGGGCTGAATGACTGGTAGAAAGGGTTTTAATATGTTGAATTTTTGGATCGATTATCCTTCGATCGAGCAAAGACTAAAAACTGTCTGTTCGATCATTGAAGAACGCGTAACTGTTCGTAACAAAGAAATACAAGATGTATTAGTTGATTTTACTTATTCTGGAGGAAAAATGCTGCGTCCAGCATTATTTTTCTTATTCGCTGATCTAGGCGAACCCATTGATGAAAGAAATGATCAATTAACCAAAATTGCTGCTTCATTAGAAATCTTACATATGGCAACCTTGATTCACGATGACATCATTGATGATTCGCCGTTGCGTCGCGGACGCATCACTGTCCAAGCAAAATATGGCAAAGATATCGCTGTTTACACAGGTGACCTGCTCTTCACCCAATTCTTTGAGTTATTGATCGAGAGCATGAATGGCTCTCATTTTTTGGCTACAAATGCCCAAGCAATGAAACGCCTTTTGCTGGGAGAATTAGATCAAATGCACACACGCTACAATATAGATGAATCAATTGCTGATTACTTACAAAGCATCAATGGTAAAACTGCCGAATTATTCTGGCTGGCCTGCATCGAAGGTGCTCATTTTGGCGGTCTCGACTTAGAAAACCAAGAACGGGCTGGTGAGATCGGACGAAACATCGGCATCGCTTTTCAAGTTTTTGATGATATTTTGGACTATACAGCAGATTCTGGAACGTTGAAAAAACCCGTTCTTGAAGACTTGGCACAAGGTGTCTATACATTACCTCTGCTCTTTGCTAAAGAACAAAATCCTGCCGCATTTGAAAGTTATCTGTCCAAAAAAAGCGAGTTGACCACCGAGGAGGCCACAGAGGTTGCTGAATTAGTGCGCCGTTATCATGGCGTCGAAAAAGCCACCGATTTTGCTGTTTCTTATACCGAAAAAGCACTAGCCGACATCGAACTGCTGCCGAACACCCCTAGCAAAGAAAAAATTCGCGAGCTAACGCAACTGCTTTTGCAACGAAATTATTGATCATTCTTTATTCTATCCTCCGCAACTGAAAGCTATTCTGAAAATAAACGAACCAATCGGGTAAACAGTGAAGTGTTTTGAGGAGCGAATGCTCCTCAAAAACTAAGCCGACATTCATGTCGATCACTAGCCGATTTTTTTGTTGTCTTGGCAAAGGTCCCAGTTTGATTACAGTCGCCCTTGATCAATAGCCAATAACTGTTGAAAGTGTTGGTTTTCGACAGCTAACTCAGCAGGCGTACCGCTCATCGTTAATTCTCCATCCTCAATAAAAATGACCTGATCCATCAGTGAGATTCCTTGCAGGTGGTGGGTGATCCAAATAATCGTCTTGTCTTCCAACTCATTGAAAAAAGTTTCCAAAACAGCTTGCTCAGTGATTGGATCTAGCCCAACAGTTGGCTCGTCTAATAAAATAATCGGTGTTTTCTTCAAAAGAATTCGCGCTAATGCCAACCGATGGCGTTCACCGCCGGAAAAACGTAACCCTGCTTCATCAACCATGGTTCGCAAACCTTCTGGCAGAGCTGTCACCATCTCTGATAAGCCTACTCGTTTCAGTACGTCCCAAACTTCTTCTTCTGACGCTTCTTCATTACCAATCCGCAAATTATTTAAAATCGTTGTATGGAACAAATAAGGACTCTGGTTGATGACTCCAATCCATTCGCTAATATCTTCACCAAAACTTGCTACCGGCTCACCATTTAAGGTAATACTACCTTGGGTCGGCAATAAATCTCCCCTGAGCAAAGAAGCAAAGGTACTTTTCCCAGAACCGCTACGTCCCAATATTGCCAGTTTTTGATGCGCAGGAATCGTTAAGCTAAGATTCTTTAGTACCTCTTTTTCAGATGGATAATGGAAACTAACCTGATTCACTTCTAAATTGAACGGTGCACTTATAGCTGATGCTGTCCGTTTTTGTTCCTCTTTTTCTGGTAATGCATTAAAACGATCAATCGAATCTTTGTATATATTGGTTTCTTGTGCCGCTGAAGGCAATGGTGCGAAAGCATCTACCAAAGGAAAGACACAAAGGACAAATGCTGCGATCCAATTAGCTAAGCCACCGTGCTCGCCAGGAAATCGCTGACTTGTCCAGACAATCAACGCAACCGTAATCACCCCGAAGATCACTTGTAAAAGGAAATCTCTTTTTCGATCAAAACGATTGATTTTCTCATCAACGCTTCGTAGATTTGCCGCCAATTGCTTGTGTTCATCGACGTATTCCGCTCCTCGCTGTGAAAATACCCAGTCAGAAACTCCTAGCACATTATCAGTCAACGTTGTATATAATTGATTCTTCATTTGTTTTTGCTTTTCTTGACGAGCGCCATTGATCACAACGGACCAGAGCGGCAGCACAAACACATTTATTCCCAACAACAGCAACATTACCAATGCAAATCCTAACGAAAAGTACCCTAATCCGATAATCAGAAAAGTATACAATAACCAAGCAATCACCGTAGGGAAAATCGTTCGCAGATATAAGTTTTGGATATGGTTGATATCTTCTGCTAATAATCCTAAAATATCGCCAGTTCGATGGGTCTGCTTAAAGAAAACGGCATCTTTTTCGACAACATTGTATAGTTTTAGGCGTAGGTTCGATGTCATTCGCAACACCCAATTATGACTTGTCAGTCGTTCAACATAACGAAAAACTGGTCGGCCGATCCCGAATGCTCGGGTCAGAACGATTGGAATGTATACTAACAAAATATTCTCTGGAATTGAGGCAGAGCGGCTAATCAGATAGCCAGAATTAAACATTAACGCGCCTCCGCAAAAGAATGTCATAAATCCTAAAAACAGCGCTGCTGCAAGAACCTTTTTGTACTTTGAAAGAAAGGGTTTGACCCAGGTATCTGTTTTTAGCGAACGCCAGAGACCGATTTTATTCAAGTTGTTCCCTCCTCATCCCATTGACTAACGCAACGAAAGCGCCATTCTTTGCTTGCAGTTCTGCCAATGTCCCTCGCTCAACAATTCTGCCTTGATCCATTACTAGGATTTGATCCATCTCTTCCATCCAGTGCAAGCGATGTGTCGCAAAGAAGACTAGATGGTTCTCCATCAACGGAAGCATCCGTTCTTTCAATTCTACTTCTGTTTCAATATCTAAATGGGCAGTTGGCTCATCAAATAATAAAATTTTTCGATGCTGGTCTAAGAAAGCACGAGCCAACGCAATTCGTTGCGCCTGTCCACCGCTTAGATGGCGTTCCCCTTCACCTAGCATTGTATCGATTCCTTGCGGCAATTCTTGAACTAATTTCGTTAAACCTGCAACTTCGATTGCTTGCCACACTTGTTCTTCAGTAGCATTTGGCTGATAGAAAGCCACATTTTCTCGCAAAGTCATCCGATAGATATAGGGGTTTTGGGGAATATAAACTAGTTGCTGCTGCCAATCCGACTGTCTTAATGCAGTCATTTTTTGGCCATCAAAAGTAATTTCGCCTTCTTTCGGAATCAAAAAGCCGCTTAAGTTATTGATCAGCGTTGATTTTCCAGAGCCACTCATCCCAATGATCCCAATTTTTTGAAATCCTTGGACCTCCAATGCAATATCTTTCAAAACAGACTTTTCTCCATAATCAAAAGATAACGAATGAATCGATAGTTCCGAATCAGCTTGCCATTGAGGTAAACTTACTGGATCAATGGCTGCTTCTGGCTCAGATAAAATCGTAGATACAGCGGTCATTGCATTTTTCCCATCTAAAGTCGCATGGTAATCACTTGAAAAATCGCGAATTGGTAAAAAATACTCCGGAGATAAAATCAAAATCGTTAGTGCTGGAAATAACAAGATTTCTTCATTGATCAAACGCAGCCCCAGTAAAACCGCAACCACAGCGATGGACAATGTTGTGAAAAAATCCAATGCAAAAGTGGAAAGAATTCCGACTCTCAACGATCCCATCGTTGCTTTACGAAAACGTTCGCTAGAAGCGAAGATACTTTTTCCATATTTTTTGCTGATCCCAAAAAGTTTCAAGGTGTCGATTCCACGTAATGAATCAATAAAGTGGTTGGACAATAATTGAAATGTGCGGTATTGTTTTTCAGCTTTACTTTGGGCGGCATAGCCTAGGATGATCATAAAAATAATGATCAGTGGAAAAACCAGCAATAAAACCAGACCTGAGATCCAATCCAAGTAAAATACTAAAGCCAAAATCACCCAAGGAATGATCGACATGTTCATAATTTTTGCCAATATTAGTTGTAAATAGTTTTCTACCTGACTAATGCCTTCCAATACCATCGTTGTAATGTTTCCGGTACCTTGTTGCTGAACGATTTGTGGTCCTACACGAAAAATCTTTTCTAGCAGTTGATTACGTAATTCAGTAGCTTGCTGGTAACTATAGCTGTCTAATTTCTTTGTCCGAAAATAAACAATGGCCTGGCGACCTAAAAACGAACAAAAGAACAGTAGAATCCAGCCCCACTGCTCTTCTAACGATTGTCCTTCCCATAATCCAGTGATCCCACTAGCAAGACCATAGGCTTGTCCAATGATGAAGAGAGCTTGCAGGAAAGAAAGTCCTGCAAGCAATCCCATTAACCGTTTCATTCCGGGAAGCTCTATGATTTGTTTGTCGATCATTAATAACCCTCCGTCAGCTCAGTATGACTAATTCGTTTACGGAAAATATAGTAGGTCCATGCTGTATAAGCCAAAACAAACGGCAAGATTGTCAGTGATAAATAACTCATGATCTTCAATGTGTAGTGACTAGAGGAAGCTTCTGCAATCAACAAATCATAACTAGGGTCGATTGAGCTAATCAATACTCGTGGGAACAAACCAGAGAACAACAATCCGACTAGCGCCACCATGGTCAAACCACTAGCAATAAATGCCACCATTTCTTTCCCTTTAAATACAGAGATATTCGCTATCAGCGTCAAAGCCACAATCACAATCAGCAAAAGAAGCGTCGAAGCAAAATGTTTTTCAAAGAAATCTGTTTTGAAATAAAGTAGCGCGGCAAACGCCACCAAACCAAAATATAGCACACCATAAAAGGCACTCGCATAATTTCGGGCACGGTCACGAATCGGACCAGTAGTTTTTAGTGCAATATAATTCAATCCATGTAAGTAGCAAAGCAAAGTTAGGGCAATCCCGCCAACTACAGAGAAGAGATTGACGTAGTCACCGAAGTGCGCGGACATATTTCCCTCTGCATCAATTGGCATGCCTTGGACCATACTTGTAAACAAGAGTCCGAACATAAAAGGCACCAATGTACTGCCAATGGTTAATGTCCAATTCCACATATTTTTACGGTCTTCAGGCATTTTTGCCCGAAACTCAAAGGAAACACCGCGTATAATCAATCCGACTAGTATCAATAACAAAATCAAATAATAACCACTGAACAAAGAGGCATACCAGTAAGGGAAAGAAGCAAACATCGCGCCACCTGCGGTAATCAACCAAACTTCATTCCCGTCCCACACTGGTCCGATCGTATGCACGATCTGATCTTTTTCCTGTTCATTATGGGTCAATGTCTGGACAGACATCCCCACACCAAAGTCAAATCCTTCTAAAAAGAAGAAGCCGGCAAACAAAATGCCAATCAATACATACCACATTAGTTGCAATCCGGTCATCCTTCAAACGCCTCCTTATCAAATGGATCTTCTTCTGCTTCGTGCAGCGTTCCTTCCATCTGGTTGTTTTCAGGACCATGTCCTAACTCTCGCCGAATCAAATAAACCATTGTTAATGCCAAACCAGAGAAAAGAACAAAGTAAACAATATTTGAGATAACAAGCGAAGTTGCCGATACATTTGGCGAAACACTATCTTCAATCGTAAATAGACCATAGACTGTCCATGGGTAGCGACCCAATTCCGTAATCAGCCACCCTGCTGTATTTGCAATGAATGGGGTAAATAATGTTATAGCCACTACCCAAAGCATCCAACGTTTCTCAAATAGCGAAGGCTTCTTCTTACGCGTAAAGAATAACCCCAATGAAGAAACCAACAACATCAATGCACCGAAACCTGCCATGATCCGGAAGCTCCAAAACAATGTGTTGACCGGAGGAAAATAGTTCCGATCTCCGTAACGTTCGATCAAATCTTGATTCACTGTGTTCATTCCATCAATCGAACCAGATGGTTCGTTAAATGCAAGGATACTCAACATATAAGGAATCTCAACACCAAAAACCCGTTTGTGTTCTCGTTCATTTGCCCATGCAACTACAGTCCATGCCGCAGGATCTCCGGTATCTTCATACGTACCTTCCATTGCTGCAAATTTCATTGGTTGTTCTTCAACCAAATACTTCATTTGTTCGTCACCTGCGATCAACACCGTAATTGAACCAAACAAAGCTACTGCAAAACCGATCCGCATTGATTTTTTGAAAAAATCACGGTCAACTTTCTTGTCTTTTTTCAACAATTGGAAAGCTGACATTCCTGCAATCAGAATTCCTCCCATGGCAATTGCTGCAGTAATAACATGAAGGAACTCATACCAGACTTGCGGGTTAGCTAACAGGGCTCCGAAGTCAGTCATCTCAGCACGACCATTGTTCAATGTGTATCCAACTGGATGTTGCATAAAACTATTGGCAGCTAAAATCCAGAAAGCAGAGAGCATCGAGCCAATAGTAACTAACCAAAAGAACGTCATATGCAGTTTAGGGCTGACTTTATCCCATGTGAAAATCCACAATCCTAAGAAAGTTGATTCCAAAAAGAAGGCTAGCAATGCTTCTAACGCCAAAGGAGCACCAAAAATATCCCCAACAAAACGAGAATAATCAGACCAGTTCATTCCAAATTGAAATTCTTGAATGATCCCAGTTACCACTCCTACCACAAAACTTAATAGAAAAATATTTCCCCAGAACTTTGTCATTCGGCGATATTTTTCATCTTTTTTGATCACATAAAGTGTCTCCATGATTGCAACAACGACACCAGTTCCGATCGAAAACGGTACAAAGAAAAAGTGAAAAATCGTCGTCATCGCGAACTGGATTCGTGCTAATGTTACAATATCCATTTTACATCCCCCTATTTCTAAAAAAATACATTAAAATTATTCTAAATAAAGAAAAATTCCAAATACGAATATACTCCTCTCTTAAGTAAAAAAGAAGCAACTTGCCTACTATTTTTATTTTTTAATCGCTTACTCTCCATTCTTTAAAATTGAAACGTTTTCACAAGCAAAATGCTCTACATTTCTATGTTTTAATCTTATCACCATCATATGGTAAAGACCAATTATTCGAATAGATGAGGGGAAACAATTTTTCATACTCCGTTCTCTTACTTCTTTAATCGGCTCGAAATAATTTTTATTAATCCAAACGTTCTAAGAGAAACTCATCCGCTTCACAAAATAGAGTCGCTATTTTCGAAAATATTGCATTTGATGTAACTATCTTCTGTAAAAATGCTTCACGTGAAACATTTCAGAAGAAAACCACAACGCCCTTCTAAATTTGCAAAATTTTCCATATCATCAAAAATATGTTGGTCCCCTTTTAGTTGGAAAGAAAGAGTCAGCCATTCTTGAAAAATTTATTTGAAAATTTAGTTTTATTCCGCTTACCAAGTGCAATTATTAAAGTTTTTCTGATTAAAATTTTTATGATGTGTTATCTATTATTTTTAGATTTTTTACTCTATTCAGACAATCTATTTTTTCAGCAAAATAACCGCACAACGATAATCCGTGTTGTGCGGCTATAAAAAAACGAGTATTAATCTTACGCTAAATATTCTCCATTTGAAGCAATCACTTGTTTATACCAATCGAAGGATTTTTTCTTTAATCGATCCATTGTGCCATTACCTTCATCATCAAAGTCCACGTAGATAAAGCCATAGCGTTTGCTCATTTCTCCGGTTGACGCGCTAACGAGGTCAATACATCCCCATGGTGTATATCCCATCAGGTCAACACCATCTTCAATCGCTTCACCCATTGCTTCGATATGACGACGTAAGTAATCAATTCGGTAATCGTCTTCGATTTTGCCATCTTCACTAATAGTATCGATAGCTCCTAAACCATTTTCCACGATAAATAATGGTTTCTGGTACCGATCATACAATTCATTCAACGCAATGCGCAGTCCTTCTGGATCGATTTGCCAGCCCCATTCACTTGCTTCCAAGAATGGATTGCGGACACCACCCAACAAGTTACCTTGTACTTCATCAGCTTCTTCTGTTGTGATATCCACTGCAGAAGACATGTAATAGCTAAATCCAATATAATCGACGGTATACTTAGCAATCAATGCTAAATCTTCTTCGGTAATATCAAGATCTTCCTTCTTGACCCCATGCTCTTTATACAAGCGATCAGTAAATGCTGGATATTTCCCACGTACTTGCACGTCGGCACAGTAGTAGTTGAAGGCTTGGTTATGGATCATTGTTGCTACTTGGTTGACTGGGTTTGCATCAATGCTATAGGTCGTTGCATAAATGATCATGCAACCAATTTGTAACTCAGGATTCAATTCATGCCCAATTTTGACTGCTTTACTGCTGGCAACAAATTGGTTGTGCCACGCTTGGATCACGTTTGTAAAGTCGCTAGCACCCGTACTGTTGACCATTCCTTGGCTCAATGCGGAGAAATGGAAAGCTGAATTGATTTCATTGAAAGTCATCCAGTATTTGACTTTACTATGGAAACGTTCCAAAACGACTTTTGCAAAACGCTCATAGAAATCGATTAATGCTCGATTTTTCCAGCCACCGTATTCTTTGGCTAAATGCAAGGGCATTTCATAGTGGGAGATCGTAACCACTGGCTCGATCCCGTATTTCAAACATTCATCAATCAACGCATCGTAAAATGCTAACCCAGCTTCGTTCGGTGTCGTTTCATCACCTTTTGGAAAAATACGTGTCCAAGCGATTGAAAAACGATAGCTCTTGAAGCCCATTTCCGCAAACAACGCAATGTCTTCTTTGAAACGGTCATAATGGTCGATCCCGCGATGATTTGGGTAGGTGTATTTGTCCTCATCGATCGTCCAATCAAACGTATCACTGCCTAAAATCGCTAAACGCTGTTTGCCGCCAGGCATTGCATCCGCCACTGACAAGCCTTTGCCATCGCGATTGAACGCCCCTTCTAATTGATTCGCTGCGGTCGCGCCGCCCCATAAGAAATTTTCTGGAAATTTTGCCATTTGCTCGTTCTCCTTTGCCTAATTTATTTTAACAAAGTCATATGTTTGCAAGTAACTGAAACAATAACTTTGCTGCTTAACATTCTAAGAAATACCCGAAAAAAATAAAAAACCTAAATAAGAGCCGCTACAAAGAGCGTTTTCTCATTTAGGTTTTGCCTGATCGAGTCAGTAACAATCCAACTTGGGTTTTTCTGTTTTTACTATAGCATTAAGCAGTCAGATTGTCATCATAAAATCGGTTTCTTTTAGACTGTTTCTCCCGTTGCATCGATACTTTCTGTTTGGGGGTGTCCCTCAGCTTGCGCAGCTTCTGCTTCTGTTTTTAATTTTCCTTTATCTAATATTTTGACAAAAGGAATGTACAACAGGCAGCCTGCCAAAACGCAAACGACTTGTAGAATTGCGACCTGCCAGCCGCCGGCTAGAAACCCATTTAGAAAAATCGGTGTGCCAAAAGGAACTTGTACGCCACTAAGTCGTGGGACGATCCCACTCCAGATCGCTAGGTACGCCACAAGCACTTGAACCAATGGTGTTAATATGAACGGAATCGCCATGATTGGATTCAAAATCAGCGGTAAGCCAAAAATCACCGGCTCATTAATGGTGAACAATCCAGGAACGGCACTCAGGTTAGCAACTGTCCGTGATTGTTTTGATTTCGCCAACAGCAAAATAACGATAATCAATGATAACGTTCCCCCAGCCCCACCAATACCAGCAAACAAATCATAAAATGACTTGCTCAAAATATTCGGCAGCTCGGAACGAGCAACGCCGCTAGCTAAAGCATCCATATTTTCCACATCCATTGGTAAGTATAAAGCGGTGACAAAGCTACCCACCACCAACGAACCATGGATACCGAAGAACCATAGCACCATTTGGATCAGTACAATAAATAACAATGAACCTACACTAGAAGACAAGCTTTGCAGCGGCATTGCCAAGATTTGATAGATGAAATCTGAGAATGAGCCATAAGAAGTAAAACTGAATGCCCAGCTAATGACGATCGCGGTAAACCCAGAAATAATTGCGGGAATCAAACCGGCGAAGGTATCCGTCACAAATTGCGGCACACCTGCCGGCATTTTGATGGCGATATTTTTTTCTAAAATAAAGCAGTACAAACGAGCAAAGACTATGCCGCAGATCATAGCGGTAAACAAGCCTTGAGCGCCGAGTTTACTCATGTCGAGGGTCGTTGTTTCCTCCAAGGTGACCATTGGCGTCATCATCAAAAAGGCAAACAACGAAACGATGCCGGCAGGGACCGCCGACTGCTTAAATTCTGTCGCTAAACGGTGACCGACCAGAAAGGAAGCGTACACTGAGATAACCCCAACGGTCATACTGTAACCGACGGAAAAATAACCGCCAATATTGATAGAGTTGATAAAATCTGTCCACCCTTGAATCGGCAAAACTGCTAACAACAAGGCGATCGAGCCAATGATGTTGATCGGAAGCGTCGCCATCAACCCGTTTGAAATTGCCTTTAAATACCGATTGTTGGAGATTTTATCTGCAAATACTAATACCTTATCCATATATTTATCCATTTTCTTTTCACTCCTTTATTTGGATAACGAACAATACGTCTTCGTGACAATTGTGGGGATGGAAAACAGTGATACCATTGGTAACTGTCAGTTTTGGTTTCAAGAAACGATTGCTGTTCAAATCGATCAATGTGACGGTCGCTGTAGAAAGATCTCCTTGCAGGCGAACTGTTGTATTGCTTGGCAAGTAAAGCAAGGCATCATTCCTTCCTGCGATAGCTGCCATACGAATCTGTTCATCTGCATCGATCAAGCGCTCTTGGCAAGGCACAAGCTCCTGAATATTTAATAATTCAAATAATTGCTTGATAAAGCCATAGTCATCTGCCCCAGGAAAAGACAAAGCTTCTGGCCAAATCATCGGACGGTCAAACGCTTCCCCGATTTCTTCCGCAAAGGTCGCCGTCGGGGTTTGCCAACTCCAGATGCCGTGGGCACCGTACGTGATCCCAGCCGAGCCGCCGGCTAACAATGATTGCCATGCTGCTTTGCGGACATCTTTTTGGCCAAATCGGCCGTATACGTGGCGGGCATAGCCCATTTGTTCATAACAAGGTTCTGAGTTGATGATCGGCAGCTGCGGTTCTCGTTGATAAAAACGCTCTGCCAAATAATAAGGCATATTCAAAAAGGCGCTGTTATGACCTGATTGGTATAAAAATAAGTCCAAACGTTCGACGATAGGTTCAGGGATTTCTTCAAAACGTCCCTTGATATGAATAGTTTTCAGGGTATTGGGCGAATGCTTTTCAAAGAAAGCAAAGGCTTCTAGATACGTATCGATGGTTGGCTGTGTTGGGAAATCCGTATCGCCACCAATAAAGTAGATCGGATGGAAGGCATCAAAAGTCGTAATCACTTTTTGATAGTAGGCCTGGCGGCAATCCTCCGGCAACACGTTGCGTTCTTTGTCCAACTGGCTAGCCCACGTGCCGGCGACATAGTTTGACCACAAGACGACCAACGCTAAAGTAAAGCCTTTCTCATCGGCAACTTTACAAAGACTCTGAGCCCGTTCGAAATAGGTATCCTCCCAAACTGTAAAATCAAAGACGCCCGCATCAACGGGAAACGGCAAGCAGTCAAATTGACCACGGCTGCGATCCCATTGCGGTAACACATTGATTTGAAGGGTATTGAAGCCCTGCTCTTTGCGTTTGTCTAAGTAGGTGATCCAGTCATTTTCTTGAATACTAGTAAAGGCACTCCAGCAAGTATCGGCTAAATAAAAGAAATGCTGTCCGTCTCGCAATAAGGTGCGCTGGTTTTGACTTACGTTGATTTTCACGGTGGTGCTCTCCTTTCATCGGCACAAGTTGTGCACCGGCGGTTATTAATCAATATAACTGCTGAGCCAGCCTTCGCACAGCTCAAACCATTTGGCGACATGGGCATTGAGGTGACTTGGCTTGCGTGCCGTTGTTCGATCCGCTAATGCCATTCCGTGTTCGCCTTTTTCAAAAATATGCAGTTCAAATGGAATTTCTGCTTCTCTTAATTTGACCGCCAACTTCAACGAGTGCGCCACATCGACTAAGACGTCTTCCGTCGTATGCCAGAGAAACATCGGAGGTGTCCACTGATCGACATGATGCAAAATGTTCATGGATTGAATGGCTTCTTCCGTGGGTTGTTTACTCCCAAAAAAGCGTTCGTTGGCAGTTAAAGGTGCTTCGATCAGACTAGCGGCAAAGCCTAGCTCATCGATTGGGAAGGCATGCTCTTGATAAACCAATGGGTAGCCGGCGATCGCCAAATTCACTTTCAGTAAGTCACTGCTAACGCCCAACGCTTCTGCCAGCTCAGCATCGTGCCAGCGCGTCGCTAACTGCAACGCTAGATGTCCGCCTGCTGAAAAACCGCAAACGATGATTTGCTCCTCATCCACCAACCATTCTTGAGCATGCTCACGAATGATCTTGACGGTTTGGGCGGCTTCCATCAAGGCATTGTGGGGAACGTTTTTCACTTGGTCACCGGTGGTGTACCATAAAACAACGCTATTTAGCCCGATACTATTGAATTTCAAGGCAATGACTTCCGCCTCTCGATCACTGGTAAATGCGTAGCCGCCGCCTGGACAGACGATCACTAGCGGTCGTTTCTTGCCGACATTGTACTCTTTGGATTGGTGCAATAAATAGGTATCCACGTAAGCCGTTTGATTCAATTGGATTCGTTGGGTTTCCATATAGCTCCTCCTTTATCCTTCTATAAAAGCAACTGACTTCTCAATGAACCGTTTCCATTTTTCATATTTCAAACGGATCACGGCCTGTTCGGCTTGCGGAACGATCGTGGTTTGCTGAATAGCTGGTTCATTCATAGTTGGATTGGCAACACGCATTGTGCCGATGGCTGAAAATTCTTCGACTTCGCTGACGATGACGGGTTTATTGATCAAAGTCGCCAATAAGCTCATCAAGGCGCGGTTTTTCGAAACACCGCCATCGATCATAACCTGATTGATCAGTCGTTCAGCGACTTCTTCCATCACATCGATCACTGCTTTGATTTGAAAAATGATGCTTTCTAAAACGGCTTTCAATAGCTCATGAGTCGTCGTCGTACGTTTCATGCCGACAAAGCTAGCGGTCATCGTATTATCCCAAAAAGGGGCGCCCATTCCTTGCAATGCTGGGATAAAATAGATGTCTTCTTGACTGTCATTGGTCAGCACTTCTCGACAGATCTCAGCTACATCTGGCAGCGGAGCCACTTGCTCACTGAACCAGTTGATGGCGTCACCACAGGAACGGATGATGCCTTCTAGCGCAAATGCTGTTTCTTGGCTAGTTTGCCAGCCGACCGTCGTCAAAATGCGGCGATCCCGCAACGTCTGCTCCTGCTGCACTTGCATCATGATCGAACAACCGGTACCCATCGTGATTTTTACATCCCCAAGGCTTTGACAACCTTCCCCGAATAATGCCGCTTGTGAATCCGCTAAGATCCCTTTGATAGGGATTCCGTGATAGCTACCGAAAACCGTATCAGCAGGTTTGATCACTGGCAAGTCTGCTAAATGGATGCCAAAAAGTTTGACGAGTTCTGCATCCCAACGGCCCTCTTCAATATTGTAAAACAATGTTCGGCAAGCGTTGCTGGCTTCTGTCGCAAATACTGTCCCTTGCGTTAAATTCCACAACAGCCAACTGTCCATCGTACCGATCGCCAATTCGCCAGTCCCCGACTTTTCCTTGATGGCCGATAATTCTTGGGCCAGCCATTTAACTTTGGTGCCGGAAAAATACGGGTCTAAGCGCAAACCGGTCTTTTGATTGATCGTCTTTTCCCAGCCCTGTGCCGTCAATTCTTCACAAATCGCGGCGCTGCGGTTGCATTGCCACACGATCGCATTGTACAGGGGATTGCCGGTCAATCGATCCCAAGCAACGATCGTTTCCCGCTGATTGGTCAATGACAAGGAAACGATTTGATCTGCAGTGATCGCTTGTTCTTGAAACACTTGTGCCAGCAATTCTTGGACATTTTGCCAAATCTCGAGGGGATCATGTTCGACCCACCCGACTTTTGGATAAATTTGGCGATGTTTTTTATCGTAACGCTGCACGATTTTCCCTTCTTGAAACAGTAAGAGCTTGGTACCGGATGTACTCTGATCTAAAACAAGCTGATAGGTCTTGTCCATCTTAAGCTCCTAGAAACGCAACCGCTGTTTTCGCTATGGAGGCACCATCTAATCCATAATGGGCAAACAGTTCTGACGAAGAACCAGTAATCAAGGCTTCATCCGGAAAAGCAATGATTTTTTGTCGAATGCTCGTTTCTTCTGCCAGTGTTTCCGCCACGGCAGCTCCTAAGCCGTTGTATAGGCTATGTTCTTCCACAGTGATCACGGTGCCCGTCTCTTTCGCCACTCGTTTGACCGCTTCGGCATCAAACGGTTTCAAGGAATGGACGTTTAAGACGGTGGCAGTAATGCCTTGTTTTTCCAGCAGCTCAGCAGCATCCAACGCTTGGCGCACGGTTTCGCCGGTAGCGATCAATGCGACATCTTGGCCGCTTCTCAGTTCAATCGCTTTGCCGATCTCAAAAGAATAATCTGCAGAATCATAACAATCTTCAACAGGATTGCGACCGAGACGGATATAGGCTGGTTCATTTGATGCCGCTAAGGCTTTAAACATTTGGATCGTTTCAAAGCGATCTGCTGGCAACAGCACTTGCAAATTAGGGATCGCTCGTGCCACTGCGATGTCTTGCAAGGAATGATGACTCATGCCTAATGCCCCATAACTGACACCGCCGCTGATGCCTACGAGTTTGACATTTTTATTCGAATACGCGACATCGACTTTGATCTGTTCGATACTGCGCATGCTGAGAAAACAAGCCGGGGATGCAACGAAGGGGCGTTTGCCCATATGGGCTAAGCCGGCCGCAATACTGACGATGTTTTGCTCTGCGATCCCTACTTCCACCAATTGTGTCGGTAATTCCTTGGCAAAAGGTGCTAACGAAGCGGAACCACGAGAATCACTGGTCAACACCGTGATAGCAGGATTCTTTTTTCCTTCTTCGATCAATACGTCGCACATCGCTTGGCGATTGGCAATATTATTTTTTCCCATGAGTCAAAACCTCCATTTGCTGATCAAGTTCGGCAATGGCTTGTGCAAGCTCTTCTGCCGTTGGCACTTTATGATGCCATTGCGCTTGATTTTCGGCTGCGGAATAGCCTTTGCCTTTGATGGTTTTAGCAATGATCAGCTTTGGTTGATTGGGCTGATGCGGTTTTTCTAATGCAGCCACCAAGGCAGCCATGTCATTGCCATCAACGATATGCACATCCCAACCAAAGGCACGCCATTTTTCATCTAGCGGCTCCACTGCCATCACATCTTCCGAGGCTCCAGTGATCTGCAAGCCGTTGCGATCAATGATGGCGGTCAAATTATCTAGCTGGTAGTTGGCAGCCGCCATGGCTCCTTCCCATACCGAGCCTTCTGCTAATTCGCCATCTCCCAACAACGTATAAGTTTGATACGTGCGATGATCCAGTTTGCCAGCCAAGGCGATCCCTACTGCGACGGGTAAACCGTGACCTAGCGAACCAGTATTCATCTCAACACCAGCTACTTTATTGTTTGGATGACCGATCAATCGTGAACCAAATTGCGAAAAGGTAGCTAATTCTTCTTTCGGCAAAAAGCCTTTGACCGCTAAAACGGCCCATAGTACTTCTGCAGCATGTCCTTTACTTTGGATATACTGGTCACGATCATGCTTTTGAGGATCTTTCGCATCTACATTCATTATCTGATAATACAGGGCCACTAAAATATCGGTACAAGAAAGATCCGAACCAGTATGACCCGTTTTTGCCTGATAGATCAGCTCTAACACGGATTTTCGAATCGTTAAAGCCTTCATTTCCAGCTCGTTTATTTCCATGATTGATCCCCTCTCAAGTATGCTTTGACGTCTTCTTCGATTGGATCATAAAAATCTGGCTGTACGCCGATGTATTTGCACGCTTCGTACAAGATAGGCACCACATTTTTTCTGACCGCTGCAACATGATGAATATAAGGTCCTTCAACGAGTTTGAATTCCAAGCGATTCAAATTCGCAAATTCCAGATAGAGATAGGTCCCTTGATTGTACGGCCCATCGATGCCTTTACCGGTTCCCATCAGCAGCGAATACTCGCCATTGTCCCCATCAAAGCGACACAGCGTATACTCGTCTTTGATTGCCCGAAAAGCGACTGATCCTGGATAGTCAAAAACAAAATGCCGTTGCGGCAAGATCGGTTTGGTCTCTGCGGTGGAATAAGCAAAAACCCCTAAGTGCTGCAGCAATTCGCCATTCTCGTTTTCTGGATGGCGGCAGTTGACATCCGCAAAGATCGCACGGTGTTCCCCTAACGAAGCGGCTTCGACCAACAGTTCCGAGATTGCCCCATGAACATCCGTCTCACAGACAAAAGGCAGACCTTCTTCTTGTAAAAGCGACAGGGAGGCATACGGTAAAATACCGATTTCGTCTTGTAAGGCTGTCCAACACTGGATGACCCCTGCATTGCAGCCGTAGCTTTCACATAAGTTTTGCAAGGCCACTTTAAGGGCTGCCACCATCTCCAAATCTTTCGCCGAAATTTGTACTTCCGTATTGGTTTCGAAATAATCAATGACTGCTTGCAATTTATCTGGCTGCTGTTCTTTGACTTTCTTGATTTCTTGCACCACTTCTTGGATCGGTACTGGTGATAGCGAGATATTGAAACGCTCCAATAGTTCGCCTTCGTTGCAGATCACAGTCCAAAAATCAAAAGGGCGTGGGCCAACTTGCAAGATTCGTGTTTGTTTGAAGGTCTTGACGACATTGCAGACTTTGATAAAGTCTTGCAATCCGCGGGCAAATTCCGGTGAATCAATATCAGAATTTTTGACATAGGTGAAAGGTACCTTGAAACGGCGTAAGACTTTCCCGATAGCGAAAAGACCGCATTGCGTATCCCGCAAACGTGAACCGTCGGCGGCTGGCGTCTCATCTTTGGGTCCCCATAATAAGACGGGAACATCTAGTTTTTTGGCTAAACGAGCACAGGCGTATTCCGTACCAAAGTTTTCATTGGCTAGAAAAAGACCGTCGATTTTTGCTGCTTTGAATTTTTCGGCGATTTTTTCAACCCCTTCATCATCGTATAGCAAGCCGTCTTCGTTGATATCTAAAATATCTACATAATCAATAGCGAGTTCGTCCATTTTTTGTCGTGTCAGATTGGCGTACTCAATGGCTGCTGCTGCACTAAACAAATTTCTTCTAGTCGGGGCGAACCCGATGGTTACTTTATCCATAAAACCACCCTTTGCGTTTTAGTATATTTAGCTAAATTTTTATTTCTTCGACGATTCGTGCAACATTTTTGCTCAGAAATTCCTCATCCGTCAGTAAAACGATTTTTTTATCAGGAAAGGCTGCGGCGACTTTCGCTTGATTGAAGCGGGTTTGAGGAGCTAAAATCAAAAAATCATAGTCATTCCCCACCATAAATATTTCTGAAAAAGGCGCGGAATTGACTTGGTAATGCTGATCATCCGCTAGTTGTTCTTTGAGCGCTTTGACGAGCAGTGCGCTGGAGAGCCCAGTTGCACAAAAGAGACCGATCTGTGTCATCTATTCACTTCCTCAAAATGTAATCCCTTACTTTTTACACCTTAAATATAGCACAAGCTAAATATTTTGCAATAGTTTTAGATAAATATTTTTGTTAAATAACTAAAAAAGGACAAAACGCTTGCTAAACGTTTTGTCCTTTTTCTTATTTTTCATATTATTTTTCTTCTTAATTGATGCTTTCGCGTTCGACGATCGTCGTGGCGACCAGCATTTTCAGATGGTTTTCATCTTCACTCGTGATTTTCTCGATCAAGCGTCGCACGGCTTGGCGACCAAGGTACACTTTATCTACTTTGACGGTGGTCAGCGGTGGGTTGCAAAATTCCGCCAAAGGAATATCATCGAACCCAACAATGGTCATCGGATGATCGGGAAACACTTCGCGAATGGCTTTCATGGCACCGATGGCGATATTGTCATTGACCGCAAAAAAGGCGCTTGGTAACGGTCGCTGATCGGCACGCAAGGATTCCAAATAGACCTTCATGTCTTGATAGGAGCCTTCCAAGGTGGGTTCTACTAAGGCTTCCGTCTCTTCATAATGGATCAGATCATGCTCTTGGATCGCTTGAATAAACCCTTGCTTGCGTTCACGGAAGTTGTTGATTTGAAAGGTTGAATTGATGATACCGATGTCTCGGTGGCCTTTTTCGATCATCTTTTCAACGATCTCATAGGCGCTGTCACGATTATTGATGGCGACAAAATCAAAGTCCTGCGAATTAAAAATCGTATCTAAAATCACTAAGGGTACTTCCAAATGACGGAAGACTGCTAAATCTTGTTTTTCCAATTCCGTTCCTAACAATAGCAAACCATCTGCTAATTCTGGACGGATCTTTTCAATCGGGTCTTCTTCTGGTGCCAGTGTGATATGGGAAATGACCAGTTCATAGCCTAACGTACTGCACTCCATTTCGATTCCTCGGATCAATTCAGAAAAGAAAGGCGTATCCCCTACGACATTTCCTTGTTTGTTCATTATGACAAATTTGATTTTTTGACTTTCCGTTTTTTTAATTTCTCGCTGATCAAAATACCCCATCTCACGAGCGATCTTCAAGATCGCTTGCCGTTTTTGTTCACTGATCCCCTTCCGATTGTTGATCGCATTAGAGACTGTTCCGCTGGAAACGCCAGCTTTTCGGGCAATATCAGAGATCACAACTTTCATTTGCTCACCGCTTTCTGCTTCTCATTCTGTTAAAAGTATAGCAAAAGAATTGTTTTTTTACTACCAAAAAAGCTAAAACAAACTAAAATTTTTAGTTTGTTTTAGCTTCTACTTTGATTAGTTACTTTGTTCCGCCAAAATGCAGAAGGACAATGGGTCGATGGTTATCCTTGGCGCTGCTACGCCGCGAGAAGCGATCCCAGCTCCTTTGGGGTCAGCAACGAGGTGCCATGTGGCATTTTCTGTTGTCGTCGGTAAGTCAAAAGACCAGCTTTCTTCCGTGCTGTTGAGTAAAACGAACAAGGAACGCCATGGATGCTGTTTGTCACGATTGGGTACTTGATACGCCAAGCGATTTTCATCCTTTGTCTCATAAAAGACCATGCTTTCAGCTGTCCGAATAGTGGCATCTCTTAATGGAGGATAGAATTTACGGATCTGCCACATACCTTGATAAAATGACCGCAACTCATTAAAAGTTTGTGCGCGTTTCCAGTCTAGCTGATTAATTTCTATCGGTGAACGGAAAGAATTTTCGTCTCCTTGTTTGGTACGGCCAAACTCTTCGCCTGCTTGGGTCAATACTGCTCCTTGGCTAGTAAACAAAATGGCTGCTGCTAGTTTGTTGCGGGCTAAAAGCTCAGGATCAAAATCATAATTTCTTTCCTTCGCTGAAGCCTGCATGGTTGCCACCAGTTTGTCCCATAAGGTCAAATTATCATGGACTGAAGCATAGGCGATCACTTGGCGGGGAGATTTTGCCCAGCGCTCGGCGCCTTCTTGTCCAGCAACTTTCGTATTTCCTTGAATCGCCGTTGCCAAATTTGCCGCATAAAAGGTTTGCTTGACTTGCGGTTGACCATTCATTCCTTGAATAAACGCTCCGTCTGTTTCTTCAAAGACATCACCTTTGATACTGTCTCTTAAATCATTGCTAAAAACCGCAACGCCTTCTGACAGTGCCCAGACATTACTTTTATTCGCTGGGATGTTTGGCTGGATGATACGATTGCTGCCGGCATCCCATGGTTCTCCGTATAGAATAACATGAGAGAAACCTTCCGAATCCAGGCTTGCACGCAGTTGATTCATCGTCTCCACATCGATCAGTCCCATCAAATCAAAACGAAATCCATCAATTTTGTACTCCTTAGCCCAATAAAGGATTGAATCAATAATAAACTTGCGCATCATTTTACGTTCTGAGGCAATTTCATTGCCACAGGCAGAGCCATCAGCGAAATTTCCTTCTTCATCCTGACGGTAGTAATAGTTTGGCACAGTCTTATTAAACCAAGAAGATTCTGTGACTGCAGTGTGATTAAAAACGACATCCATTACTACACCAATAGATTCCTCATGGAGAGACTGAATCATTTGTTTGCATTCCCGAATGCGGGCTTTGGGATCCTTCGGGTCTGAAGAATACTTTCCTTCTGGAACGTTATAATTCTTAGGATCATATCCCCAGTTGTAGGCTGTAGACAGCTCGTCATTATCAAAATCAAAGATTGGCAACAGATGAACATAGTTAATCCCCTGTTCTTTCAAATAGGCGAGCCCTGTTGGCTGCCTTTCATCTCCTTCAAGATGCGTATTCTTTTCAGTAAACGCTAGATATTTTCCACGATTTTTTTCTGAGATGCCGCTAGTTTTAGAACTACTGAAATCTTCCACATGTAATTCCCAAATGTAAGCGTCTGTAATCGTATCTTGGCCAACACATTCTGTCTGCGACCATCCCTCAGGATCCGTTTCTTTTAAATCAACGATAGCCCCACGATCCCCATTGAGACCGACAGCTTTCGCATAAAGATCAACCACTTCAACCTTCTCTTGTCCTCGCTGGATTTCAAACGTATAGAACATTTCTTTGACTTCATCCGTAACTGTGACCTTCCAACAATTATTTTCTTGCTTCATTGGAACTGTCATCACACGATCCTTGTCTTTAACCTCTCCGCTTTGATAAATAATGACTGAAACTGCATCAGCCTCTGGTGTCCAGCATTTAAAGGTTATCGCATGCTCTTGAAAGGTTACGCCAAGGTCGTTTCCTTGGTAAGTATGCTCTTCCAAAAAACAGATTCGCTGATCGATTTGAGCTTTTTTATCTGAATAATTATCTGTTTGACCCATCAAGATTCCTCCATCACTTGTTTCTTTTTAGTCATAAAACACCTTACTTTTTGCTAATTCTACCTTCTCATATTTCTTGAAAATTGCCAACAATAAACCCATACTATTCGTTTACAAGAAAATGAATGAGCCAAGAATTTTTATAAAGCAAGAAGCCTATCAAGTAATGAAAAAAATCAAAAAACAGTTTATCGTTATTTTAAAAACCAGCTTCGATGACTGATTGTGGTAATATTTCTCGATAAATATACATAGGATCAATCAGTGTACGATAAAAATAGTCTTTAATATCTTGTAAAAATTCTTCTATTGCTTGCATATTCTCTCCCCGTACATAAGTAAGAACGAGACCAGAAAAGAAAATCAAACTTTCATTATGCAATTTTTCAATGTCTTCGCAATTTGCTTTTTGATATACTTCGGATTCAGCCATTGTCTCTATAAACAATGACAATGATTGATCTCTTAAATAGGAACCACACCCTATATCATTCAAAAATAACGCAAAAAATAAGTTCCTATTTTGGCTGGCAAACAAATAATAGTTAAGCCAAAACGTATACAATGGATCATCCTCTATCTCCTTTTTCAAAGAAAGCTCGTGAATCTCTGCCAAAACATCATCAATCATTGCCTGTTTATAATTTTGCATATTCGAAAATTGCAAATAGATCGGTTGTGTAGAAATCTTTGCATATTTCGCAATTTTTCTAACAGTGATGGGAGTATACAAATATTCTTCTAAATGACTGCGTAACCTATTGATTAAATATTTCTTTGTGATTGTTTGTTTTCTCATTATTAACTCCTTTCCTGATAAACACACACTCTCTTACTAACTTCTTTCGTAGCTGGACTGAGTATCGTGTGTTTTTTATCAAGCAACTTTTCCAACAGCAATTACCTAACACAACAACTATACGTTTGTCTAAAATCCTAACAACTTTTTATTAGTAATACTTTACCAAAAGAATCTAATATAAAATAATCAATATTTTCACCGTACGATGAATTTTAAGTAAGGAAAAATGACTGGAAGCAAAAAAAATAGGAACAACCTGGAAGTTACTACGTCTTGAGACTGATTTCC
This sequence comes from Enterococcus sp. 125944, assembly GCF_051909435.1. Classification (NCBI taxonomy): domain Bacteria; kingdom Bacillati; phylum Bacillota; class Bacilli; order Lactobacillales; family Enterococcaceae; genus Enterococcus; species Enterococcus sp. 125944. Next base: position 73,196 of record NZ_JBQASY010000013.1, on the reverse strand, counting down.
ACAAATCGACTTGCAAAACTATACTATGTTTTATATAGTATTATGTATAAGGTGGTGTAGTCATTGGATAGTCAACTGAAAAAAGGGATTATCGAATTCTGTGTGTTAGCTTTTTTACAAAGAGGAGACTCTTATGGATATGAAATCGTTAAAAATATTTCTCCTCTATTGCCAATCTCTGAATCAACTTTATACCCTATCTTGAAACGCTTAGAGGCAAATAAAAAAGTTTCGACTTATTCAAAAGAACATAATGGCCGGCTGAGAAAATATTATCAAATCACTGCTCATGGTCAAAATAGTATCCATGAATTTTTGACTATTGATTGGCCTCATTTAGAAAAAATTCATCATTATATTAAAGGAGACGACTGACATGGATCGCATAACATTTATTAAAAGTTTAGCAGCTGAATTAGCCTATAAGACCAAACCAAGTGAGATTCATCATCTTATTGATTATTATGATGAAATGATCCAAGATTTGATGGAAGAGAGACTCTCTGAAGTTGAAGCTGTAGCCAGATTAGGGACTCCTCAAAGTATTGCTCAAAGTGCATTAGGTGCCGAAGAAATTGTCGTAAAAGTTCCTAGGCGTTTTCATCCATTCTTATTAGTGATAATTTTTCTAGGATTTCCTCTATGGGGAAGCTTACTGTTAACCGTTCTATTGTTGATGCTTAGTGGTTTGATAGTTATTTGGTGCCTTCCATTCAGTACAAGTGTTATTGGCATAACTTCACTGATTGGCGGCATTGCAAGTGTTGTTTTAAGCCCTTTACTACTATCTCAAGGTCTTCACTTTTCTATCACCCAGCTAGGTCTAGGCGTCACGATGTTCGGAATAGGGTTAGTATGTATGATCTTTACTTATATGCTTAGTAAACCCATCTTAGGTTGGACGCAACAGTTTATTCATTTGCCTAAAGCGTTATACAAAAACTTTCAAAAGCAGGTGGTAAGATGATCAAAATAAATAAACGTTTGCTACTAATGATAGGCGGGGCATTCATTTTTCTAGGGCTATTCATTTGTTTTTTAGGGTATGCATCATCAGGTTTTTCTCCTGAAGCATACATCGTATCTGACCGTCCTTGGTACCAACTTTTCAATTTTTTTACAGATTAAAATATGTTCAAAGCAATGATTTCACCGAGCAATGAAATTGTTGAACTATACTTTTCTTCCTATGCATACTATTATGTAAGTACATCCTGTATCCTATTTTATAGGGTAAACAAGAAACGCCATACCATCCTATGGTGTTTTTTGTTTGTTATTTAACAAATATATTTAGATAAAAAGCCACTTCTGAGTTCAACCTCAGAAGTGGCCCTTTGTATAAATTCTATTGAGTTTCTTGTACCGTACCTATGGGAAATAATTTTCTAAATAATCGTCGTACAATTGGTCCGGCAATCAATAATTGTAACGGTAAAGCAACAACTACATTCTTACCAATATTAGATAACCATGTCATTAATAGTCCTTGATTTACATTCGGATGCATTACAGCACCAAAAAGTGACATAAAGAAAACCATGCCAGCAATCATCATTGATGAGATTAGACCAATCTTTTTCCAAGCTGGGGTATCTTTTTCAATAAAACGGAAAGCAAATGCTTTCGCAGGACCTGAGACAATAAACCAATCTAAAATAAACGCAATACATATAGCAAATGGCAGTTCATTCCAAGCCAATTGAAAAGCTATTGCAGTAATTCCCACCTCATACATTAAATTGTAGACACTCATGAAGTACACCATAAAAAAACACATAAATGTCGTATAGATCAAACTTTCTTTTTTGTTAATCGGCATTTAAAACTTCCTTTCTTTTTTACATACTTGATTATTCTAACAAAATAAAAATTTTGGTGTAAGGATTTTTTTGAAAAGTTTCAAATAAAATTCAGTTTTATTTTTCAAACATTTCTATTGACTCTTCAAAAAGAAGTCAGTACAATAGCTTTTAGATTAAATCGTACAGATAACAAGCAGTAATGCTTGTCGAGAGAGAGGCGGTTTCTATTTATTTAGAAACTGGCTCTTTTTTTATGAATTTTTTTAGAGGTGATAATATGGAGAAAAAAATAAAATTGTTAGGCGCTATTATAGCAACCGGTATTATGTCATTTGCTGGGGTATTGATCGAAACAGCTATGAATGTAACATTTCCGACTTTGATTAATCAATTCAATCTTTCTACTTCAAATGTGCAATGGGTTACAACAATCTATTTGCTGGTGATATCGATCATCGTACCAATTTCTACTTTTCTGTTGAAACAATTTCAAATTCGAACATTATTTTTGGCTGCCAACGGGTTGTTTTTAGCAGGATTACTGATTGATTTCCTCTCCCCTTCCTTTGCTATCCTATTACTTGGCCGTTTACTTCAAGGGGCAAGTACAGGAATTGCTTTACCGTTGATGTTTCATATCATCCTTACGTACTCTCCTTTGGAAAAAAGAGGAACTATGATTGGAATCGGAAATTTAACTACTTCAATTGCACCGGCGATTGGTCCTACTTACGGAGGTTTATTGACTTCTCTCTTGAACTGGAACTACATTTTCCTCTTCTTAATACCCGTCTTATTGGTCTCATTGGTTTTAGGTCTTTATTCAATACCTAAAATTGCAATTGAAAAAACTGGTCGTCTGGATTTGTGGAGTGTTTTGGGTATCACTTTTATGTTTAGTGGCTTTTTGCTTTTCTTAAACCAAATTGGTTCTCTTACGAGCATATTTCCATTAGCACTTGGCATTTTAGGTGCAGCTCTTTTCTATAAACGTTCCTTGCAATCTGAGCCTTTGATTCGCTTATCTGTATTCAAAAATCGTTCTTTCCGATTATTCTTATTCGGATTTCTTGTCTGCCAGTTTCTTTTACTTGGAATCTCATTTGTCTTGCCAAACTTTGTTCAAATAGTCCTTGGTCAGGACGCATTCACTGCTGGATTGGTTATGTTGCCTGGTGCGATTGTAGGTGCTGTTCTAGCTCCTCTTTCAGGCCGTATGTTGGATAGCATCGGACCTAAAAAACCGATTATGATTGGTCTTGTATTGATTACTTTTGGCTGGTTAGCGTTGGCCTTGCTATTGCACCTGACGTTTTTGTGGGCGTTTATTGCTGCCCATGTCTTTTATATGATCGGAATCGGTTGTTCGTATAGCAATATGATGACTATGGGGTTAAGTAAAATTGACCAACATTTGGCCGCCGATGGAAATGCCGTCTTCAACACACTGCAACAATTTTCTGGCGCTGTCGCAACAGCTTTAGTTGCGACAATGATCGACCTTGCTCAAAAAGTAAGTCCCGATTATATTTCCGGAACAATTTTAGGGTCACAAATCGCTTTATTCTTCCTATGGGTGCTAGTATTGCTAGTCGTATTTCTAACTTTGCGCTACTTTTATAAAGAACGTGTACGCCAAACATAATAACCCTTTAAGAAAAATAAAACAAAAAAATACGGCTCATGAATGGAATGATAGCTTCCTTTCATGAGCCTACTCTTTTTTATTTAGCGGACTTCAGCAGCTCCTACTCGATCATGCGCGTGTACACTGCCGGTTTTGTTGATTGTCAGCTGATTGATCTTTTCAGCGTTCGTAAGAACCGTAACAATATCTGTTTTCTTTCCAGCTTTGGTAACAGCTTCTAGATCCATCTCAGCAATCAATGTATCTACTGTGACAGCATCACCTTCCGACACTTTGACAGTGAATGGTGCGCCTTTTAATTCAACGGTATCTAATCCCATATGAACTAAGACCTCTGCCCCACCAGGAGTCACAATTCCAATTGCATGTTTTGTTTCAAAAATACTTGAAACCGTCCCTGCAACAGGAGCATAGATTTTTCCGTTACTTGGACGAACTGCATAGCCATCACCCATCATTTTTTGTGAAAAAACAGGGTCTTCCACTTCACCGATTGCAATGATTTGACCATCTGCCGGTGCATAAAGCATTTCCTCAGTTACAGTAGTTGCTGCATTCGCAGAAGAAGTCATTGGGTCTACTGTTGTCGCTGTATCAGTAACACCTGTGTCTGCAAGAGCCAGTTCTGGTTCCAACTTATTTAAGACACTAACTTTTCTAAATATAAAAGTAAAGATGAACGTTACTACAATAGTCACACCCATCGAAAGGAAAACCATTGGGTAATCTTTAATTTGGAAAGATAAGAATCCTGGAAGTCCCCCGACACCAATACCTAGTGCTCTTGTATTTGTAGCAGTGATCAACATTCCGCCAAATGCAGAGCCAACCATAGCTGCAAGAAATGGATAGACATATTTCAAATTAATCCCGAACATAGCAGGTTCTGTTACACCCATATATGCAGAGATTGTTGCAGGTACGGATACTTGTTCTTCTTTTTTATTCCCACGATGAAGGAACCAAATAGCTAATACTGCTGTACCTTGGGCAATATTTGATAGCATAATCATTGGCCAAAGATTCGTTGTGCCATAATCTGCTACTAATTGTGAATCAATTGCTAGCGTAGTATGATGTAAGCCTGTGATAACGAGCGGCGCATAAAGACCACCAAAAATAAAACCAAATAACCAGTTTAATGATGATGTTAAACCAGCATTTACTACCCAGGAGATTCCTGAACCAATTTGCCAGCCGATCGGACCTAAAATCATATGAGCTGCTAAAATAGTTGGTAACAATGAAAATAGAGGAACAAAAATCATAGAGACTGCTTCTGGAATCCATTTTCTAAAGAATCTTTCCAAATAAACCAATAGGAACCCGGCTAACATAGCTGGGATAACTTGAGCTTGATAGCCAATTTTGTCAATTGTGAAAAAACCAAAATCCCATGTATAATTTTGAGCGATCTCCGCAGCACTGGTTGAACTTACAGAATAAGCATTTAATAATTGCGGTGATACTAAAGTAATCCCCAAAACGATCCCCAAAATTTGTGTAGCTCCCATTTTACGAGCAATACTCCAAGTAATACCTACAGGTAAAAAGTGAAAGATTGCTTCACAGGGTAACCATAAAAATCCATTGACCCCATTCCAAAAAGTAGAGGATTGCGTAATTGTTTGTCCACCTAAAGCCTCAAGAGGTACACCTTCTAGAAAATTTCTTAAACCCAACATTAAACCACCGACAATAATTGCTGGTAATAATGGCGTAAAAATTTCTGCTAATGTGCCAATGGCGCGTTGAACAATATTTTGGTTATTTTTTGCAATCGCTTTACTTTGTTCTTTAGAAACTCCTTCAATCCCAGATACCGCTGTGAAATCATTGTAAAACGTTGGAACATCATTTCCGATAATCACTTGAAACTGCCCAGCATTTGTAAACATCCCTTTAACACTTGGAATATCTTCAATGGCTTTCTCGTTTGCTTTCGACTGATCATTCAGTACAAATCGCATCCGCGTCGCACAGTGAGTCACAGCTGCAATATTTTCTTTACCGCCTACATACTCCAGCAATTTTTCAGCATCATCCCGATACTTCCCCATAATAATAAACCCCTTCCATTTAAACTTGTATATATATGTTTTTATTTCATGCTAATCATAACTTTATATTTACAATATTGCAAGCGTTTCATTCTATATTTTTTTCACTAAAGACATTTGTGAAAAATAATCATTCAGAACACGCTTTATTTTTGTTGGTACAAAAGGATTTTCATTCAAAAAGATAAACTTTGAGCAAATAAAAAAAACAAATCACTTTCATTCAACTTTACACAATAATTTAAAAAAACAGCCTTATTAAATTGAAAAAGCTTACAATATCGGTTATAATCATTTTGCATGTATAGACAAGTAGAAAGGAGAGAATACTGTGAACAAAATTGAGATCACTAATGATCAATGGCTATTGGCCGACCACATGGGTGCTATATTCACGTTTACAGGGACCACCAATGAACGAATAGCAGCATTAAAGAAACAATTGGAAAAGAATCAAGAGGGAGGAATCCTTTCCGACTCATTCGTCTTTACTAACGAAGAAGGAACCTTTTCATTAGATCAATGGTTAACCGAAAAATTAAATCGAGCGTTTGTATGTGGAACTGAAGAAAGCTTTGAAGAGAAGCGTTTGGAGATTCCTTGGCAATTAGAATATTATGGCTATACTCCTGGCAAAGATGAGTACTCCGTTGAATCACTATTGACAGTAGGAAATGGCTTTATAGGGTTGCGTGGTACCACACCAGAAATGGAGATTTCCGATGCCAATTATCCTGGGCTTTATTTAGCAAGTCTCTATAATACGGCGGAGTCAGAGGTGTCTGATCGTACCATTACAAATGAGGACTTCGTCAATGCACCAAATCTGCAAAAAATTTATTTAGTCATTGACAACGAAAAAATCGATATCGCACAAAATACACTTTTATCTTTTAAGCGTCAATTAAATTTAAAAACTGGATTATTTACCTCCTTCGCTGAAATCGAAACACAAACTAAAAAGCAATTACGAATTGAAACACAAAAAATTGCTAATATGGAAAATAGTCATCACTACTCCATCCTTTACCGCTTTACTCCACTTAATTTTACCGGAGAAATCGACGTGATAAGTGAAGCAGATGGTTCGGTCTACAATTATAATGTCGCACGCTATCGAAGCTTGACAAACAAGCACTTGACCATTCAAACAACGGAGTATTTTAAGAGCAAAGCTCTGCTCATTGCCCGTACAAATCAGTCTGACATTACGGTTTGCCAAGCATCACAATTATTTTCTGATGACTTTTCTCTTGAAACATTAAAATCAGAAAAAACGGCAGAAAAAGTAATTCAAAAATTAACAATTTCTGCGGAGAAAAATAGAACTTATACTTTAGAAAAATCAGTTACTGTTGCTAAATATCAAATGGGAGAACAAACAACTACTAGCAAGCTGGCACTTCTTTCACTACCACGGTTTAAAGAAATGTATGCTGAATCCAAAGAAGCTTGGCGCAAACTATGGGAGAATGCAGCCATTACCATTGATGGGGATCTCATGTCACAAAAAATGCTGAATCTTCACACATACCATCTATTAGTGTCAGCAGCACCCAACGCCTATGAGCAATCTCTTGATGCTAGTATCACAGCCCGTGGTCTCCATGGCGAGGCTTACCGTGGTCATATTTTTTGGGATGAATTATTCATCATACCTTTTTATATTCTTCATTTTCCTAAAACCGCCAGAGAGATCTTACTTTACCGCTATCAGCGCTTAACGGCAGCCAAGAAAGCAGCCAAAGAAGCCGGATACCAAGGCGCAATGTTTCCATGGCAATCTGGTTTAGATGGAACAGAACAGTCACAAGAACTTCATTTGAATCCTATCAGTGGTGAGTGGAAAGAAGACCATAGCCGATTGCAACGTCACGTTTCTTTAGCGATTGCCTATAATGTATGGCAGTACTGGCATAACGTTCGTGACCGATCTTTTATGGAGCAATACGGTTTAGAATTAATTTTAGAAATTGCTCATTTTTGGCAGAGTGCTGCTACTTTGAATTCTGTCACAGGCCGTTACTCAATCGAAGGTGTCATGGGACCGGATGAATTTCATGAAAGCTATCCCAACAGTCAAAAAGGTGGGTTGAAAAATAATGCATATACCAATATGATGGTAGTGTGGTTGTTTGAAGAAGTGGAAAAATTACGCAACCAACTTTCACCAGAAATCTTTCAAAGTGTAGCAGCTAAAGTGCAGCTTTCAGAGGACAATTTCTCACAAATGACCGATATTCGTAAAAATTTAAGTTTAGAAATTAATCCCGAAGGAATTATTGCACAATTTGAAGGCTATTTTGATTTAAAAGACTTAGACTGGGATCATTATAGAGAAAAATATGGGAACATTTATCGTATGGATCGTATTTTAAATGCTGAAGGAAAAAGCGCCGATGCATACAAAGTTGCCAAACAAGCTGACAGCCTAATGATTTTTTACAATTTTTCAACAGCGCAAGTGCATCAAATCTTAGATGATCTTACTTACCGCTTACCCGAAGATTATGTAGAAAAAAACTTGCATTATTATTTGGCCAGAACTTCTCATGGCTCTACACTCTCTCGAGTTGTACATGCTCAATTGGCAGCAATGGTTGATCAGCAAGATCTCGCTTGGTCTTTATATCAAGAGGCTCTCTATTCAGATTACCGCGATATTCAAGGAGGAACCACCGCCGAAGGAATTCATGCGGGTGTAATGGCGGCAACTCTCTATATTCCGCTAACGACATTTGCGGGAATCGATTTTCGGGAAGATGTGATGCGTATTGATCCAAATCTGCCTAAGCAATGGCAAAATATTCAATTTAATATTCAAGTCAGAGGTATTAATTATCACTTTAATGTTACACATGAAACATTGATAGTTGTAGCTGACCAAAATACAACGATCATTCTTTCTGGCGCTACTCATGAATTAAAAGCCAATAAAGAACAATCTATCAACTATTAAAGGAGAGTAACATAATGAAAAAAGGGTTTGTTTTTGATTTAGATGGTGTGATTACAGACACAGCCAAATATCACTATATCGCATGGAAAGAACTAGCCGCTGAAATCGGTATTGAAATCGACTTAAAATTCAACGAACAACTAAAAGGGATTAGTCGTATGGATTCCTTAGAGCGTATTTTAACATTAGGAAATAAAAATGATGCTTATAGTTCAGAAGAAAAAGATGCTTTAGCAAGCAAAAAAAACACTCACTATGTTCAATTACTTCAAAGTCTGACTCCGGATGACCTTCTTCCGGGTGTCAAAACTTTTCTAGAAGAAGCAAAACACAAGGGGATTCCTTGTGCTATCGCATCGGCATCTAAAAATGCGCCATTTATTTTAGATAAATTGGGTGTCATGCAGGATTTTGATGTAATCGTTGACCCAGCCACACTTTCTAAAGGTAAACCAGATCCAGAAATCTTTATCCAAGCTGCAAAAGGGCTGAACATTAAACCTAGTGATGCAGTTGGTTTTGAAGATGCCCAAGCAGGTATTGATGGCATTAAGGCAGCTGGCATGTATGCAGTTGGTGTCTATTCTGGTGAAGAACTGCATGGAGCTGACACAATCGTCGAAAAACTGACGGATCTTTCAATTGATGAATTATTGGCCAAATAGCCGATTGCTTTTCAAAAATGCCCTCGCTATAATAGGCAAGAGGAGGCAATCCCATGAATAAATTCAAAGAGATATTTTTGGATCTTGAACAAAAGATACTGTCAAACGAATACCCGCCACACTCTCTTTTACCTAGTGAGAACCAATTAATCAAAATGTACAGTGTTTCTCGTGAAACGGTTCGAAAAGCCTTGAATCTTTTAAAAAATGCTGGCTACATTCAAAAAAAACAAGGAAAAGGTTCAATCGTTTTAGATCTGAATCGTTTTGACTTTCCTATTTCTGGTCTAACTAGTTTTAAAGAATTACAAGATACTCAACGTATTCCTAGTGAAACAAAAGTAGTTGAAATTCGTAAGATCGCCGTTTCACCAAAATTACATGGTATTACTGATTGGCCAGTTGCTTCTGAAGCTTGGAAATTGGTACGTCAAAGAAAGATTGATGGTGAAGTTGTCATTCTAGATAAAGATTATTTAGATGCTTCGATTATTGAAGAATTGCCTGAACGTCGAGCACAAGACTCGATCTATGATTACTTTGAAAATGATCTTGGACTTGAAATTGCCTATGCACAAAAAGAAATTACCGTGGATCCAGTCAATAAAGAATTAAGAGATTTAATGGACCTTCATCCTGATGATCAACATGTTGTTACTGTACGTAGTTTGGTTTATCTTGAAGACACACGCTGTTTTGAATACACTGAATCGATACATCGCTTAGATAAGTTTCGATTTGTAGACTTTGCGCGCAGAAGAAAAATCTAACCTCTCTTAAGTACTAGGCGGCTTTGATTAATTTTAATCCTGCTAACGAGGGCTAAACTATTTGATAAAAAAGAACCTTGGCTTTAAAAGCCAAGGTTCTTTTTTATGCTATTTAGCGTAATCAGTTGCTCGCGTTTCACGAATAACCGTTACTTTGATATGTCCTGGATAATCAAGATCATCTTCAATTTTTTTGCGGATATCACGTACTAGACGAACCGCATCTAAATCGGAGATCTCTTCTGGCTTAACCATAACTCGTACTTCTCGTCCTGCTTGTACAGCAAAACTTGAATCTACACCTTTGAAGCCATTCGCAATATTTTCTAAGTTTTGTAAACGACGGATATAGTTTTCCAACGATTCGCTACGTGCACCTGGTCTAGCAGCGGATAAAGCATCTGCTGCAGCTACCAGCACAGAGATAACTGAAGTAGCTTCTACGTCTCCATGGTGGGATGCAATTGCGTTAATGACTACAGGATTTTCTTTATATTTGGCAGCAAGTTCAGCACCAATCTCAACGTGTGAGCCTTCAATTTCATGATCAAGTGCTTTCCCAATATCATGCAGCAGTCCAGCACGTTTTGCTAACTGAATGTCTTCACCTAATTCAGCAGCTAGAACACCCGAAAGTTTTGCCACTTCAATTGAGTGATTCAATACGTTTTGTCCATAACTGGTTCTAAAGCGTAAACGTCCCAATATCTTGATCAAATCAGGATGTAGGGTATGTGCACCGACTTCAAAGGCTGCTTGTTCCCCATATTCACGGATGTGTTCATCCATTTCTTTGCGGGATTTCTCAACCATCTCTTCAATACGTGCAGGATGGATCCGTCCATCTTGGATCAGTTTCTCTAATGTCATTCGTGCAATCTCTCGACGGATTGGATCGAATCCTGATAGTACAACTGCTTCTGGTGTGTCATCGATAATCAGATCAATACCGGTCAATGTTTCCAATGTCCGAATATTGCGTCCTTCTCGTCCAATGATTCGACCTTTCATCTCGTCATTTGGTAATGATACGACAGATACTGTTGTTTCTGATACTTGATCTGCAGCACAACGTTGAATTGCTAGTGACAATAAGTTTTTCGCTTTACGATCTGCTTCTTCTTTTGCACGTTGCTCTGATTCTTTTACCATAATCGTTAATTCATGATTCAATTCTTCTTCCGTTGATTTCATGATCAACTCTTTGGCTTCCTCTCTAGACAAAGCCGCAATACGCTCTAATTCTTGCTGTTGCCCATCGATTAGTTTTTCTACTTCTTTTTCTCGCTCGTCAATTAATTGTTGTTTCTCACTAAGTCTGTTTTCTTTTTCTTCCAGTGAGTGCTCTCGTTTTTCCAAAGAATCATCTTTGCGATCAAGTACTTGTTCTCTTTGGAGCAAGCGATTTTCTTGTGATTTTAAATCAAGTTTGCTTTCTTTCAACTCACTTTCAATCTCTGACCGATAACGCTGATTTTCTTCCTTAGCTTCTAACAATGCTTCTTTTTTTAGAGTTTCTGCTTCTTTTTTAGCGCTTTCGATAATTCCAGTTGCAGAATTTTGCGCGCCATTGATCTCTTTTTCGTGACGAGATTTGGTCACAAAAACTCCTAATCCAAGACCGACAATTAAACCGATGATAGCGAGGAGAATGTAAAGTAGTTCCAATGAATCCACCTCCATACTATCTTTTACAATATTTTGTAGTTTTGATAAACAAATTAAAATAAATTATCAAGTTGCCTACTGCTATGTGGAAACCCACATAAGTTTATTCTAATGTTTGTACACAAGAGTGTCAACTTTAAATCCTATGTATATCACCTCCTGTAGGTTTCATTTTAACGTGCAGTTTTTATGAGCAGATCTGTTATTACTGTACAAAAAAAGCCAAACACTTGAATGTTTGGCTTCTTCTTTATCGTTAAACGATCTTATTCGTCTAATGGTAGTTCTTCTTGCGCATCTTCTGTTTCAATGACCGTTTCTCCGGTACCAATGCCGTACGCATCGCGAACACGAGCAGAAACTTCCATCATCATTTCTTGATGTTCACGCATATAGTTTTTCGCGTTTTCCCGCCCCTGACCAATGCGATCTCCTTTATAAGCATACCAAGCACCGCTCTTATCAACAATGTCTTGCTCTACTGCCATATCAAGCAACTCTCCCTCTTGAGAGATTCCTTGTCCATACATCATGTCTACTTCAGCAACTTTAAAAGGTGGCGCTACTTTATTTTTGACAACTTTGATTTTTGTCCGGTTTCCGATAATGTCTGTCCCGGATTTTAATTGTTCTGCACGTCGTACCTCTAATCGAATCGTCGAATAGAATTTAAGCGCACGTCCACCAGGAGTTGTTTCAGGATTACCGAACATGATCCCAACTTTTTCACGAATTTGATTGATAAAAATCGCAATTGTTTTGGTCTTATTGATTGATCCAGATAATTTACGCAATGCTTGAGACATCAACCGGGCTTGAAGACCAACGTGGGTATCACCCATCTCACCATCGATCTCAGCTCTTGGTACCAAAGCGGCAACCGAGTCGATAACAACAATATCGACAGCTCCACTTGATACTAAAGCATCAGCGATCTCAAGACCTTGCTCACCTGTATCGGGCTGAGATAGCAGCAAATCATCGATATTTACACCCAATTTTTGTGCATATTGAGGATCTAATGCATGTTCTGCATCAATAAAGGCTGCTGTTCCGCCACCTTTTTGAACTTCAGCGATTGCGTGTAAAGCAACTGTCGTTTTACCAGAACTTTCTGGTCCATATACTTCAACAATACGTCCACGTGGATAACCACCCACACCTAAAGCAACATCCAAAGCCAATGAACCACTTGGAATCGTCGAAATTTGTTGATCGACTTTCTCACCAAGTTTCATAATGGCACCTTTACCATAGTTCTTTTCAATCTTTTTCAGTGCAGCATCTAAAGCTGCTTTACGATCATCTGCCAAACGGATAATCCCCCTTATTTTCTTCACTTTCGTGTGTCAATTACTATGTTAATAATAGTCCTTCTTTTAAAAAAATGCAAGAAAAAACGAACAAACATTCGCATTATCTTAACAATTCCTTACGTAATAGATCTAATCCTGCCATTACTGCACTATGACGAACGTATGCACGATCTCTGGAAAAATGATAGCACTTGCTTTTCACACCTTCATTGGTTGCTAAAGCAATCCAGACCGTTCCTGGGCGTTGATTCTCAAGCTCATCTGGTCCAGCTACCCCGGTAAAAGAAAGGGCATAATCCGCTTTTTCTTTGGCTTGGGCAGCAAGCGCCATCGCTTCTGCACATTCCTTGCTGACAGTTCCATAAGCTGTTAGCAAGTCTTCATTGATTCCTAGCATCTTACTTTTTGTCTCTTTAGCATAAGTCACATAACCACCAGAAAATACACGGGACACGCCTGAGATGTCTCCCAGCGTCGCTTGAAAGAGTCCCGCTGTCAAACTCTCCGCAGCCGTCACAGTTTTTTTCTTTTCTTTCAGCATATCAACAACTACTTCAGCTAATGATGTATGCTCTCCATATCCATAAAAATATTCGCCCACTCTTGCTTGGATTTGTTGTTCTAATTCATCTAGTTTGGCTTGTCCTGCCGATTCATCCGTAGTTTTCACCGTCAAACGCAAGGTTACTTCATTGGGTTTAGCGTACGGTGCGACCGTTGGGTTCTTCTGAGAATCAATTAGATCGGCAAGTTCAGTTACTAGTGCGGATTCTCCAATTCCATAAAATCGCAATACTCGAGAAATCAACTGTTCTTTTGATGAAAACTCTGTCTGCAAAATTGGACGGGCTTGTTGGATAAACATAGGTTTCAGTTCACTTGGTGGTCCAGGCAACAGGAGATATGCCGCTGTAGCTGTTCGGTAGAAGATACCGATTGCTAACCCAGTTGCATTAGGTAACGCTGTACCATCTTTGAATACCAACGTCTGCCTCAAATTATTTTCTGTCATAAAACGCTGACCATTTTTGAAAAAGGTCAGCATTTGCTCATACCCTGCTTCGTCACGAACGAGCTCTTGACCGACATGCTGTGCAACGATTTGTTTGGTTAAATCATCTTCTGTAGGTCCGAGACCACCGCAAAATACGATCAAGTCACTGCGATTCTCGGCAAGTGTTACTAGCTCTTCCAAACGCTTTGGATTGTCCCCTACAACACTATGATAGTAAACTTCGATTCCTAAACTAGCTAATTCTTCTGATAAGAAAGTTGCATTGGTATTCACCACCTGTCCCAAAAGCAATTCGGTCCCTACTGCAATAATCTCTGCCTTCATTTCATTACTCCTTCATTATCAACTACGTTGTAATTGATTTTTTTTACAAAAAAAGTTCAGAATTCCTCTGAACTTTTAGAAATTACATTGAACCTTTAAAAACACTGGCATTTTTAATGAAATAATCGATTCCAGAATAAATTGTAAAGATCAAACATACATACAACATGATTTGATCCAATGGAATGCCTATGAGTGAAAAAGGAAGATTGTTAATAAATAAGAAAATAATGGCAACCATTTGTGTTGCTGTTTTGATTTTACCAGGCCAAGCAGCAGCAAGAACTTCACCATGATGCTCTACTAACAAGAGCCTTAAACCGGTGACTGCTAACTCTCGACAAATGATGATAGAGACTACCCAAGCTGGAGCCTTATCCAATTCGACTAACATAATAAATGCAGTCATTACCAGCATTTTGTCCGCTAAGGGATCGGCAAATTTCCCAAAATTGGTAACCAATCCTCTGGAACGAGCAATCTTACCATCCAGCCAATCCGTAATGCTTGCAACAGCAAATAGAATGGCTGCTATCAGATGTGTTGTGAGTAAATCGACGCCTCCAACGTCCAATGTTCCTAAATCGATTGGCAACGCCAAAACTAAAATAAATATAGGAATCATTATGATGCGTAATACAGTTAATTGATTAGGTAAATTCAAAAAATTTGCTCCTCTCTGACAAATATTGTACGAAAAAAACGGAAATCATGCTACTACAGCACTTGCCATAGGAACAATGTTATCTTTCTAACTAATTAATCCTTCTTCTGATCAGTTTGTTTCTTGATACTCAATCGCTAAATGCACATTTTTTTGGAGCAATTTATACTGAGGATCATCGAAATCAATTTTTTGCCCGTTTGCCGCAATCTGGATATTTTGACTTGCACCAAGTACAATGGTTGCATTGGTTGCATTTTCTGGCAATGTCGTCGATTGGACTTCGCCCGCTTGTAAAGTATATTGGTAGACATACGCATTGTCTACAAGAATGCCTACCCAACACGAGGCATCTAATCCAGTTAACTCTAATTTAATTGGATTCGTCGCATCTTTAATTGAAATGCTGATATCTGATTGGGAAGATTCCCCTTTGGTCATAGTCATTTCTTTCTCACTAGATTCTGTGCTGCTAGAAGATTGAGTCTCTGACTCGCTCGTTTCTTTGCTTGCTGTCGATTCCACCGTGCTTGAGGTTGACGTATAGGCTGAATTCTCAACCACCGGTGCCGAACTACCTTGAATCATAGGGGTTGAATGTCTGTCTTGCCAAGCCATATACCCAACAATACAGATAATAGTGACTGCTACTAATCCTAATAAAATCATTGGTAAGTAGCGGGATAAAAACGTTCCGCCTTTTTCCTCTACATGCAAAGCTTTTCTCGATCCGCTTACGGTCTCAGGTTGAGGTCTTTTAGGCAGTGGTTCTGCCAATGTATCTTTTCCATCAAATACAGAAACTAACTTATCTCCGTCCTCACCTACAGCGGCGGCATATTGACGAATAAATGCACGAACATAAAAAGTTCCTGGTAATTGTTCAAAACGATCGGCTTCGATTGCCTCCAAATACCTTTTTTGAACTTTTGTCATTTGCTGTAATTCATCTAATGAAATATGTTTATCTAAACGGGCTTGCCGTAATTTTGCTCCAATCGTAGTTTCGTTGGCCACTCGATCATCTACTCCAGTCTTTACTATTCATTTTATGGAAGGCAAACACTTGGATCGGAAATCCACTTCGTTTCTCCTTGTCATCCTTGGATTGCTTAATTGATAGGTTGTTTATTAAATATAACATTTTTACTCTTGATTTTTCATCATAAATGAAAATTGTTCAATCAGTATCATTTAAAGAATACCATAAAAAAAATTGACTGAGGATAACATTCAAACAAGTCGCAAACAAAATTTAATACTTTTTGATCTCATTACTCATTCTTCTACAAAAACAAGAGCCATCTATCAGAAAATGCATAGACGGCATCTTACACAATGACGATTAATCAGTTAGTTTTAGTTGGTAGCAAGTAAAACCGACTGAATGCTTTTTGATCAATGAATACTTTAGCAGCAGATCGAACATCATTGAGCGTGATTGAACGTATAACATCTGGCAAATCAAAGAGTGTTGTTTCGCCAAATAAGCTTTGTGTAAATTGATTAGCAATAAATTCTAATGAATTGAGAGATTGAAAATATTTACCCAGCATTTTTTTCTTAAGTAACTCAAGATTCTTCTCGTTCATTTCAGGATCATTTTCATAATTCAATAAAATTTCTTCAACCGCTTGAAGCATCTCTTCAGGGTATTCTGCATCTCCAGAAAAATCAGCAAAGTAAAAACTTCGATCCAAACTTACTTCGAAACCAAACGTATCATCAATAATTCCTTGATCATACAACCTTAAGTAATTAGCTGAAGTATTACCTAAAAGTAATTGGAACAATAAATTCAAAGATTGTTTATATCGTAGCAACTCCCGACCTTCCGTCGGACGTTTTTCCATATTCCCTTTGATACCCAAAACACCTTTTGGTCGCGTAACGGGCATCCTCATAATACTTTCTGGAATAATTTCTTGAACGGTTTCTTCCGGAAATTGACGCTTAATTTCTTTTGCTGCAGAAAAAGTTTTTTCTGCCTGGTTTTCTCTGATCCAGTTCATTGTCTCTTCTGGATCGATGTTTCCAACTATGAACAAAGTCATATTGCTTGGGTGGTAGAATGTATGGTAGCACAGATAAAGATCTTCTGCTGTGATGGCTGCTATACTTTCAACAGTCCCAGCAATATCAATGTGAAGCGGATGCTTTGGATATAGATTCTTAATGACACCAAAAAATTGTTGCCAGTTAGGATCATCATCATACATCTGAATTTCTTGCCCAATGATCCCTTTCTCTTTCTCAACCGTTTCTTTCGTAAAATAAGGCATCTGTACAAAATCTAAAAGGGTTTCTAAATTTTTTTGAATTTGATTGGTAGCCGAAAAAAGATAACTCGTTTTTGTGAAGCTAGTAAATGCATTGGCTGATGCTCCATGTTGCCCAAATTTTTGAAAGACATCACCGTCTTCTTTTTCAAAAAGTTTATGCTCTAAGAAATGGGCAATACCATCTGGTACAGTATGCATCGTTTCATTCGCATAACCAAAATGATTATCGATAGAACCATAATCTGTACTAAAAAGACCGTATGTTTTATGAAACCCTTCTTTAGGTAATAAATAAACTGTTAATCCATTGGGTAATATCTCTTTATACAAGACTTCATTTATTTGATTATAATGTTTTTTATTCATGATCAAGCTCCTTATCTAAAAAGAATACGGCTTGAAGTTCGATCTTTTGAGCAATTTTTTGAACATCTGTGACCGATACCTCTTCCAAACGCTGTATAAACTGCTCTTCACTCATTTTAGTATTCGGTACCCACTGATTAAGATATTCTGTTTCAATCAAAGACTGTGGACTATCCAACGATAACAAAAACTGATTTTTAAGCATAGCTTTTGTCTGTGCCAATTCAGCCTCTGTAATTTCTCCTCTTTGTAAACTTTGAAGTTGTTGTTCAATCAAAGTAAAGACTTGATCCCGGTTACTGCCATCAATTCCTGTTTGAACAGATAAATAACCTCGAAATGTATCCACATTACTTGATGCATAGTAAGCTAAGCTCTCTTTTTCTCTAACATTCATAAATAGTTTTGAATGAGGAAATCCGCCAAATAATCCATTAAAAACCATGAGAGAGAAACGTTCCGGTTGATTATAATAAACACCCGTACGATAACCTAAGTTCAGTTTTGCCTGAGTCACAGGCTCTCTGACGATTTTCTCGCGAATAATATTTTCCAAATCTTGACGATAAAAAACAGAAAGATCTTTTTCAGGACGATTTTCAAAGGGGAGATCCTTCATAACTTCAATTACTTGATCTTCTTCGACATCCCCAATCACAAAAATATCTACAGCATCTTCTTTAATCATAGAACTATATGTTTCTGTTAGTTCTTTTGCCGTCAAATCTTCCAAATCTTCAGGACGACCAAAACTTGGAAATTTTTGATTGTCACTTTTTGAAAAAAATAATTCTTGTAAGCTTAATGAAGCAAACGCCTGTTTATCCTCAGCAATACTTCTCATATAAGCAATCAAATTGCTTTTTTCGATCGTAAAATTTTTTGATTCAAATTCATCTTGAACAATATTTGGGAAAAAAAGCACTTCTTTCAAAAAAGAAACAGCTTGGGTAAATAGTTCTTCATCAGCAACATATTTTCCGTTGACGAACGACATCGCTGCATTGACTTGATGAAGATCCCCTTTTTTATTAACATTCATGCCAAAGCTTGCTCCATACAATTCTGCCAGTTGCGTACTAAAGGCTGTTTGAGTGGGATAACGCAAACTAGTTGTCTCTAATAAACTCGTCAATAATGTGCGTTTCGCAGCCGTTTCAGCCGCTAATTGCGAAGTAAATCGAATAAAAACACGGATTGTTTTATATTTTTTAGTCGGCAAAACCGTAAGTCGAACATTTTTTTTTAGTTCAATTGCCATAATGCACCTCTTATCCTCTCAAAAATCATCTCTTCAATTATAGCATAATGCAGAATTTTTCCAGAAAAATTACTCATTTTACGGGCGTATATTTTTATAAATCATCGTTTATTCGTTATACTAAGAATAAATTTAAAGGAGGTTTGTTTATGATCAAGGAATTTAAAGAATTTATTTTGCGCGGAAATGTGATTGACTTAGCTGTTGGGGTTGTCATCGGGAGTGCCTTCACAGCGATTGTCACCAGTTTGGTAGAAGGTCTTTTAACACCATTAGTTTCGCTGGTATTTTCATTTTTCGGCAGCGAAGATGCATTTTCAGGGCTTGTTTGGGAGCCTAAAAAAAATGTCGTCTTTAATTTCGGTCAAGTGATTACTGCAATTATTACATTCTTGATTACTGCTTTTGTTCTATTCTTAATCGTTAAAGCTGTGAATAAATTGCGCAATCTTCATCAAAAACCAGTTGAAGAAGAAGAACCAGAAGTTACTGCCGAAGACTATCTTCAAGAAATTCGTGACTTATTGAAAGTACAAACAGAATCCCGCACCAATATCACAACTAATGATATAAACCGTGATCCTTTTAACTAGATAGTTTTTTAGAATGATTCGAACAATAATGGATAGCTCTTGAAATCAGAAAAGCTCTGGCAAATACATGTCAGAGCAGAGAGTTATTCATGATTTGTTCATCTTTTTTTTATAAGTAATGACTGCTTTTATTTCTCTTTTCTCATAACCACATGTAAAATTCCATCTTCATCAAAAGGATCGGAAACAGTGACAAAATTATATTTCCCGTAAAATTTCTGCAAATGCGCTTGAGCTTCGATTTCAATCGGAGCATTTGGATAGAAACGATTTAGTTGTTTGATGATTTCTTGTAGCAATTGATCCCCATGCCCTTGTCCACGGAACAGAGGATTTACTAAAACTCGACCAAAATGAACCGTACCTTCGATAAAATATATCCTTGCATAAGAAACAAGTTGTTGCTGTTCATCAAAAATACAAAGATGTTTAGCAATCAAATCAATTGCATCTACTTCTTGATAGGGACAATTTTGTTCTACGACAAACACTTGAGTACGTAAAGCAGCGATTTGGTGAAATTCTAATCCGGTCATCTCATGCAACTCTTTTATCATAACAATCATTCTACTATCTCCTAACTAATCAATAATAAAAAATACAAAAAAAGAGCTAACATTTTGTCAGCCCTTTTCTGATCAAACAGCTTTTGTTAAAAATTCAATCTCAACCGTTCGAGTAAGAATATCCGAATAACTATAGGAAACACGTTCGAACGAATTTTCATTTGGATCTAAATCCACGACAAACACAGAAGGGTATGTTTCTGTCAAAACACCACGGCGTTCCGTTTGACGTTTACGCCCAGTTTGAGCAACTAGCATGATTTCACTGCCTATACGACCTTCTAAATCTTTTTTGATTGTTGCTAAAGTTGTTGGCATCGCATTCACCTCAAGCAACAGTATACTATAATTTACAGAAAATTTCAAGTTTACCATAAAATAATTATTCTTTCAATAAGATTTTCTCTAAGGGTTCATAAGAAGCGCTCTCAATTTCTTTTTACCGCGGTTGTAAGCGCTTTTAATTTGTTGCAGTGGAAGTTCTGTTTGTTCTGCGATTTGTTCAAGTTCTAATCCTTTCAAGTAATTCATTATAACGATTTGCTCTAACTTCGAAAATGGCGAATCGTATTTATTCATAGTTTCTTGAAGCATTAAATACTTCTCCGCTTTTTCAGTTTGTTCATTTTGATCGGAGAGAAAATTTGGTCCTTCATGAGAAATTTTTTCTTCAAGAGAAGAAGAATTTAATTGTGCTTTTCTTTTTTGTGCTTGTTGCAACCGTAATAAACTGCAGACGCGATTTTCAAACGAGCGTTTGAACAAAACTCCTAGTGTTGTTCCACGGTTTTCATCATAAGCTTGCAGACATTTGTTAAAAACAATACGGCCTTCTTGCATCCAATCATCTAAATCATAATCTTTGAGATAATATTTTTTGTACATAATCTCGACGATAGGGCGATACTTGAAAAACATTGCTTCAAATTCTTCTGAACTCCTACTGATTGATTCGTTTGATTTCATTTTGTTACGCTCCTTTTATGCTTAATTTTTGGTACAAAAAGAGCGTAACATATTCTTGTTCATTAGTTTCTCATTTAACGAACCATCTTTGTCCCTAACTCAAATCATGCAGTTTTTTTTCTAATTCAGCTAATTGTTCAGGCGTCCAAGGAGAGTTTCTGCGAAAATTTTCAAATTTGATGTCTGTTTGATGCTGATGGATTGCTTCTTCTGTTTTTTCAATACTTTTATAAAGCTCTCGAGCAGAAGTTCGCAACGCACCTTGAGAAAACACAACCCATTGTTCTGCTAAGTCACTCGTTGCAACTGTTACTTGAGTCAAACGGTCATTCAATTCTCCAGCGATGCGTTCGATATAGCTGTCAGCAGTTTCACCTTCTTCAGTAAAGATGACTTGTAACTGATATTTACTATAGCTTTGAGTAACACCGGGAACCAATTGCGCATCAAATACAACAATAATCTTTAATCCTTCGTATTTTGAATAATTGGATAATCGATGCAATAACGCCTCTCTTGCATCTTCTAAACGATCTTGGTTTTTTAATAAGACTAATTCAGGCCAAGCACCAATCATATTATAGCCATCGACGATTAGCAGGGGCGTTTTCATTGCGGCGCCCCATTTCGACTAGTAAAAGCTTGATACATTAATAACCCAGCTGCCACACTAGCATTCAAACTTTGTACATGACCAGTCATCGGAATAGTCAACATCTCATCAACATCTTTTTTCAATCCTTCACTCATTCCTCGACCTTCATTGCCGATAATCAATCCCGCTGCCCCTTGAGCATTCCACAAACGGTAATCAGTTCCTTTCATATCCGTTCCAAAAATCCAAAAACCAGCTTGTTTTAGTTGTTGAATCGCTTGGCTTAAATTGGTGACACGAGCAATCGGAATATGTTCTACAGCACCAGTAGAAGTCTTCACGACTACAGGAGTGATTCCTACTGCACGGTGTTTCGGAATAATGATTCCGTCTACCCCACTAGCATCCGCTGTTCTCAGGATTGAACCAAAATTATGTGGATCCTCTAAATTGTCTAAAATCAAATAGAATGACTGCTCTTTTGTTTGTGCCAATAATTCATCCAGAGATAGGTATTCATAAGGGGTGATCGCTAAAATCACACTTTGATGGACGCCTTGATTGCTCATTTGATCGAGCTTTTGTTTTGGCACCCACTTGACTGGGACAGACTGTGCACGAGCAGCTTCTTTTAACCCATCGATTTTTTCCCCTCTGGCATCCTCTGCCATAAATAATTTATTCCCGCGTCCTTCTTTCAACGCTTCAATTACCGCATGATAACCGAATACAAAATTCTCATCTATCAATTCAGTTGTTTCTTCACGAAAATTCTTTCTAGTGTGCTGTTTATTTTTTACCGTGTTTTGACGCGACGGTTTTCTTTGTTTCTTTTCCCTCATCTTCTTCCCCTACTTTCTTGATACACCAAGCTACGAGCGTGTCTAAACGATCCTGTTGCTTTGTTAAGTGTAGATACCCAATTAAGGATTCAAAGCCTGTAGCAATGCGATAGGTGGTTACATCAGCATTTTTTGCACTGGTATGGCTTTTACTATTTCGTCCACGACGGTAAAAATCATATTCTTCTTCAGTCATTATTTCTTCATCAAGCATCTTTTGGATCAATGCCGCCTGAGCTTTTGCTGATACATAGTGTGTCGCCATATGATGAAGCTGATTAGGTCTTGTTTGTCCTTGTTCAATCAAATAGTCCCGAATGTATACTTCATAGACCGCGTCCCCAATATAGGCTAACGCTAGTCCGTTCAACTGTTTGTAATCTCTCATGCGTCTCTTCTCCACCGGGTACCTTGCGCTGTGTCTTCCAAGATAATCCCTTTTTCTTTTAGCACATCCCGGATTTCATCGCTTCGGGCAAAATCTCTTGCTTGTCTTGCTTGGATACGTTCTTCGATTAGTTGTTCGATCTCTTCATCTAAAAGTTCCTCACCCACAAAGTAAATCCCAAAGATGGCTAGCCATTCCTTGAATTTTTCAACTGCAGCAGTCAATAATTCTATATCGATTGAAGCACTTTCGCTGTAAGTGTTCAACCATTTTGCAAGTTCATATACTACTGTGATACCATTTGCTGCATTAAAATCGTCATCCATTTCTTGTACAAAACGCTGTTCAAATTCTGCTAAGATGGCATGGTCGGTTCCTTCTGGGGATCCTTCTTTACTATTTTGCAAACGAAATTGTGCATTTTCTAAGGCTGTTCTCAATTTTTGCAGATTTGTTTCTGCCTCTTTCAATGTCGTTTCACTGTATTTGATTGGACGCCGATATTGGGTAGTAGCCAAAAAGAAGCGCAAAACTTGAGGATCAATTTTTTGAACCATTTCATGGACAGTAACGAAATTGCCCAAAGATTTACTCATTTTTTCTTCTTCTTCACCAATCGTGACATAACCATTGTGCATCCAATAATTAGCAAACGTCTTACCCGTTTTCGCTTCACTCTGTGCAATTTCATTTTCATGATGAGGGAAAGTCAGGTCCTGTCCACCTCCATGAATATCTATTGTTTCTCCTAAATGTTTGGTTGCCATAACGGAGCACTCGATGTGCCAACCGGGACGTCCTAGTCCCCATGGTGAATCCCAAGCGATTTCGTTTTCCTTAGCCGCTTTCCACAAAGCAAAATCTAACGGATCTTCTTTGATCTTTTGTTCTTCACCCGTTCGTTGACTGGCCCCAACTTCTAATTCATCAATTGATTGATCACTTAACTGACCATAGTGCTTGAATTTACGTGTACGGTAATACACATCATTATTTGCCATATAGGCGTATCCTTTATCTACTAATACTTGAATAAACGCAATAATGTCTTCGATGTGATCCATTACTCGCGGATTTAATGTAGCTGGTTGAACATTTAAAGCCGCAGTATCTTTATTGAATGCTTCGATAAAACGATCTGCTATTTCTGGAGCAGAAGTTTTCAATTCTTTGGCGGTCCGAATAATTTTGTCGTCAACATCGGTGAAGTTCATTACGTAATCGACTTCATACCCTCTATATTCTAAGTATCTGCGAATCGTGTCAAAAGATACTACACTACGTCCGTTGCCGACGTGGATATAATTGTAAACTGTTGGCCCGCAAACATACATTTTCACCCTACCTTGTTCGAGAGGTTGGAAAACTTCTTTTTTACGTGTTAACGTATTATAAATTTTGATCATCTTGGCTAACCTTCTTTCCTTTGATTCTTACGACTTTGGCTGGTATTCCTACAGCAGTCGCTTCATTTGGGATATCACTAAGAACCACTGCACTAGCACCGATTCTGGCGCTTTCCCCTATTGTGACAGGGCCAAGAATTTGTGCATGAGCTGAAATGAATGCCCCTTTTTTTATGGTCGGGTGGCGCTTCCCTTTTTCTTTACCAGTCCCGCCTAGTGTTACACCGTGAAATAATACGACGTCATCTTCAATAATAGCTGTTTCTCCAATTACAACACCCATCCCGTGATCGATAAAAACCCCTTCGCCAATCTGAGCACCAGGATGAATCTCGATGCCTGTCAGAAAACGCCAAAACTGGGATGTGAGTCTAGCTAGAAGAAAGAGTTTTTTTTGAAATAAAAAATGCGACCAGCGATGCCAAAACAATGCGTGAAAGCCCGGATAAGACAATACGATTTCCAGCGTTGATCGAGCTGAAGGGTCATTTTTTTTCGCTGCTGCAATTGCTTTTTGGGTCCAAGTCATCTTCTCACCTGCTTCCCCTATTGATTACTTACATACAAAAAAGCATCTTTCAAATAAGTTTCCTTATTCAAAAGACGCTCAACCACGTGGTTCCACTTTTGTTCACAGAATTTTCTGCCTTGGTGCAGGTAACGTCTGCTGCCGTTTTTGACTTGCGCCAAAACCACTCCTAGGTGCATTTCCTTACTTTTTTTAATCACTCTCACCACCCGTGATCTCTCTTCAAAAAAAAGGTAAGTACTTCGTCTATTCTTCGTGTTTATAATACATTATTTAAATGATCAAGTGCTTTTTCTTTTCCTAGTAATTCTACTGTATCCGGTAATTCTGGTCCGTGCGTTTGTCCTGAGACAGCAACACGAATTGGCATAAACAAGTTTTTGCCTTTGATTCCTGTTTCTTTTTGGATCTCTTTGATTGCAGCTTTTACTGTTGGTGCGTCAACTGTAGTCATTGCAGTCAATTTTTCTTTAAAGGCATTGAGTACAGTTGGAACAGTTTCACCCGCCAAGACTTCTTGCGCAGCAGCATCCAATTCAGGATGTTCATTAAAGAATAACTCAGAAACTTCCACAATTTGTGCAGCATAACTCATTTGTGGTTGATATAGTGAGACGATTTTTTTCAGCCATTCTCTTTTTTCTGCGGAAGGCTCTTCTTCAATTCGACCTGCTTTGATTAAATATGGCAAACACATTTCTGTCAACTGATCCAGGTCCATTTGACGCATATAGTGGTTGTTGACCCACTCCAATTTTTTAGCATCAAAAGCCGCTGGTGATTTGCTCAAGCGTTCTGGATCAAACATTTGGATCAATTCAGATTGAGAAAATAACTCATCTTCTCCTACTGGGGACCAACCCAACAATGCGATAAAATTGAACATTGCTTCTGGTAAGTATCCTAATTCACGATACTGCTCAATAAATTGTAAAATTGATTCATCGCGTTTGCTTAGCTTTTTACCAGTTTCGCTGTTGATGATCAGTGTCATGTGTCCAAATTGTGGCGCTTGCCAACCAAATGCTTCATAGATCATCAATTGTTTTGGTGTATTAGCAATATGGTCATCGCCCCGCAATACATGTGTGATTTTCATATGATGATCATCAACTGCCACTGCAAAGTTATATGTTGGCATCCCATCGCGCTTTTGAATGACAAAATCGCCGCCTACATTATCTGACTCAAAAACGATCTCACCTTTTACCATATCATGAAACTTATACTCTGTATTTCTAGGAACTCGGAAACGAATAACTGGTTGGATACCTTGTGCTTCTTTTTCCGCTTGCTCCTCTGGTGTTAGATTAGCGCATTTTCCGCCATAATGAGGCATTTCGCCACGTTCGCGTTGTTCTTCACGCTCTGCTTCTAGCTCTTCTTCTGTACAATAACACTTATAGGCACGATTGCTTGCTAGCAACTGATCAATCAATGGTTGGTACAACTCACCGCGTTCTGATTGGCGGTACGGTCCGTACTCTCCAGGGTTTGCAGGGGATTCATCCCAATCAATACCCAACCAAGCGAGATTCTCTAGCTGGCTCTTCTCACCATCTTCAATGTTTCTTTTATTATCCGTATCCTCAATACGGATAATAAATTCGCCATCGTTATGACGTGCAAATAAATAGTTAAACAATGCTGTTCGGGCATTTCCGATGTGTAGATGTCCAGTTGGACTTGGAGCATAACGTACTCGCACTTTAGTCATCTTTTTCCTCTTCCTTCATCTGATTTGCAAACAATCCTTTGCTGTTCGGTTTTTACCTTCTAGCTTATAGGGAAAATCTCCGATAATAAAATAGTTCGCTCAGCTAGAATTGTACAATCATTAAGCAAAATAGTAAAGGCAACCGGCGTAAAATCCGCCAATTGCCATTGATTATTGCTAATTTTTTGTGTCTTCCTGATTATCGATTCCACGACTTGAATGAGCCGGTTTAGCAAATATCATTCGTCCCGCAGCTGTCTGCAGTGCGCTCGTAACAACTACTTGGATATGTTCATTCATGTAATGCTGTCCATCTTCAACAACAACCATCGTTCCGTCATCCAAATAAGCGACACCTTGTTGTCTTTCCGTTCCAGCTTTTACAACAAGTACATTCATTGTTTCTCCAGGAATCACTACTGGTTTAACTGCATTCGCAAGAGCGTTGATATTTAACACAGGAACATTTTGAAATTCTGAAACTTTGTTTAAATTATAGTCATTTGTAACCACAATACCATCAAGGATCTTTGCTAATTTGATCAATTTGCTGTCGACCTCAGAAATATCATCGAAGTCACCCTCATACATTTCAACAGCGATACCTTCTTCTTTTTGCAAAGCATTCAAAATATCCAATCCACGTCGACCTCGTACACGTTTCAAGCTGTCTCCTGAATCTGCAATATATTGTAATTCATATAAAACAAAATTGGGAATTAATAGGACCCCTTCAAGAAAACCTGTCTTAGCAATGTCGTAGATACGTCCATCGATGATAACACTCGTATCGAGAATTTTATACTTATGAAAATGATCAGCTATTTTACGATCAAGCATCTGTTGTTCTTCAACAGGTTCTGTTTTCTTGCTTTTAGAAGAAAAGATTTTTTTCCATTCTTCGATTCGAGTCGTGCCAATTTGAAAGCCAAGATATCCCAACAACGCCATTACTAAAATAGGCGCGATTCCGTTAATAAAAGGAATATCCCAATTATAAAAAGGAATCGATACAATGACCCCGATCATTAAACCAATAATTGATCCGATTGCTCCAAATAATAAATAAGTTAGACTCAATTCACTCAATTTTTCTTCAATTTTACGAATTCCAGCTGCAATATATTTCGCTAATAGCAAAGATAATAAAAAGAAAATAAGGGCTCCAAGCAAACTATTAGTGATATTATTGTTCAGCCATTCATTTTTTGATTGACCAATGGTTTGCCATGCAACAGGCATTAATGAGATACCTAAACTTGCTCCAGCAAGAACCATTAGCGCAGTAATGACTCGTTTCTGCATACACGTTCCTCCAAACTAATTTAGTACGAAGCTGAGACTCATAAACGAAAAAATCTTTTTTAGAAAGAGCTGGACAAAGATAGCACCTTCTGATGCAAATAGTTCTCAATAAACAGTCTTCATTCATTCTTGTTCTGATAATTTCGTTATTTTCGTCTCACCTTCGAATTTATTCTTTTTTTTAACTAAGACCTTATCAGAATTAACGAAAAACTTTTCGTAGGGTTTCCGATAAAGTTGACACACCTTCTACTTCGATACCTTTGGGCGGTTGCCACCCAGTAAGATTATTTTTAGGTAAATATACTTTAGTAAATCCTAATTTTTGCACTTCTTTTACCCGTTGTTCGATCGCATTGACACGTCGAATCTCACCAGTCAACCCAATTTCACCGATAAAACATTCCGTAGGACTCGTACCTTTTTCCTTATAACTTGAGGCTATGCTGACTGCAATTGCTAAATCGATTGCAGGTTCATTTAATTTTACACCACCAGCTGCTTTTAAATAAGCATCTTGATTCTGTAGAAGCAACCCAGCCCGTTTTTCAAGGACCGCCATGATTAATGAAACACGATTAAAATCCAATCCGGTAGTCGTTCGTTTAGCGTTACCAAACATAGTTGGTGTCACCAAAGCTTGGATCTCTACTAAAATCGGTCGACTGCCTTCCATTGCAACAACGATGGCAGAACCCGTAGCGCCTTCTAATCGCTCCTCAAGAAAGACTTGAGAGGGGTTGGCTACTTCTTTCAATCCGCCTGCTTCCATTTCAAAAATCCCAATCTCATTTGTCGAACCAAATCGATTTTTGACGGCACGCAAAATACGGAAGCTGTGATGCTTTTCACCTTCAAAATATAAAACGGTGTCCACCATGTGCTCTAGCATTCGTGGACCAGCAATTGAACCTTCTTTGGTTACATGTCCCACAATAAAAATAGCAATCCCGTTGGTTTTAGCCAGTTTTAGAAGTTCGGCAGTCGTTTCTCGAACCTGACTCACGCTTCCTGCCACACTAGTGATATCTGGTTGTGTCATCGTTTGTATCGAATCTATGATGACATAATCCGGTGTTAGATTTTCGATTGCCTTGCTTATCTCAGACATATCCGTTTCTGGATATAAATAAAATTCCGTATCAATGGCTCCTAAACGCTGGGCACGCATTTTTATCTGCTCTGCACTTTCCTCACCCGAAACATACAATACTTTGCCGCCAATAGCTGCAAGCTGCTGTGAGACTTGCAGTAAAAGAGTCGACTTGCCGATCCCTGGATCACCACCAATCAAAATCAATGATCCCGGAACAACACCACCACCCAAAACTCGGTTTAGCTCTGCTAGCTTGGTCTGTACTCGTGGTTCTTTCTTTGGTATGACATCAGCAATTTTTGTTGGTTGCATCCGTTGTCCCGTAAGAGTGGTCCGTACTCGCCGATCCGTTGTTTCTTGAATCACTTCTTCTACCATCGAATTCCAACTACCACAATTAGGGCACTTCCCTAAATACTTTGGTGAAGAATATCCGCAATTTTGGCAGACAAACTGACTCTTTGCTTTCTTAGCCATTGCAAACCTCCAATTCGTTATCTAGGACTGACTGCATGCGTATATCGAACAATCACAGGTCTGAGGAACCAAATCCTCCAGAGCGTGATTGACTGGTTACATCTTGATCCGCTTTTAAAAACGGCAAGAAGATCCCTTGACCAATTCGTTCACCTTTTTTGATGGTCAAATCACTGGGACCAAAATTCGTAAATTGAAACATGATATGCCCTTCATTATCAGAATTATTGTAATAATCACTGTCAATGACTCCGACACCATTTGTTAGTAACAAAAAACGTTTGAGAGGATTGCTCGAACGATTCGTTAATTGTAAATACTCTTCTTTTCCCATATATGATTTGATTCCAGTCGGAACCAGTGTCGGTTTGATTGCTTTTTGAACATCTTTAGCTGTCAACGCTTGGATGCCATTCATCAACCCCGCTTTCCATATACTAGGTATTACGACTTCTTCTGCCGCTTCAAAATCATACCCTGCCGCATGGTGTGTTGCGCGTTGCGGAAGAGCTATATCCTTATCTGCATATGTTGAAACAATTTCAAATCCACGTGTCTTCATCTTTTCCTCCAATTAATAAACATATAGTCATTTTAGCATAGTAACCCTTGTTTTCTTTAATGAAAACAAAATTAACAGAAACTCTTTATATTTTCTTCGCTTCCGCAGTCAAAAAAACGAAGAAAATAGAAAAAGGACATGACGAAAGGCTATTTTGCTAGTACAATAGAAAAAATATTATTTACTGAATTCAGAAGAGGTGGTTACATCCATGCGAGAGAAACTAAAAAAAGCGAATCGAGTCGTTATCAAAATTGGGACCAGTTCCCTCGTCTATCCCAATGGAAATATCAACTTCTCGAGTATTGATGAACTGGCTTTTGTTCTGTCCGATCTAAAGAATCAAAACAAAGAGATTATTCTCGTTTCTTCTGGTGCTATTGGTGTAGGGATGAATAAACTAAACATTCCACAACGTCCTGTAGAAATCCCCCAGCAACAAGCTGTTGCAGCCGTGGGGCAAGCCGAATTAATGAATATTTACAATCACCGTTTTCAAGTTTACAATCAAAAAACTGCTCAATTATTGTTGACTCGAGATATTATTGAGTTTCCTCAAAGTCGAGAAAATGTATGTAATACATTGGAGCAGCTCTTAGCGATGGGAATTATCCCAATAATCAACGAGAATGATACAGTTGCCATAGATGAGTTGGACCATCTTACTAAATTTGGTGATAATGATCAATTATCTGCAATTGTAGCGCAGTTAGTCCATGCGGATCTGTTGATTATGCTATCCGACATCGATGGGTTTTATACTGCTAATCCGCTACATCATAAAACTGCTAAACTTTATGATGAAATTACTGAGATTACACCTGATTTAATGAAACAAGCAACCGGAAAAGGAAGTCCGTATGGAACTGGTGGCATGTCAAGCAAATTAAAAGCTGCGGATCGTATTCTCAAAACAGATGCCACAATGATCTTGGCGAATGGGAAACAGCCTAAAATCATTTTTGATATCTTAGCTGGCAAAAAGGTTGGCACTTACTTTTACAAGGAGGAAACATTATGATCGATTTAATGCAATTGGGAAAGCAAGCAAAAAAAAGTGCGGCCTCACTTAGCTTACTAACCGCTACTGAGAAAAATCACTTACTATCAGCTATGGCCGATACACTTGAAAGAAATCGTTCACGAATTTTAACAGAAAATAAAAAAGACCTTGCTGCTGCAAAAAAAAATGCATTAAATTCAACTTTAATTGATCGCCTAGAATTAACTGATGAACGAATCAAGGAGATGGCAACTGGTATTCGAAAAATCGTTCAGCTCCCTGATCCACTTGGAATCGTGGACAAAATGTGGCGCAATAGTGATAATCTCTTAATTGGTAAACAACGTGTACCATTAGGTGTTGTGGGAATTATTTATGAAGCAAGACCCAATGTTACAACAGATGCTGCCGGTCTATGTTTCAAATCTGGGAATGCTGTCATTCTGCGAGGAGGTAAAGAAGCCTTCTACTCAAATCAAATCCTTGTAAATCTTTTGCAAGAAACATTAAGCGCCAATGGATATTCACCCTATTCTATTCAATTTGTTGATGACACCAGTCATGCAGTGGCTGATCAAATGATGCGCTTGAACAAGTACTTGGATGTACTGATTCCACGAGGCGGTGCTAACCTCATTCGTCGTGTCAAAGAAACAGCAACAGTTCCTGTCATTGAAACAGGAACAGGTAACAACCATATCTTTATTGACAAAGCTGCACAGCTTCCGATGGCTGTCGACATTGTTGTCAATGCCAAAACTCAGCGACCTTCTGTTTGCAATGCAATCGAAACGATCCTCGTTCATAAAAGTTGTGCAGCAGAATTTCTACCTTTACTAGAAAAAGAACTGAAAAATAAAGTAGAGTTGCGTGCTGATACTAACGCGCGTAACTATTTAATAAATGCGCAACCTGCTACTGAAGAAGATTGGCAAACCGAATTTCTAGATTATATTGTAGCCATCAAAGTTGTAGATTCCATCGATGAAGCAATTGCCCACATCAATCATTACAACACTAAGCATTCTGAAGCTATCGTCACGGATAACTACTTTGCCTCTCAGAAATTCTTACAAGAAGTAGATGCTGCTGCAGTATATGTCAATGCATCTACACGATTCACGGATGGGTTTGTTTTTGGTTTTGGAGCAGAAATCGGCATTTCAACTCAGAAATTGCATGCTAGAGGCCCAATGGGACTTGAAGCTCTGACTTCCACCAAATATATTATCTATGGAGAAGGTCAAATACGTAAATAAAAAAGCTGCTTGATTCCGGAGACTTCAATCTTTAAGTGATTTTCACTTTTGATTGAAAGTTTCTTTTTCAAGCTGCTTTTCTGATTGATTATGCTTGTTCAATTACAAATTCAACTGGTTCCATAGCGAAGAGTTGCTGTAAAACTGCATTTGCTTCTGTAAACAATTCCTGATCACAGGCTTTTTTCTGACAAACAATTCTTTGTTCTTTTGAAACAAATACTTGTGTAGCATCATTATCCACAAATTTCACTTCTTGATTCTCTTTTCGAAAAATGTAGCCCTCTTCTTCGTCTAATAATAGCGCTGTCTGCCAATGCTCATTTTGGATAAGTGGCATTACTAAAGATGCTACGTCCAGATTTTCTACAGAAACTTCTTTACCATTCTCTAAGTGCATCGTAAACGTTTCTAACTCAAAGGCCTGGCAAGCATTGCACCCTCCTTCCGTAATAAAATGTTTACTTTTGATAATTGCTTTCATGTTCTCACCTGCTTTTTTTTACCAGTTTACCTCACTAACATCTCTTTGACTACCGACGGAGAAAAAATTCCGCCTTAAGATGGATGTTCCACCTCTTCTTTCTTGATAAAATAAATTTAAGAAAAAGGCATAGGAGGATTTATTATGAATACACAAAGTTTGTTAGGTAAAATCGTAACTGTTGTAGCAGTTTTAGTTCTGGCTTCATTGCTCTTATCTCTCGTCTTAGGATTAATTGGCGGATTGATTGGTTTAATTTTTCGTTTTGGTATTCCTTTATTGTTAGCTGTTCTAATTGTTCGGTGGCTGACAAACGTTCGACAACGACCAAAAAAATACTATAACTAACAAAAAGACTTGGAGCATTATCTGTTCCAAGTCTTTTTTGATTATCCTAAAGCAACATCCAAAACCATCATCAGAATGAAGCCTGTCATAACACCAAAAACTGCAAAATGCCGTCGACTACTAGCTGTTTGTTGTGCTTCAGGTATTAGTTCCTCTACCACTACATAAATCATCGCTCCCGCTGCAAATGCTAAAGCATATGGCAAAACGGCTGTCATACTTGTTACCAGCAAAGCGCCTATAACACCGGCAATCGGTTCAACGATCCCAGAAGCTTGTCCATAGACAAAGGCCTTATTACGACTCAATCCTTCCTGTCTTAAAGGAATGGATACAGCAGCTCCTTCGGGAAAATTTTGGATCCCAATACCTATAGCTACTGAAATAGCTGCCAAAACTGCTGCCCGAGGATCTTCCGAGCTGGCGGCTGCTCCAAAAGCCACACCAACTGCCAAGCCTTCAGGAATATTGTGTAATGTGATGGAGAAGACCAACAGAATCGTTCGTTTTAAATGGCTTGGAAAGCCTTCTGTTTCATGGTTAGGACCAAAGTGCATATGCGGTAATGTTTTGTCTGCAGCATATAAAAATAGTCCACCCAATCCAAAACCAATACTAACCACAAGCCATGGGATATCCCCATTTTCTTCCGCACGAGCGATAGCAGGGTCTAGTAATGACCAAAAACTCGCAGCAATCATTACACCGGAAGCGAATCCCAACATCGTATTAAGAACATTTTTATTGATATCCTTAAAAAAATAAACAAGTGCCGCACCTAGAGCAGTCATGGCGTATGTAAATAAAGTACCAGCCAAAGCCTGCTGCCACGGGGACAGTTGCATTAACCATTCAACCAAAACATTTCTCTCCTCCTATCTTCTCCCTTTACTCTAGCATAGGAAAACGCTTGATTCTAGCCTTTTGTTTTACTCAAAATAATTCTAAGCTCCTTGTTTGATTGTAGGGAAATCCTTGAGTTTACTTGAAACTTTCAACATTCATCGCTATAATGCTAGGAGACTCAATGTCAATATATATAAAGTGAGGAAAAGAATTGATTACAGTAAGTGATGTAAGTTTGCATTTTTCAGATCGCAAACTGTTCGACGATGTTAATATTAAGTTTACGCCTGGCAATTGCTATGGTTTGATTGGTGCAAATGGTGCTGGTAAATCAACTTTCTTAAAAATATTATCTGGAGAAATCCAACCATCTACAGGAAATGTTTCATTAGGACCCGATGAACGAATGGCTGTTTTGAAACAAAATCATTTTGACTTCGAAGAATACCCAGTTATTGAAACTGTTATCATGGGTCACAAACGATTATACGACGTAATGAAAGAAAAAGATGCGATCTACATGAAAGAAGACTTTAGTGACGAAGATGGTATCCGTGCTGCTGAACTAGAAGGAGAGTTTGCTGAACTGGATGGTTGGGAAGCTGAACCTGAAGCCGCAGTTCTCTTACAAGGGTTGAATATCCCTGATGAATTACACCATGTCCAAATGAAAGAATTAACAGCTGGTCAACGTGTGAAAGTGTTGTTAGCACAAGCTCTTTTCGGAAAACCAGACGTCTTGCTCTTGGATGAGCCTACTAATGGATTGGATATCCAATCTATTAACTGGTTAGAAGAATTTTTAATCAACTTTGATAATACCGTTATCGTAGTTTCCCATGACCGTCACTTCTTAAATAAAGTATGTACCCATATGGCAGATCTAGATTTTGGGAAGATCAAACTGTATGTCGGAAACTATGATTTTTGGTTAGAATCAAGTCAATTAGCAGCAAAATTGCAATCACAATCAAATGCGAAAAAAGAAGAACAAATCAAAGAACTGCAAGAATTTATTGCCCGCTTTAGTGCAAACGCGTCAAAATCAAAGCAAGCCACTTCTCGAAAGAAAATGTTGGATAAAATCACACTTGATGATATTCAACCTTCTTCACGCCGCTATCCTTTTGTAGGATTTAAACCAGAACGGGAAATTGGGAATGACTTGTTGCAAGTAGATAATGTCAGTGTGACTATTGACGGTAAAAAGATTTTAGATAATATCTCATTCACTTTGAATAAAGATGACAAAGTTGCTTTTATTGCCAACAACGACATCACAACGACTACACTATTCAAAGTTATTATGGGCGAGATCGTGCCAGATACTGGTAGTGTACGCTGGGGTGTTACAACACAACACGCTTACTTGCCAAAAGATACTACTGGTGAATTTGATACGGATACACCAATTGTTGATTGGTTGCGTCAGTATGCTAGTAAAGAAGAGGATGATAATACATTCTTACGTAGTTTCTTAGGTAGGATGCTGTTTTCAGGTGATGAAGTCTTAAAACCAGTCAATGTTCTATCGGGTGGCGAAAAAGTTCGTTGTATGTTATCAAAACTAATGCTATCAAAAGCTAATGTTCTTGTCTTAGACGATCCAACAAATCACTTAGATTTAGAATCGATCACTGCATTGAATGATGGCCTTATGGCTTTTACCGGCTCTTTACTTTTTGCCTCTCATGATCATCAATTTATTCAAACGCTCGCAAATCGAATTATCGCCGTTTCAAATAAAGGTGTTGTTGATCGTGCAGAGACTACCTACGATGAGTTCTTAGACAACAAAGATGTACAACAAAGAATTCAAGAATTATATAATTGATCTCCAAATGAAAAAGCCAAATGCAAGAACTCTTGCATTTGGCTTTTATATTTAAGAGAAAATCAATCACTGATCAAACGTGTTTTTCCGAATGAAAAAAGTGCCAAACAACCATATCCTGTATGGCTGGCAATTGTTGGTCCTAAAGGATAATGATAAATAATTAATGCTGGAAATTGCTCTTTCAAGAGTCTTAACACTTTTTCTGCTGCTTCGTCATCACCTGCATTTGCAAGATAAACCGTCTCTATTTGAGATTCACGCAGATTCGCTACTGTTTTATCAACAATTTTTTGAATTGATTTATTTCGACCTCTCACTTTATCGACATTTTTCAACTTTCCTTCTGTATCTACAGTAATAATTGGTTTAACATTTAATAGTCCGCCAATGGCCGCTGCTGTTTTAGATATTCTACCGCCTCTTTCAAGATGTCGAAGATCATCAACTGTCACCCAAGAATCTAGAGATAATTTATGTTCTTCTACCCACTGGCTGACCTCATGAAGAGACCAACCTTCACTTTATCTTTTTGCTGCTTCCGCTACTAAAAAACCCTCTCCCAAACTAGCAGATTTTGTATCAATGAGTGTGATTTCAGCATGAGGGTATTCTTCTTTAAGAATAGCAACAGCTTGAACAGCGCTTTGAAAAGAACCGCTCATTCCAGACGAAAAACCTAGATAAAGTATCGGTGTGTGCGATTCTACATATGGACGAAAAAATTCAACATAACGTCCGACGTTGATTTGAGAAGTTGTCGGTTGTGCATTTTCTTTTAATTTTTCTAAAAACCACTTGGCATCAAATTGTTCACCCATATCATCGATATATTCTTTTCCTTCAAGTTCAATTGTCATAGATATATATTGAACACCCAATTCAGCTAATCTTTTTGCTGGTAGATCACAACATGAATCTGTAATGATTTGATACATAGGTACACCCCCTTTGATAACCTTATTATAGCAAAAAAAGAACAAGGCAGAAGAAATCATACTTGAAGCCGGGAAAATCATCGATTTTCTTCTAAAATACTCTGCCTTGTTCTTTCTACTATTCAATTCTACTAATTAATTCTACCCACTGATTAGATTTGTGCCCAAACACTCTCTAATATATTCGTTTGATTACGATCTGGCCCTACTGAAAATGTTGAGATACGAACCCCAACTAATTCAGAGATACGATGTACATAGTTACGTGCATTTTCAGGAAGATCAGCTAATGTTTTGCATCCAGTAATATCTTCTGACCAGCCTGGTAACTCTTCATAGACTGGTTTACAACGATTCAATTCTTTTAGACTTGCAGGATAATGATAAATCAATTCTCCATCTAATTCATAAGCAGTACAAATTTTTACAGTTTCCAAGCCGCTCAAAACATCAATTGAATTTAGAGACAGATTCGTGATACCAGAAACACGTTTTGAATGACGCATGACAACAGAGTCAAACCAACCAACACGACGTGGACGACCAGTTGTCGTACCATATTCACGGCCAACTTCACGAATTTGATTGCCTGTTTCATCAAAAAGTTCTGTTGGGAATGGGCCATCACCAACTCTTGAAGTATATGCTTTACAAACACCAACTACTTTATTGATTTTAGAAGGACCCACTCCACTACCAATGGTTACTCCACCAGCTACTGGATTTGAGGATGTTACGAACGGATATGTTCCTTGATCAATATCTAGCATAACTCCTTGAGCACCTTCAAACAGTACGCGTTTTCCTTGATCTAGCGCATCGTTTAGAATAACTGAAGTATCCGTTACATATTTCTTGATTTGTTGACCATATTCATAATACTCTTCAAAAATATCTTCAAAAGCAATCGGCTCATCATCAAACATTTTAACAAATTGACGATTTTTTTCTTCAAGATTGATACGTAATCTTTCTTCAAAAATTTCTTTATCAAGAAGATCAGCAATTCGAATACCTACACGAGCGGCTTTATCCATATAAGCTGGACCAATCCCTTTGATCGTTGTTCCGATTTTATTGTCACCTTTAGCATCTTCTTGTAACTGATCTAATTTGATATGATACGGTAAAATAACATGGGCACGGTCAGAAATTTTCAAATTATCTGTTATTATATTATTCTCTTTTAGATAGGCAAGTTCCTTAACAAGAGATTTTGGATTCACAACTACGCCATTTCCGATCACGCTAATTTTATCTTTATAAAAAATACCGGATGGAATCAAGTGTAATTTATATGTCACTCCATCAAACTTAATAGTATGTCCTGCATTGTCTCCACCTTGATAACGTGCAATCACTTCCGCATTTTCACTCAAAAAGTCGGTAATCTTCCCTTTTCCTTCATCGCCCCATTGGGTACCTACTACTACTACAGATGACATTTAATGACCTCTTTCTTTATATATTGCACTCCATAAGTATTGTACCAGTATTCGATCATGGATTCAATCTAAAATCGAATGATTGAATCGATTAAAATGAAAAAAAGCAGAAAAAAACGAACTATATTTTATTTATTTTTTTTATACAAAGCTAAATACGAATAAAAAAAGCGACCGGCAATAGTACCAGTCGCAACCTATCCTATGCAAACTCAACTCTTGGAGATAGAGAGGAAAACTTATTGTATTCCTTGATAAACAATAATTCAACTGTTCCCCGTGCTCCACTTCTGTTCTTTTCAATAATCACTTCAATGACATTATTGTTTTGCGGCTCTTCACCGCCATCCTCTTCGTCACCTTCACGTTGATAGTAATCGTCTCGATAGAGAAATGCAACAATGTCTGCATCTTGCTCAATAGATCCAGATTCACGAATATCACTTAAAACTGGACGTTTATCTTGGCGTTGTTCCACCCCTCGTGATAATTGAGAAAGCGCAATAACTGGAACTTTTAATTCTTTGGCTAATTTCTTCAATTGCCGAGAAATCTCAGAGACCTCTTGTTGACGGTTTTCTCTTCCTGTACCTTCAATCAATTGCAAATAATCAATCAATATCAAACCCAAATTCCCTTTTTCCTGTGCTAATTTACGACAACGTGCTCGAATCTCGGAAATTTTGATTCCAGGTGTATCATCAATATAAATACTAGCATTCGATAAACTTCCCATGGCCACGATCAAATTGCGCCACTCTTCTTCTGACAGTTGACCGGTCCGTAAATGGCTGGCTTCAATAGATCCTTCCGCACATAGCATTCGATTGACTAATGATTCTGCACCCATCTCTAAGCTGAAGATGGCGACAGAACGATCTGTTTTTGTTCCTACATTTTGTGCTATATTTAGTGCAAAAGCTGTTTTACCAACAGCAGGACGTGCTGCTAAAATAATTAGCTCTTCTTTTTGAAGTCCAGCTGTCATTTTATCTAAAGCTGCATAGCCAGTAGGCAATCCGGTAATTTCTTCGTTATTTTGCGCTAACTGATCAATATTTTCAATTGTTCGATTTAACACATCAGCAATAGACTGAAATCCGTTGCTATTTCTTTTTTCTGAAACCTCTAAAATGCTTTTCTCTGCTTGATCGACAATCGATTGAACATCTTCATCTTGTTCAAACCCCTTTGTCACGATACGACTAGCGGTTTGAATCAAGTTGCGTAAAGTCGCTTTGTCGTCCACGATTTTTGCATAATAAGCAATACTAGCGGCCGAAGGAGAAGCTTGGCTAAGTTCTGTTAAATAAGTAAGCCCGCCGATATCTTCCAGACTATTACTTTTTTCTATTTCTGCTTTCAATGTGATTAGGTCGATGGATTCATTACGATCATTGAGTTGAATCATCGCTTGAAAGATAATCTGATGGCTGCGCCGATAAAAATCTTGTGGTTCAATAATTTCCATCGCATCAATAATTGAATCCGCGTCTAAAAAGATTGCTCCTAAAACCGCTTGCTCAGCTTCAATGTCTTGAGGCGGAATTTGATTTTGCCATACTTCATTCATGACTTTCGCTCCTAATCTAGTGTTCATTTATTCTACAGGATATCAAATCAAAGCACAAGAGAACCTCGATTACAAAAATATCCGCTTAAAAAATCCCAACATTTTACTGTTGGGAAACTTTTTATTCTTGTACCGTTTGGACGGTAATTGTAGCAGTTACTTTAGAATGTAATTTGACGGGCACCTTTGTATAACCTAATGCCCGAATGGGTTGTTCTAACTCAATTTTCCGCTTGTCCAATTTTATACTATATTGTTTGTTCAAAGCATCAGCAATTTGTTTTGATGGAATAGAACCAAACAATCGACCATCTTCTCCTGCTTTCGCTTTAATTCTAACAACTGTTTCTTCCTTTTCAAGGACTGTTTTTAGTTCTTCAGCCTCCGCCAGTAATTCCGCTTCATGTTTTTCTTGTGCTTTTTGTTTTCCTTTTAATTCGGCCATGCTTTCATTATTAGCTGGTTTAGCTAAGTTGTTTTTAATTAAGAAGTTTTGTGCATACCCATTTGGTACATCCTTAATATCTCCTTTTTTTCCTTTTCCTTTAACATCTTGCAAGAAAATAACTTTCATCTGTGGTCACTCCTCATTCTCTTTCTAACTTGTTAAGTTCTTGAATTAACATTTTTTTGACTTCATCCAAGCTTTTATCCTTGATTTGAGTAGCTGCATTTGTGAAGTGGCCTCCTCCACCAAGTGCTTCCATTAAAACTTGCACGTTGATTTTGCCAGTGCTTCGAGCACTAATACCGATCAACTTACTAGGCTGCCTTGTGATCACAAAAGCAGCATGAATCCCATTGATTGATAAAAGCGTATCCGCTGCCTTAGCGACTGTCACACTGTCATATACTCGTTTATCATCAGCTACTGCGATAACGATATCTTCTTTGTAATGTTTGCTTTTAGAAACTAGTTCACTAATCATTAAATAGGAATCTAAATCCGTACTAAGCATATATTGAACAAGTGAAGTATCCGCACCTTGATTTTTGAGGTATCCAGCTATATCAAAAGTTCTACCAGTTGTTCGAACAGAGAAATTCTTTGTATCGACATAAATTCCCGCCAATAAAGAAGTAGTGATAAATTTGGGAATTTGTGTTTTGCGAGTAGAACGATATTGTATCAACTCAGCGACTAACTCTGATGCCGAAGATGCTGTTGATTCAATATAAGTCAACAACGGCTTATCTGGAAACTCATCTCCGCGACGGTGATGATCAATTACAGCAATTTTATCAAATACATCATAAACTTTTTGTGAGATTGACATAGACGGTTTATGATAATCAACCATTACTAAGACACTTTCCTCATTGGATAAAGTTACAGCTTCCTCACCTG
Organism: Enterococcus sp. 125944; assembly: GCF_051909435.1. Lineage (NCBI taxonomy): Bacteria > Bacillati > Bacillota > Bacilli > Lactobacillales > Enterococcaceae > Enterococcus > Enterococcus sp. 125944. The sequence goes on along the minus strand of NZ_JBQASY010000013.1, from coordinate 32,273 downwards.
AAATAACAATTCGTTCTAAATCAGGATATTTCTTCAATTCTTCTAATACCCGTTCAATATCCGCAGTAATTTCTTTAGGATTTAAAATGATGTAACATTCACGTTCACTCATCATTGCCATATAAGCAACTCCAAAGGCTGCACCTAAAGCATCCATATCAGGGTACCTGTGTCCCATGATAAATACCTTTTTATTATCAGCAAATATTTTTTTTAATGTAGTACTCATAGCCCGAGAGCGAACACGAGTTCTCTTAGGCGTACCATCTGTATTCCCCCCAAAAAACTGTGGTTTTGCTTCTTCATCAGCTTTCTTCAGTACCACTTGATCCCCACCACGTACCAAGGCGATATCTAAATTATTTTGAGCTACTTCGCCTATTGTCTCTAGCGATTCTTCTCCGTAAGAGATTCCCATACTAATGGTTAAGGCTAAGTCATTCTTTTCAGCAATATTACGAACACGTGTCAAAAATTCAAAATTCCCTTTTTTCATCTTCTCAATATCTTCAATCTTGGCAACAAAAAGAAAGCGTTCAGAATTAATCCGCTTATAAAAGATATGATTTTCACTGGCCCAATCTGAAATCAGCGTCGTGATCAAAGAGTTCAAGTAGGATATTTGTTTGTCATCTTTTTTGTCAATTAGATCATCATAGTTATCAATTGAAATAAGTCCGATTGCTGACATAATTTAACTCCTCAATAAACTGCTATAGAAATATTAAACACTTTTATATTTTACCACATCTTATACGAATAAGCGATTTCCTAAATAAAGTTTCACGTGAAACTTTATTTAGGAAACCACAAATCAAATACCAGCAAAGATTTTTTCGTTATTTAAAGATAGAATTAAATAACGAATATACTAAATTTTTTAGCAATAGTATATACAAAAAAAGTTGACAACTGTCAAAAACAGTTGTCAACTTTTGAATAGTAAAAATTATTCTTCGCCTACAAATGGAAGTAATCCCATGATACGTGCGCGTTTAATTGCAACAGTTAGTTTACGTTGGTTTTTAGCCCCTGTACCTGTTACACGACGTGGCAAAATTTTTCCACGTTCAGAAATGAAACGTTTTAACAATTCTGTATCTTTATAATCGATGTGTTCGATATGATTTGCAGCAATATAGTCTACTTTGCGACGTTTACGTCCGCCTCTTCTTTGTTGTGCCATTCTATTTCCCTCCTATCAATTTATTAGAATGGTAAATCATCGTCTGAAATGTCAATTGACGAGTTTCCGAATGGATCAGAATTATCTCGATCAAAGTTAGGCATTCCTGATGGTTGAGAGGATTGATTTTGATTTGTGCTATTGTTTCCGAATCCAGAAGAACCACTAGTATTATACGAAGTATTTCCACCGCTTTCGGTAGTGCGTCGTTGTTCAGAAGCATTTCGAGATTCTAACAATTGAAAATTGTCTGCTACAACTTCAGTTACATATACACGTTGTCCTTGTTGATTGTCATAAGAACGTGTTTGGATTCTTCCAGTCACACCAAGTAATGTACCCTTACGAGCATAATTAGCCAGTGTTTCTGCAGGTTTTCTCCAAATCACACAATTGATGAAATCAGCTTCACGTTCTCCACTTTGGTTTGTAAAATTACGATTTACAGCCAATGTAAAAGACGCGACGCCAGTGCCGTTAGCAGTGTATCGTAAATCAGGATCTTTGGTTAATCTTCCTACTAATACAACATTATTAATCAAAGTTCATCATCTCCTCATCGCTTTGTTTCATGTGAAACAATTTTATTCTTCTTCTTTGACAATCATGTGACGGATAATATCGTCATTGATTTTAGCAAGACGGTCAAATTCATTGATTGCACTTGCATTTGATGGAGAAGAAACTTTAACGATGTGATAGATACCCTCACGGAATCCATCCATTTCATACGCTAGACGGCGTTTTTGCCAATCTTTAGACTCGATAACTTCAGCTCCGTTATCTGTCAAGATCGTGTCAAAACGTGCGATCAATGCAGATTTTGCTTCTTCATCAATGTTTGGACGAATGATGTATAAGATCTCATATTTCGTATTTTCCATTGATTATTCACCTCCCTGTGGTCTTAGGCCCCTAGTATATTCTAGGAGCAGAGAGAGTCGCCTGATTAGACTACTCACAAATACCAATTATACATTTTTTTCATCCATAATACAAGATTAATTTTTTGACTTTTGACAGTAAAATTGCTTGCATCAATAAGTACGCACAAAATATTTTCATTTATTAAAAAAACTCCAACAACATCGTGTTGGAGTTTCATTACTATTCATCATTCTGACTTTCAGAAGATATTTCTTCTTCTGTTTCAGAAACTTCCGGATCTACAGTGGCCATCGTGACTACTTTCGCTCCGTTTTCCATCTTCATTAAGCGAACGCCTAAAGTTGCACGTCCAGTTTGAGATACTGTTTCAACGTTAAATCGGATAATGACACCTTTGTCTGTAATTAGCATGATATCTTCTTTGCCTGAAACTGTAGTCAATCCAGCTAACGGTCCATTTTTCGCAGTAATATTCGCAGTTTTTATTCCTTTACCACCACGCCCTTTTATTGGGTATTCTGAACCTTTTGTACGTTTTCCGTAGCCATTCTCTGTGATAACTAATACTTCACTATCTTCTTTGATCACAGAAGCGCCGACAACATAGTCATCTTCTCTTAAACGGATGCCTCGAACGCCTGCAGCAGTTCGTCCCATATCTCGAACCAGCTCTTCTTTAAATGTAACTGAATAGCCATTGTGTGTACCAATAATCATCACATCTTGCCCATTGGTTTCTACTACATTAACTAATTCATCATTTTCGCGTAACCCAATAGCAATCAATCCATTGGCCCGAATATTGGAGAAAGCAGTAACTGATGTACGTTTTACTATACCTAGCCGTGTCGTGAAGAACAGATAACGTCCTTCTTGAGGTCCTCCAGAAGCAGAGATAATCGCTTCGATGCGTTCGTTTGAATCAATACCTAAAAGATTGATCACAGGAATACCTTTAGCAGCTCGTCCGTATTCAGGAATTTCGTATCCTTTAGCTTTATAAACTTTCCCCATGTTAGTAAAGAAAAGTAAAGTATCATGAGTTGAACAAGAAATCAACGTTTTAACAAAGTCTTCATCGTGAATCCCCATGCCTTGAACACCACGACCTCCACGACGTTGAGCTCGAAATTCAGAATTTGCTACTCGTTTGATATACCCATTATTTGTCAGCGTAATGACAATTTCTTCTTCTTCAATCAAATCTTCATCTTCAAGACTCAATACTTCTCCAACAAGTAATTCTGTTCGGCGCTCATCACCAAAGCGTTGACCTAATTCTTGCAATTCTGTTTGGATAATTTCTAAAACTCGCTGAGGATTAGCTAAAATATCTTTTAAGTCAGCAATCAATTCCAACAAACTTTGATATTCATTTTCAATCTTGTCTCTTTCTAATCCTGTTAAACGACGCAAACGCATATCTAGAATCGCTTGCGCTTGTCGATCTGATAGACTGAAACGTTCCATCATTGTGTTTTTTGCTTCATCATCTGAATTAGATGCTCTAATCAATGCAATGATTTCATCAATATGATCAAGAGCAATCCGTAATCCTTCCAAGATGTGAGCACGTGCTTCTGCTTTGTTTTTGTCAAATTGAGTACGACGCGTTACTACCTCTTGTTGATGCTCGATATAATTTTCTAAAATTCGTTTCAAACTTAAAATTTTTGGTACGCCTTTTTCAATCGCCAGCATATTAAAGCCAAAAGATGATTGAAGAGCCGTCATTTTATAAAGGTTGTTCAAAATAACTGAAGCACTAACGTCACGACGAACATCGATCACAATACGCATACCTTCTCGAGAAGATTCATCGCGCAAGTCCGTAATACCTTCGATACGTTTGTCTCGATGAAGTTCTGAAATCCGCTCAATTAATTTTGCTTTATTGACCATGTACGGCAATTCGGTGACTAGAATTCTTTCTTTACCATTAGGCATCTCAGTAACTTCAACTTTTCCTCGTACCGTAATGGACCCTTTACCTGTCTCATAGGCCCGTCGAATACCTGATTTACCCATAACTAGGCCGCCCGTTGGAAAATCAGGTCCGGGCAAAACTTCCATCAATTCATTCGTTGTTACTTCAGGATTTTCCATTAGCAGCTCAATAGCCGCAATTACTTCATTCAAATTATGTGGTGGAATGTTCGTTGCCATACCTACCGCAATACCTGTTGTACCATTGACTAAGAGATTAGGAAAACGAGCAGGCAATACTGCAGGTTCTCTTTCAGTATCGTCGTAATTACTTTGAAAATCGACGGTATCTTTATTAATGTCTCTTAGCATTTCCATTGCTAATTTGCTCATGCGGGCTTCAGTATACCGCATCGCGGCAGCACCATCACCATCGACTGAACCAAAGTTACCATGACCATCCACTAACATATAACGATAACTAAACGGTTGCGCCATCCGCACCATTGATTCGTAAATCGCACTATCACCATGAGGGTGATATTTACCCATTACATCACCGACGATACGGGCTGATTTTTTATGAGGTTTGTCTGGTGTAACCCCTAATTCATTCATTCCATATAAAATTCTACGATGAACTGGTTTTAGTCCATCTCGAACATCTGGCAAGGCCCTTGCAACAATAACACTCATCGCATAATCGATAAAGGACTCACGCATTTCACTTGTCAGATTGACATCATGAATATTTTGTTTTGCTTCACTCAAGCTATTTCCTCCTTTACGATTGGCTAGATATCAAGATTTTTAACATAATGTGCATTCTCTTCAATAAAGGCACGCCTTGGTTCTACACGATCGCCCATTAGCATTTCAAAAATTTGATCTGCTTCAATTGCATCGTCTACACTTACACGGAGCATCATCCGGTTTTCCGGATCCATTGTTGTTTCCCAAAGCTGATGGTCATCCATCTCACCTAAACCTTTGTATCGTTGAACACTTGGTTTAGGCGTTGCAGGCAATGACTCGATTGTATTCTTCAAATCTTGTTCTGCGTTTTTGCCTGGTTGGATATAATGGATATTTTTTCCTTGTTTTACCCCATAAAGTGGTGGTTGAGCAATATAAACATATCCAGCTTCAACAATTGGTCGCATATAGCGATAGAATAAAGTTAATAGCAATGTTCGGATATGTGCGCCATCGACGTCGGCATCAGTCATAATTACTAATTTATGATAACGTGCCTTAGAAACATCAAAGTCTGCTCCAAATCCTGTGCCCATCGCTGTAAATAGTGAACGGATTTCTTCATTTGCCAAAATTTTATCCATGCTTGCTTTTTCGACATTTAAAATTTTCCCTCGAATAGGCAGAATCGCTTGGAATTCACGACTTCGTCCTTGTTTAGCTGATCCTCCAGCTGAGTCTCCTTCGACAATAAATAATTCGCATTTCTCAGGATCATTACTTGAACAATCTGCTAGCTTACCTGGCAGATTACTAATTTCAAGAGCACCTTTACGTCGAGTCATCTCACGCGCACGCTTAGCTGCTTGACGTGCTTTAGAGGCTAACAGTCCTTTTTCAACTACTTGGCGCCCAACTGCTGGATTCTCCATCAAAAATTTTGTGAAATGTTCTGAAAATAAACGATCAGTTACAGTCCGCACTTCTGAGTTCCCTAATTTTGTTTTTGTTTGTCCTTCAAACTGAGGATCTGGATGTTTGATGGAAATAACCGCTGTAAGACCTTCTCGAACATCTTCACCTGTTAGATTCTCATCATTTTCTTTCATTAGCTTAGATTTACGTGCATAGTCATTGATAACCCGAGTCAAAGCTGTCTTGAATCCAGACTCATGTGTACCACCTTCATACGTATGAATATTATTAGCAAAACTTAGCAAATTGTTATGATAGCTATCTGTGTATTGTAGAGAAACTTCAACCGTGATGCCCTGTTGTTCCCCTTCAAGATAGATTGGTTCAGGAAAAATAACTGTCTTACTTGCATTTAAGTGTTCAACGTAGCTTTTAATTCCGCCGTCATAATGATATTCCTTCAGAACAGGATGTTCTTCTCGTTTATCTTCAATTGAAATTTTTAAGCCGCGATTCAGAAAAGCTAATTCTCGAACACGTGTAGCCAACTTATCAAAGTTAAAAACAGTAGTTTCTGTAAATATTTCAGGATCCGGTACAAAGTGAACAGTGGTCCCATGACGATCTGTTTCACCAATCACTTTTAGATCTTCGACAACAGCTCCCCGATGGTATTCTTGATAATAAACTTTGCCTTCTTTGAATACTTTAACATCTAATGTGGTAGATAATGCGTTTACCACTGAAGAGCCTACCCCATGCAAGCCTCCTGAAACTTTATATCCGCCACCGCCAAATTTTCCCCCTGCATGAAGAATAGTAAATACGGTTTCAACAGCAGGTCTGCCAGTTTTTGCTTGAATATCTACAGGAATTCCCCGACCGTCATCGACAACAGTAATACTATTGTCTTCTTCGATAATTACTTGAATCGCTGTAGCAAAACCAGCAAGTGCTTCATCAATCGAATTATCTACGATTTCCCACACAAGGTGATGGAGCCCTTCTGAACTGGTCGATCCGATATACATTCCTGGACGCTTGCGTACCGCTTCTAAACCTTCTAAGACTTGAATCTGACTGGCGTCATATTCTTTGGCACGTTCAACTAAACTTTTTTCTTCTTCTGTCATTCAGTCTATTCTCCTTTTATGTGTCCTTTGTCTACGTAAAAAATCTCTGCTTCAACAGACATTTTATCTTTTACATGTTCAAGTGTGGTTGTAGTAATAAATGTTTGTACTTTTCCTTCAATTGTTTCTAGTAAGTGTAACTGACGAGAATCGTCTAATTCACTCATGACATCATCTAACAAAAGAACCGGATATTCTCCCGTTTCTTCTTTCATCAAATCAATCTCTGCCAATTTTACACTTAATGCAGTGGTTCGCTGTTGACCTTGGGATCCGAATGTTTGAACATTCCTATCATTGATTAAAAAGTTGAGATCATCTCGGTGTGGACCCACTAGAGAAATCTGTCTCATTTTTTCACGTGTTTTCACTTGATCCAGTGCATCTTTGAATTGTTGTTGAACTTGTTCTAGAGATGCACTTACAGTACCAACACTAGACAAGTATTCTATTTGTAAAACTTCTTTTTCATCACTTATTTTTTGATGGAGTTGATTGGCCCAAAATGCTAATCGTTTTACAAAACGTTGTCGTGCAAAAATGATCTTGCTGCCAAATTCAATCAATTGTTCAGTCAACACAGTGAGATAGAGCTCATCATTTTGCTTTTTTTCAAATAATTGCTTCAAATACTGATTTCGCTGTTTCAAAACACTTTGATATTGCACAAGATCATACAAATAAATCGGATCAATCTGTCCAATTTCCATATCGATAAATTTTCTTCTTACTTGAGGACTTCCTTTAACAAGTGAAAGATCTTCGGGGGCAAAAAGAATTACATTCAATTGCCCTATGTAACTACTAAGTTTTTTTTGCTCAATATGATTGACTTTCGTTTTACGACCTTTTTTAGTTAAAAATAATTCTAATGGTATGGTAGAATGCCCTCGAGACACAGCTCCGCTAACTTGAGCCTCAGCTGTATCCCAACGAATCAACTCTTGTTCACTTGTAGTTCGATGACTTTTTGTCATCGCTAAAACATAAATACTTTCTAAAACGTTGGTTTTTCCTTGAGCATTCTCGCCTAAAAAAATGACAAGATTTTTATCGAAAGATAACTCCAAAGATTCATAGTTGCGATAATTATTTAGCTGAAGATTATTCAGACGCATCTGAGGCTTCCTTCTTTACCATAAAAAAAGTACCCTCATCAGGTATCTCAATCCTCATTCCCGCATATAATTTGCGGCCTCGTCTATTCTCTGGCTCTCCGTCTACAAGTACCGTATGTTCAGCTAGGAACCATTTTGCTTGTCCTCCACTGCTGATTACGCTGACTTCTTTCAACATTTGTCCTAACGTCATATATTCAGTTTCTAAAGGTATTTGCATTTTCATATTATCCCTCGATTCTATAGAAGAACGTATACCATTATTATACTCTTTTTTAAGGAATAAAACAAATTTATCCGTATAATTTTCATTCTGAGAAGTTTTGATTGTTTTAGATAAAAAATAAGCAAAAACAAAAAGAAGGGCTTAAAATCGATTTTAAGCCCTTCTAAACTATTTTTGTATTTTCAGACGTTTGTTTCATGCATTTACAATAAACATGAAAAATTCTAATTTGTGCGGACTGGTGTAATCAATTGAATAAAGCTTCCTTGACTTTCAGTTGGTTCCAAAGTGAATGGTCTGATAGCAGAAATAAAGCGAATCGTGATGCTTGTATCTCCAAAAGCTCTTAGAGCCGCCTTCATGTAATCAGGATTGAAAGAGATTTCCAATGGTTCTCCTGAAACTTGCTCGTAGGATAGATCTTCTTCTACTTTACCAATCTCAGGAGAATTCCCATATAAAATAACAGAATCTTCATTTATTGACAAACGAACAATGTTATTTCTTCCTTCATGTGAAAGTAAAGATGCGCGTTCGATGGCTGACAACAATTCTGGAACTGAAAATTCAATTTCTGTGTTAAAGCTTGATGGTATCAATCGATTTGTATCTGGGTAAGTCCCTTCTAATAGGCGTGAATAGAACTTCATTGTATTGGTTTGGAACAATACTTGATTATCCATGATACTGATTTGAATAGCTTCTTCTTCATCTGTTAAAGAACGGGACAATTCAGTCAAACTTTTCCCAGGAATAACGATGTTGAAATTCGCTTCCCCACTTTCTAATGGAATTACTCGTTGACTTAATCGATGGGAATCTGTAGCTACAGCTAATAATTTCTTATTTTCAAGAACAAAATGAACACCGGTTAGAATTGGACGACTTTCGTGCTGTGAAACAGCAAAAACTGTTTCGTTAACAATTTTATTTAGAATGTGAGCAGGAACTTCGATGCGATCTTGACTTTCGACAACTGGTAAATGTGGATAACTATCAGCATCTAATCCATTTACAGTAAAGTTAGCTTTCCCTGAAGTTATTGCTACTTGGTTATTTTCTATCACTTCCAGCGTAACAGTATTATCCGGTAAGCGACGAATGATTTCACTAAAAAATCGTGCTTGTAAAACAATTGCTCCTGTTTGTTCAATTTTCATTTGAACTTTTTCTTTCTCTACGCTTAAAAAAGTCTCAATTGAAATATCAGCATTACTTCCTGTCAGAGTTAAACCTTTATCAGTTAGAACTAATTTAACACCTGTAAGGATCGGTATGGTTGTTTTTGATGAAATGGCACGTTGAACGGTTTGTAATTCTTGCATGAACTCTGTTCGATTTAAAGTTACTTTCATTAGGAGCACTCCTTTTATTTATAGTTATTAAATAAGGTAATAGTAGTAATAGGCTTGTTAGTATTGTGGATAACTAGAAAATATCATTGAGACGTCAACGAAAACGCCTGTGTATAACCTGTGCATAACTTTTTGACATGTTTTTGCTTTATCCACAACTCAACTAAAGAGAATGTTTTTGATTTCTGAAATTTCATTCTTAATGGTAGGATCTGTTTCTGAGAGATGTTGGATTTTTTCATGAGCATGAATGACTGTAGTATGATCTTTACCTCCGAATTCAGCTCCAATTTTAGGTAAAGAGTTATCCGTTAGTTCACGAGAAAGAAACATGGCGATTTGCCGAGGTACGACAATTCCTTTGACACGTTTTTTTCCTTTGAGATCATTTATATGGATATGGTAGTATTTTGCAACTTCCTCTTGGATTTGCAATATAGAAACTTGAGTGCTTCCATGACTTGACTTTAATGCTTTGATTGCTTCTGCAGCTAAGCTTGTTGTAATATCCGAATTTTGCATAGTTGCAAATGCTTGTACACGCACTAATGCGCCTTCTAATTCCCGAATATTCGAATCAATTTGTCCTGCGATATAACTCAGTGTATCGTCAGGGATTTCGAGGCGTTCAGCTTCTGCTTTTTTTCTTAAAATCGCTGTTCTAGTTTCTAGATCTGGAGGTGTAATATCTACAGATAACCCCCATGCGAAACGTGAAACCAATCGTTCAGGTAACGTGGGTATTTCATTTGGTAAGCGATCACTTGTCAAAACGATCTGCTTGTTATTTCGATAAAGCTCTTCAAATGTATTAAAGAATTCTTCTTGTGTCCCTTCTTTATTGACCAAAAACTGAATATCATCAACAAGTAAGAGATCAACATTTCGGTATTCATTCCGAAAATCTTCCATTTTATTCTTTTGGATCGAAGTAATAAAATCATTAGTGAAGTTCTCACTGCTCACATATTTGATTTTTGCATTTGGTCTTTTTAACAGCATTTGATGTCCGATAGCATGCATCAAGTGAGTTTTTCCTAGACCCACACCACCATAGAAGAATAACGGATTATAGATAGAACCGGGATCTTCAGCTACAACTAAAGCTGCAGCATGAGCCATCTGATTTCCTTTACCTATAACAAATGTATCAAAAGTATATTTTTCGTTTAGAATAGTTTTTCCTTTTTTTTCTGCTTTTTCAGTAACTGTTTGTTCAACAGAAGGCGATTTTTGCAGAGCTTCTGCTTCTTCAGCAGTGACAAAACTAGGAATTAGTTCTTCACCGGTCTTCATGAAGCCCATCTCAACAATTTTTGCAGCTAGATTTTTTTCCCAATAAGATTTATGAAGATCACTGGGTACTTCAATCAATAACTGATTTTTTTCAAAAGATAATATGTTGGCTGTTTCGATCCAAGCACTGTAACTTGCTGGATTAAGTTCTTCTTTAAAAGATTTCTGAAGATCTCGCCAAATGGAATCAGCAGATGACATAAATTGTCCTCCTATAGCTAAGAATAGATAATACTAATTTAGCACGGATGGAAGAAGTTTTCCACAGATTATAATAAAAAAGGTTAGAAAAAAATACTTTTCCACATTTATGGAAAAAAGAACAGGAGAAATTAACTTATCAAATTTACGGTTATCCACAGAGGAGGAGTGTTTGTGGATTGTTACAATAATCTCTTGTTTATCCACAAGCAACTGTTAATCAAATACGTTGATGTAAAAGCATTTTCCTGATTTATGCACAGCCAGAAAAGTGTATGTGGATAACTTTTTAGAAGGGTGTTTATTTGTGGAAAAAGCAGGAAAAACTTGTGGAAATAAGTTATCCACAAAAATGCAAAATCCACAAGTAACACACAGTTCATTTCGTTTATGTGGAAAACAAGACAGTAAAGTGGGTGAATTTTATATTGACAAAACACTGTCTGACTCGTTATACTATCAAAGTATGTCTATGCGCATAATCATTATTTTGATGGAGGTGTCACTAAATGAAAAGAACTTATCAACCAAATAAACGTAAACGTCAAAAAGTTCACGGATTCCGTAAACGTATGAGTACAAAAAATGGACGTCGTGTTTTAGCAAGTCGTCGTCGTAAAGGCAGAAAGGTTATTTCTGCATAAGCCACTGAATGCCAGTGGTTTTTTTTATGCCGTTTTTTAAGGAATATAGTGAATCCCTTTTACTAAATATGGTATTATTGACAGGTGAGTAACCAAAGTAGAAAGAAATGAAGGAACCAAGATGAGAAAGGCATATCGCGTAAAAACAGAACAAGACTTTCAAAAGGTTTTTCAGAAAGGAAAGTCTTTTGCAAACCGTAAATTTGTTGTCTATGTTCTGCAGAAAGATCAGCCACATTTTCGTGTCGGATTATCTGTAGGAAAAAAAGTAGGAAATGCTGTTAAACGAAATGAGATCAAACGAAAAATCAGAGCAAGTCTCACGGATATGCAACCTAGAATCAAACCTACACTCGATTTCATCGTAATTGCTCGTCCAAGTGTTTCGAATTGCTCTTCTCAAGAAGTATACTCGAATTTAGAGCATGTGTTAAAGCTTGCTAAAATCATTAACTAACGGAAAGGAATTATTTAAGTGAAAAAAGGAAAACGTATCTTACTATTTTTGGGGATCGTCTCATTGGTAGTTGTCTTGTCTGCCTGTAGCGCAACTGGGGAAGTGAATGCGCAAAGTTCAGGATTATGGGATCGTTATATCGTTTATTACTTTGCTGAAGCGATCAAGATGCTATCTTTTGGCAATGCTGGAATTGGGATCATTCTATTTACTTTGATCATTCGGATTATTCTCATGCCTTTAATGCATTTTCAAACAAAGAGTATGCGAAAAACTCAAGAATTGCAGCCAAAATTAAAAGCTCTGCAACAACAATATGCATCGAAAGATAGTGAAACACAAAATAAATTACGTGCAGAAACGCAACGGCTTTATGCAGAAAATAATGTGAATCCTTATGCCGGATGTTTGCCGCTACTTGTCCAAATGCCAATTTTGATGGCATTATGGCAATCGATTTCGCGGGTTCCAGCTTTACAAGAAGGAAAATTTTTGTGGTTACAATTAGGGGACCGAGATCCTTACTTTATTTTACCTATATTAGCTGCACTATTTACATTTGCAAGTACTTATTTGTCTAGTATGAGTCAAATAGAATCAAATGCTAGTTTAAAGATAATGAATTTTGCAATGCCATTGATGATTTTATTGATGGGGATCAATATCGCTAGTGGTTTATCTTTATACTGGGTTGTATCCAATGCATTCCAAGTAGTACAAACGTTGATTTTGAATAATCCATTCAAGATTCGTCAAGAAAGAGAAGAAGCTGCTCGAAAAGAAAGAGAACGAGAAAGAGCGCTGAAGAAAGCAATGAGTCCTAAGAAAAAACGTAAGAAATAAAAGGAGGTTGCAGATAATGCCGATTTATGAAGGTCTTACAGTAGATGAAGCTATCCAAGAAGGATTGCATGCTTTAGGTTTAAACAAGGATCAAGCAGTGATCGATGTTTTGGATGAGGGGAAAAAAGGTTTTTTGGGTATTGGTAAAAAGAGTGCCCGCGTATCAATTGAAAGAAGTGCTGCGGATGAATCAAAAATCATCACAGAATCAGTAACTGAAATAATTGAAGAAATCTTAGAACCTGAACTTGAGGAATCAGTGCTTACTGCAAAATCGCAAGCAGATACGGAAGAAAAACCTAACGCAAAGGATCTTTCTGATGATGAAGCACTTACTCATCTTGCTTTATATTTGACTAACATTTCTAAAGCATTGAATGCACCAGCCCTTGTAAAAACAGCACGAGAAGATGGCTTGATCGTTTTTCATCTAGATACACAAAAGCAAGGACTCCTGATTGGAAAACATGGAAAAACACTAAATGCTTTACAATATCTGGCACAAGTATATATTCATCGAATCGCAGCAAATAAGCTATCTGTGGTTGTTAATGTAGGTGATTATCGTGAAAAGCGTCAGGCAATTTTAGAGCGTCTGGCCAATAGAACAGCAGAAAAAGTTAAACGCACAGGTAGACCAGTCTTTTTAGAACCTATGCCAGCTTTTGAAAGAAAGCAAATCCATTCTGCATTAAGTAAGGATGCCCAAATACAAACACACTCTGAAGGTGACGAGCCTTATCGGTACTTGGTGGTTGAACCAGCGAAAAAAAACTTTTAAGTCTAAAGGAATGACCTGATTTCAGGTCATTCCTTTTATCGTGGAGAAAAAGGAATTGACAAGATATTTGAAACCAAGTATTCTTGACTAGAAATCATTCTTATCAAAGTAAACATACGATGAGTAGTTCTTACTTTGGTGAAAAAAAGAGTCCGTTTGCCACGGACTCTTTTTTTATATTAATTGTATTGGTAGTATCGAGGTTTAGCAGTTTACTGTTGAGGGAAATTAGCCGCCGATTGTAGATTGTGTAAACTGTACAACTGTTCCATAAGCAAAAATTTCTAAAAAAGTTTTCCCGTTTTCTACGATTCGATCATGTTCAAAATGGCAGTTGATTACAGCATTAGCACCATAACTGTGCGCTTTTTCTTTCAGACGAAAAGCAACATCAGAGAGAAGCGCATTCAAATCGATTTCAGGATCAAATAAATCTACTTCAATTTTATCTGCGGCAAAGACAATATCGCGAACAATGTATGGCCGATTGACATTTCCGGTAGAAAGAATGATTTCCTTGATGCGAGAAGAAGTATCTATTTTTTTGGACGTATCCATAAAAATCCCTCATTTCTTATTGTTTCCTTTATTTTAAATGTTTTTAGTGTTTGATGCAAAAGATTAAAAGTTTACCAAGTAGACTTGCGACAAAATAAAAAGTATGCTAATCTATTCCCAGAATTTTATATGACAAGCAGTCAAAGTGCTAAGTCTATCCGTTATGAGTTTGACGGGTGGAGTGGGCGCTTTTTTTATGCGAAAAATTAGGAGGAGCTTTAGTATGGTGAGTATTACGCAGGAATTTGATACGATTGCAGCAATATCTACGCCCCCTGGTGAAGGAGCAATCAGTATTGTTCGATTAAGTGGTGAACAAGCAATTTCCATAGCAGATGCTGTCTTTCAATCAGGAAAGAAAAAACTAATAGATGTGAGTAGCCACACGATACATTATGGCCATATTTTTGACCCTGAGAAGTATCAAATGATGGATGAAGTTATGGTATCGATCATGAGAAAACCAAAAACTTTTACTAGAGAAGATATAGTAGAAATCAATTGTCACGGCGGGATTGTTGTCGTTAATCAAATTTTGCAATTAGTTTTGCGTCAAGGAGCACGGTTGGCTGAACCGGGAGAGTTTACAAAGCGTGCTTTTCTTAATGGGCGTGTTGATTTATCTCAAGCTGAAGCAGTGATGGATTTGATTCGTGCAAAAACTGATAAAGCAATGAATCTCGCTATCAACCAATTAGATGGTAACCTCTCAAGATTGATCCGACAACTACGGCAAGAGATCTTAGAGACATTGGCACAGGTAGAAGTAAATATCGATTATCCAGAATATGATGATGTCGAAGAATTGACAACACGTTTATTATTAGAAAAGGCAAATCAAGTCCAGAAACAGATACAAGCTCTTTTACAGACAGCACAGCAAGGAAAAATTTTACGAGAAGGTCTCAGTACAGCAATTATTGGTCGGCCAAACGTAGGCAAGTCAAGTCTGCTAAATCACTTATTACGGGAAGAGAAAGCAATTGTAACAGATATTGCAGGTACTACTAGAGATGTTATTGAAGAGTATGTAAACGTACGTGGTGTGCCTTTAAAGTTAGTTGATACCGCAGGAATTCGTGAAACAGAAGATATCGTTGAGAAAATTGGTGTTGAGCGTAGTCGCAAAGCACTCAGTGAAGCGGATTTGATTTTATTAGTACTAAATCAAAGTGAGTCACTCACAACAGAAGATAAACAATTATTGGATATTACATCTGGAAATAAACGAATCATTTTGCTAAATAAAACAGATTTACCTTCAAGAATCAATCAAGAAGATTTAGTGCCCTATTTAGAGAATGAGCCTGCTCTTCCTATTTCGGTATTAACGAGTGAAGGATTGGATCAACTTGAACAAGCAATAGCTGACTTGTTTTTTGGTGGAAATACAGGAGATAAAGATGCCTCTTATCTCTCAAACACTCGTCATATTGCATTATTGGAAAAAGCAGAACATTCATTAGCAGAAGTGATTCAAGGAATTGAAAGTGGGATGCCTGTTGATCTTGTGCAAATCGACATGACTCGTTGCTGGGATTATTTAGGCGAAATTGTTGGAGATAGTGTTCAAGATGAATTAATTACGCAGTTATTTAGTCAATTTTGTTTAGGAAAATAAAATTACCAAAGGAGAATACGATGCAAGAATATCAAGCAGAAGAATATGAAGTTATAGTAGTTGGTGCAGGTCATGCTGGATCAGAGGCTGCTCTTGCAGCTAGCCGTATGGGGTGTAAAACATTATTGTTAACCATCAATTTAGATATGGTTGCATTTATGCCTTGTAATCCATCAGTAGGAGGTCCTGCTAAAGGTGTAGTTGTTAGAGAGATTGATGCTCTCGGGGGCGAAATGGGGAAGAACATCGACAAAACATACATTCAAATGAGAATGTTGAATACAGGTAAAGGACCGGCTGTGCGTGCATTGCGTGCACAAGCAGATAAACATGCCTATGCTTCTGAAATGAAAAAAACCATTGAAATGGAGCAAAATTTGACATTACGCCAGGGTATTGTAGAGAAATTGATTGTTGAGGATGGTATTTGTAAAGGCGTTGTTACTGCAACTGGAGCTCGTTACCAAGCAAAATCGGTGATCATTACTGCTGGAACTGCGCTACGTGGGGAAATTATTATTGGTGAACTAAAATATTCTTCGGGACCTAATAATTCTCAACCATCCATTGGGCTTGCTGATCATTTAAAAGAGTTAGGTTTAGAAATTGCGCGCTTCAAAACTGGTACGCCGCCACGTGTGAAGTCAAGTACCATCAACTATGATGTAACTGAGATCCAACCCGGTGACGAAGCCCCTAATCACTTTAGTTACAGTACACCAGATAGCCAATACAAAACCAATCAAGAACCTTGCTGGTTAACCTATACCAATGAACATACACATCAAATCATTAATGATAATCTTCATCGTGCACCAATGTTTACTGGAATCGTTGAAGGGGTTGGAGCAAGGTACTGCCCTTCGATCGAGGACAAAATCGTACGTTTTGCCGATAAATCACGCCACCAATTATTTTTAGAGCCAGAAGGTTTAGATACCGAAGAAGTGTATGTCCAAGGACTTTCAACTTCTCTTCCAGAAGACGTCCAAGTCAATATGCTCCATTCGATTGCCGGGCTTGAAAAAGTTGAGATGATGCGTACGGGTTATGCTATTGAATATGATGTTGTAGTACCACATCAGTTACGACCAACGTTAGAAACAAAAGTCATCGCTAACCTTTTTACAGCAGGACAAACAAATGGAACGAGCGGATATGAAGAAGCAGCGGGTCAAGGATTGATTGCTGGCATAAATGCTGCTCTTAAGATTCAAGGAAAAGAGCCTTTTATTATGAAACGTAGTGATGGATACATCGGAGTAATGATCGATGATCTAGTAACAAAAGGGACTAATGAGCCATACCGTCTATTGACATCGAGAGCAGAATATCGGTTGTTGCTGCGTCACGATAATGCGGATCTTCGTCTAACAGAAGTCGGACACCAAATTGGCTTAGTGGAAGAGCCACAATACCAAGCCTATCTAACGAAAAAAACAGCTGTAGAAGAGGAAATCCAACGTCTAAAAAAAGTACGTATCAAACCAACACCATCTGTTCAATCTTTCCTCAAAGAGAAAGGAACCGCTCCATTAAAAGATGGTGTTCTAGCAAATGAATTTCTACGCCGTCCAGAAGTAAATTATCAAGAACTCTTGCAGTTTATCGAAGCAAACCCTGCATTAAAGCCGAAGGAAATTGAGCAAGTAGAGATTCAGATCAAATATGAAGGATATATCAAAAAAGCCCTTGAAAAAGTGGAAAAACTAAAACGCATGGAAGCAAAACGGATTCCTGAAAACATTGATTATGAAGCAATCAATGGTCTTGCAACTGAAGCAAAACAAAAACTACAAAAAATACAACCAGAAACCATCGCTCAGGCCAGCCGAATTAGTGGCGTAAATCCAGCCGACATAAGTATATTGATGGTTTATATCGAACAAGGAAAGATTGCGAAAATAACTGAACCAGCCTAAAGAGGCTGGTTTTTTTATTCGGAAAAGTCGTAATCTTTTTGGTGACTACCATCTTTTTTAAATACTTCTACACCAGTTTTTTTATTTTCAGCGATTTCTTTTGCCCGAGCAATGGCATCTTCTTTAATATTAAAATGATCACTAGCTCGTTTAGCGCCTTCAGATAAAACAACCCATTTATCTTCTTCAAATTTTACTTGAACATTGGCTGTCAGAAGCTTTTTTGCATTTTTATTTTTGGTATGCGGATCATCTTTTTGAGGATTTTTTTCCTTACGAAATTCTTTCTTTTCTTCTTCACTGGCATTTTCTAGCCATTTTTCCGCTTGGCTAGTAGCAATAGGAATTGCCCGATCGTCTGTATAGCCATCATTCAACAAAGCATTTGCAATATCAATTGCTTTTTTTCGAACCAACGGATCCAAGTTTTTCATTGAAGCAGGATAATCTTTCATATTCCAAGGCATTTTGTACTCCCCCTTTTTTCTTTTAGTTTACCTACTTTTGCCCAAATATGGAAAAAATTGAATTTCAGTACGGAAAGAGAAATAAATTATTTTACCTTCTATATCCTTATTAAAACCCTCTTTGTTTGCGCTTTCTTTGCTCATTTTTTATTGAAATTATTTTTGATTTTAAAATTAAATAAGCGTTATATTTCCAAAAAAAAATTTAATGGTTTAGAATTTTGTTATAGACAAAAGGAGGATGTAAGATGAGTGAACCTATTTTGAATGATCCGCGCGAACTTTATCAAACAGGTAAATTTAAAAAACAGGATCAAGATACTCCTGCTTTGCAAGAAGAAATGATGCCTGAGCCGGATTGTGGAGAAGAAACATATGAAGGAACAAATCAATTAGAAAATCGACGGGTACTGATTACGGGTGGAGATTCAGGAATTGGTCGAGCGGCAGCCATTGCTTTTGCACGAGAAGGGGCCGATATCGCCTTACATTTTTTTCCAGGAGAAGAAAAAGATGCCGAGGAAGTTGCTCACTATATCGAACAAGCTGGACGTAAAGCTATCCTATTACCATATGATCTGAGAGATGAAGCAGCTCCTCAAGAAATCGTTGAAAAAGCAGTAAAAGGGCTAGGCGGTTTGGATACGCTTGTTTTGAACGCTGCGCAACAAATCACACGTCCCTCTATTTCAGAATTACCCTTTGAGCAAGTAAAAGATACGTTCATGGTGAATATATTATCCATGTTTGCTTTAGTTAAAGCTGCAGAACCTCATCTCCCAGCAGGTGGGGCCATTGTGACAACGACTTCTGTTCAAGCTTTTAGTCCAAGTGCTCATTTAATGGATTATGCTGCAACTAAGGCTGCTATTGCTAGTTTCACAGTTAGTTTGGCAAAACAGTTTGCTGAAAAGGGAATTAGAGTAAACGGTGTAGCACCAGGCCCAATTTGGACACCTCTACAGTTGGATCATGGACAACCTCAGGATCAGTTACCTGAATTTGGCCAAAATTCGTTGTTACAACGTGCAGGACAACCAGCCGAGTTAGCACCTGTGTATGTTTTTCTGGCGTCGAACAAAGCAAGCTATGTAACAGCTCAAATTTATGGAGTAACTGGTGGAGAAGCAATCAATCTATAAGAAGTGATCAAATATTAGGAGGTGTCTTATGAATAAAGGATGGAAAACTTTAGCGATTGTAGTTTCATTGATTTTTATTACTGTGTTATTGCCAATATTATTATTGGGCAATCCTTATTTTAGTTTACCGTTTGGCTTAGATCGAAAAGAAAGATTTATTTTCTTCTTTTTCACGAATTATTTCCTACAACAATATCTTTTTTGGGCAGCAGCAGTTCTAATTATCTTTTTCCTTTGTGTCATTCTAGTTATTATCTTCTATCCTAGAACAAAAGCTACTTTTGTTTTGAAAGAGGATAAAGGAACATTGTCGATCGATAAAAAAGCAATTGAAGGTTTAGTACGAACAAAGGTTAGTGAAAAAGAATTCGTTGATGGACCTAAAGTGAATGTTAAAGCAACTAAAAATCGAATCAGCGTAAAAATCAAAGGAAAATTAAAACGTACTTCTGCATTGGTAGGTAAAACAGAGAATTTGATGACTGAGATCCAGCAAGATTTGCAGAGAACGTTAGGATCAAGTGAAAAAGTCAAAGTCGATGTTTCTTATACGAACTACGAAGAACAGAACACTACAGAAAATCCACGTGTAGAATAGGAGGTCTATCAATGAAAGAGCTTGAACAATATAAGATCCCTATTATCTTTGGAGCGATTGGATTAGTGTTAGCTTTACTATTTGTCAGCATTGGCTTTTTCAAAACACTACTGATCATTGTGCTCACAGGATTAGGCTTTGCCCTAGGGATGTACGTACAGAGAACGGGAATGTTAGATCAATTTCTAAAACAATAAGAACTCAGGAGGAATTTAAATGAATAACGAAAAAAACGAATTAAAAAATGAAAAACCAGTAAGTGCACATCCAGATCCAGTCGTACCAAACACGGATCATACGACAAAAGAAAACGATATTCCGATGACAGAAGCACCAGACCCAGTTGTACCTCATGCGCAAGAAGCGGTTGAACAGCACCAAGCAACAGTTGGAAACCAACATCATAATCAGACAGAAAAACCTAGTGGATTTCAAGGTCCTACTGGAGAAACATCCGTAAATGGTTCTTTGACCTATGATGATAAAGTTATTCAAAAAATTATTGGTATCGCTCTGGAAGATGTTGATGGTCTGTTAACAGTTGATGGAGGGTTTTTCTCAAATATTGCAGAGAAATTAGTAAATACAGATAATGTAACCTCTGGGATCAATACTGAAGTTGGCAAAAAACAAGTCGCTGTTGATATGGATATTGTGGTAGAGTACGGACGAAATATTCCAGAAGTTGCTGAGAGAGTTAAAGAAGTGATTCATAGAGAAGTAGCCAATATGACTCAACTAGATGTAATTGAAGTCAATATCAATGTGGTCGACATTAAGTCAGAAGCTGAGTATCAAGAAGATAGCGAGACAGTTCAAGATAAAGTCTCCAACGCGGCATCAAAAACAGGAGATTTTGCTTCTCGACAAACAGAAAAAGCTAAAGGTGCAGTAGAACGAACATCTGATCGTATGCAAGAAAATAATGAACCTCGCGTTCATTAATTAATAATAGAAAAAATAAGAGCTATCCTTCATGTTGAAGGGTAGCTCTTATTTTATCGATCAATTTTTTTGAAAAATAGATTCTTTCTATATTATTTAACTAAAAAATTGATAGAACTGATAATACACTTTTACAGCTGCTTACTGACTATTCATACAAGTAACAATTTCATCAGAATACAGATACAATTTTGTAATTGTATTTTTTAAGTCTAGTGAGTTAGTATTTACCGGTCATGGAAAATGATGCATTTTTTTGTCTGAGTACAAGTTCAAATTTTTGCCATAAACTAACCACAAACAATTAAATAAAAACCGTCGTGGAAAAATTAAAATCTCTTTGAAAGCAATGTATTCCTATTGCATCTCAAAACTTTTTGCGTTAAAGTAGGAATTAGTCTGTGAAACATTTTTCTGTTTCACAAAAATAGAAAGGATTCATTATGCTGCCAGAAGAATTTCAAAAACAATTATCTATTCAAGGAATTGAGTTGTCATCTGAACAGCTCAAGCAATTTGCTACTTACTATGATCGGTTGATTGAATGGAATCAAAAAATGAACCTCACTGCAATTACCGATCAAAAAGAAGTATATTTGAAACACTTTTATGATTCGATTTCTTTAGCTTTTGTGACAGCATTCAAAGAAGATGCACATTTATGTGATGTCGGTTCTGGAGCAGGTTTTCCTAGTATTCCATTGAAAATCATCTTCCCACAACTAAAGATAACAATCGTTGATTCACTGAATAAACGGATTACTTTTCTACAAACTTTAGTGGCAGATTTAGGTTTAAAAGATGTTTACTTGTTTCACGATCGAGCAGAAACATTTGGTCAAAAAGAGTTCCGAGAATCCTTTGATTATGTCACTGCTCGAGCAGTAGCTCGTTTAAATATTTTAACGGAACTATGCTTGCCTCTCGTTAAAAAGAACGGGTATTTCTTTGCCTTAAAAGCAGCAAAAAGCGAAGAAGAATTAATAGAAGCAAAATCAGCAATCGCATTACTTGGTGGTAAGTTTATTGAAGAAAAAAAATTGACATTGCCTGTTAGTAATGATGAACGGCATCTTTTGATCATCAAAAAAACGAAAGAAACGCCAAAAAAATACCCGCGCAAACCTGGTTTGCCGGCGAAACAACCAATCAAGTAGGAGGAAGCAGAATGGCACGTATTATTTCGGTGGCAAATCAAAAAGGCGGCGTAGGCAAAACAACAACTACAGTCAACCTGGGTGCTTGTTTGGCTTATGTAGGAAAAAAAGTCTTACTAGTAGATATTGATGCTCAAGGAAACGCCACAAGTGGAGTAGGAATTCGTAAACCAGATGTTGATAAAGATATCTACGATGTATTGGTGAATGAAACACCAATCGTAGAGGCAATATTGCCAAGTAGTCGTGAGAATTTAGATATTGTTCCTGCGACGATTCAATTAGCTGGTGCTGAAATTGAATTAACTTCAATGATGGCTCGGGAATCTCGTTTGAAATCGGCATTGAATGAAATCAAAGATCAATATGACTATATATTTATTGATTGCCCCCCCTCTCTTGGACATTTGACGATCAACGCATTTACAGCCAGCGACTCTATTTTAATACCCGTTCAATGTGAATATTACGCATTGGAAGGACTAAGTCAGTTATTGAATACCGTGCGTCTAGTTCAAAAGCACTTTAATCCTGAATTAGAAATTGAAGGTGTTTTGTTGACAATGTACGATGCACGGACAAATCTAGGTGCTGAAGTAGTAGAAGAAGTTCGTCGTTATTTCCAAGAAAAAGTTTATGAGACAATTATTCCACGTAATGTACGCTTATCAGAAGCCCCAAGTCATGGTCTATCTATTATTGATTATGATCCACGTTCAAAGGGTGCTGAAGTATATCAGACATTAGCAAAGGAAGTGTTGACTCGTGAAAAATAAAGGGAAAGGTTTAGGACGGGGGATCGATGCACTATTTCAAGATCTTCAAGGCTTAGAAGAAGTAGATATCAAAACAGAGGAAGTGGTTGAGCTCCCTTTAAATGAATTAAGACCAAACCCTTACCAGCCACGTAAAACCTTCGATGAAGTCTCACTTCAAGAACTAGCTAATTCAATTCAACACGCAGGTGTTTTTCAGCCGATTATTGTTAGAAAATCTACTGTAAAGGGCTATGAAATCATTGCTGGTGAACGACGTTTTCGTGCATCCAAGTTAGCAAAAAAAGAAACGATACCTGCAATTATCCGTGATTTTGATGAAGAAGCAATGATGCAAGTAGCTGTTCTAGAGAATCTGCAAAGAGAAGATTTAAATCCTTTAGAAGAAGCTGAAGCGTATGAAATGCTGATGAAAAATCTTAAATTAACACAAGCAGAAGTGGCAACACGATTAGGCAAAAGTCGTCCTTATATTGCAAATTATCTTCGTCTATTATCATTGCCAAAGTTGGTAAAAGAGATGGTACAAGATGAACGCTTATCAATGGGACAGGCGCGCACACTGCTAGGGTTAAAAAACAAAGATCTGATTTTAAAATTAGCCAATCGATGTGTGAAAGAAAATCTTACTGTTCGCCAATTAGAACAATTAGTGTCTGAAATGAATGATGCTAAAAATGAGAAGAAGAAAATTCCTCGTTTGATTCGTGAAAAACCCTATTATTTGCGGGAAAGTGAAGAACGACTAATGGACAAGTTTGGGACAAATGTTGAAATCCATGAAAAGGAAGGTAAGGGGAAAATAGAGATTGAGTACCTTTCACAGAAAGATTTAACACGAATCCTTGATTTATTGAACATTCAATTTGATGAAGCTTGAGGTGATAAATATGTATGATCTTGGTGACATTGTTGAAATGAAGAAACCCCATGCATGTAAAGCAAACCGTTGGGAAATTATCCGTATGGGTGCGGACATCAAAATAAAATGTACGAACTGTGGCCATATTGTTATGCTTACTCGCCGTGAGTTCGACAAAAAAATGAAAAAAATCCTAGAAAAAAAAGAGAAAGAGTGAAATAATAAATGGCTTTAACTGCTGGAATCGTTGGACTACCTAATGTAGGTAAATCTACTTTATTTAATGCTATAACGAAAGCTGGAGCGGAAGCAGCAAACTATCCTTTTGCTACGATCGATCCAAATGTAGGGATGGTGGAAGTCCCTGATTGGCGTTTACAACGTTTGACGGAATTAGTACATCCAAAAAAAACTGTACCGACAACATTTGAATTTACGGATATCGCAGGAATCGTTCGCGGAGCTAGTAAAGGAGAAGGACTAGGAAATCAATTTCTAAGTCATATCCGTCAGGTAGATGCTATTTGTCATGTAGTCCGTTGTTTTGATGATGACAATATTACACACGTTGAAGGACGGGTAGATCCACTAGCGGATATCGATACTATTAATTTAGAATTAGTCTTGGCTGATTTAGAATCTATCAATAAACGTTATGCACGTGTTGCTAAAGTTGCGAAAACAAAAGATAAAGATGCTGTAGCTGAATTAGCAGTTTTAGATAAAATTAAACCTGTTTTAGAAGAAGGTCTATCCGCACGTTCTATTGAATTTACTGAAGAAGAACAAAAAATCGTTAGAGGATTGTTTTTGCTGACAACAAAACCTGTTCTATATGTAGCAAACGTTGCAGAAGATGATGTGGCAAATGCAGAAGAGAATCCCTATATTAAAAGTGTGAAAGAATTTGCCGAGAGTGAACATGCGGAAGTGATCGTCATTAGTGCTCGAGCAGAAGAAGAAATCGCTGAATTGGATGATGAAGATAAAGCAGAATTTTTGGAAGCTTTAGGCATTGAAGAATCTGGTTTAGATCAACTGATTCGTGCGGCCTATGATTTATTAGGATTAGCCACTTACTTTACAGCTGGGGAACAAGAGGTTCGTGCATGGACTTTCC
Source organism: Enterococcus sp. 125944 (assembly GCF_051909435.1). Taxonomy (NCBI): domain Bacteria; kingdom Bacillati; phylum Bacillota; class Bacilli; order Lactobacillales; family Enterococcaceae; genus Enterococcus; species Enterococcus sp. 125944. The sequence goes on along the minus strand of NZ_JBQASY010000013.1, from coordinate 7,440 downwards.
GAAAAGGAATCAAAGCGCCTCAAGCTGCAGGAATTATTCATACAGATTTCGAGCGAGGGTTTATCCGTGCAGAAACTGTTTCCTTTGAAGATTTAGATAAGTATGGCAATATGCATGCAGCAAAAGAAGCTGGGCGTGTTCGTTTAGAAGGAAAAGAATACGTCGTTCAAGACGGCGATGTTATGTTATTCCGTTTTAATGTATAAAAGGCTTTCTTCCAAAAAAAAATATGGTAAAATGTCCTTTGTGAAGAAATCACGCAGAAGGGAGAAATGATTTATGGAACCAGAAACTCTGCGCTCGTATGTTTCCGAAAATCGTGAATTAGAAAAACAACTAACAAAACGTAACCAACAATATATTTTTGATTTAAAAAAATCTTTGGAGGCAGCTAATCTTTCTGAAGAAGAAAAAACTGTCGCATTACATGAGATGTTACCGATTCTTGTTCAAGAACAAAAAGGTGGTAAAACCGCTAGACAACTTTTTGGGACAGTCTCTGAACGTACGGAAGCAATCATCACGAAGCCAGTTGAACAAAAAGAATCAGGTCCATTCTTGATGTGGTTAGACAATACGTTGCTTATTTTAGGTATTTTTGGATTAATGCTCGGCGTGATGGGGGTATTTACAAAAGGTCAAGCACAGCCTTACGGATTGTTGACCCTCTTCTTAATGGCCATGTTAGCTGGTTGGGTCTTCTACTTAATGTACAAGTACATGTATCAATATGAACGTCCAGGCGCAGATAAAAGTAAACGTCCGAAAATGTGGAAAATTATTTTGATTTTAGTTGGAGCTTTCTTAGTATGGATCGTGACTATCTCACTTTCTGCTATGCTTCAACCACCACTTAATCCACAGGTCGACCCATTAATCGAAATTGTGATTGGGGCTGTGGCACTAGCAGCTAAATATTACTTGAAGAAGAAATACAATATTATTAGTAGCTTATCTGTTCCTAGAGGATAATAATAAGTTCCCACATGTCATTCATGCGTGTGGGTCTTTTTTATTATGTGTCATACAAGAGGGAGAAAATAGAAATCTTTTGTGATTCTGGCTGTTTTCTCAGATTACACAGGAATAAATAAGAAAGCTTTCCGAATAGTTGACTTATGAAAAAATATTTGCTATTTTTTTAAAAATACATATTAACTTTAAGGAGTGGTTACAAAAATGTCCAACTGGGAAACCAAATTTGTAAAAAAAGGGTTAACGTTTGATGATGTATTATTGATACCTGCAGAAAGTCATGTGTTGCCAAATGATGTGGATATGCATGTGCAGCTTGCAAAAAATATTACGTTAAATATACCGATCATGAGTGCCAGTATGGATACAGTAACTGATAGTAAAATGGCAATATCAATGGCTCGTCAAGGTGGATTAGGGGTCATTCATAAAAATATGAGTATTGCTGCCCAAGCAGATGAAGTGCGGAAAGTAAAACGTTCTGAAAGTGGCGTAATCATTGATCCGTTCTTCTTAACACCTAGTCATCTAGTAGCAGATGCAGAACACCTTATGAGTAAATACCGAATCAGCGGTGTCCCTATTGTTGAAACAATGGAGAATCGTAAACTAGTTGGAATCATCACGAATCGAGATATGCGTTTTGTTACGGATTATTCAATCGCAATTTCTGATGTAATGACCAAAGAAAAATTAGTTACGGCACCGGTTGGTACTTCTTTGAAAGATGCAGAGAAAATCTTGCAAAAACATAAGATCGAAAAATTACCGATCGTTGATGATGAAGGTATTTTAAGTGGATTGATTACGATCAAAGATATTGAAAAAGTCATTGAATTCCCCAACGCGGCTAAAGACACTCATGGCCGTTTATTAGTAGCGGCAGCTGTAGGTGTGACCAGTGATACCTTTGAAAGAGCACAAGCATTGTTAGATGCTGGAGCAGATGCGATCGTAATCGATACTGCTCATGGACATAGTGCAGGCGTACTGCGTAAAATTTCTGAAATCAGAGCACATTTTCCTGAAGCAACATTAATTGCAGGGAATGTCGCAACTGCTGAGGGAACAAAAGCTCTATACGACGCTGGTGTAGATGTCGTTAAAGTTGGTATTGGTCCTGGTTCCATCTGTACGACACGTGTTGTCGCTGGTGTAGGTGTCCCTCAGTTAACGGCTATTTATGATGCTGCCTCAGTGGCTCGACAATATGGAAAAGCCATTATTGCAGATGGTGGTATCAAATATTCTGGTGATATTGTCAAAGCTTTGGCTGCTGGCGGACATGCAGTTATGCTAGGAAGTATGTTGGCAGGAACGGATGAATCTCCAGGGGAATTTGAAATTTATCAAGGTCGACGTTTCAAAACCTATCGGGGAATGGGGTCACTAGGAGCTATGGAAAAAGGTTCAAGTGATCGTTATTTCCAAGGTGGAGTTAATGAAGCAAATAAACTTGTTCCAGAAGGAATTGAAGGCCGAGTGGCTTATAAAGGCAGTGTTGCAGATATTTTATTCCAAATGATCGGCGGTCTAAAATCAGGGATGGGATATGTTGGAGCAGCGAACTTAAAACAACTAAGAGATGAAGCACAGTTTATCCAAATGAGCGGAAATGGTTTGAAAGAATCTCACCCTCACGATGTGCAAATTACTAAAGAAGCACCAAACTATTCTGTGAAGTCTTAGAAATTGTTTCACGTGAAAACATTAAATAAAAAATGGCGGCCAGTAGTCTTAATAAGACACTGACCGCCATTTTTTGTATGGGAAAATTATTCATTTGATTTCAATGCGTCGATCATATCAACATGCTTCAATTTATAATGAGTAACCAACATAACAATGATTGTAAATAAAATGGTCATGCCGCCGGCTAACGCATAAGCAGCCCAACTAATCACTAATGGAAAAACCATGTTTTCCATCGATGCCTGTCGGAGAATAAAATCAGTCAGTAAGTATCCGACTCCATAACCAGCTAGGATCCCTAGCAAAGTAAAGACAACATTCTCACGAACAATATACATTGTAACTTCTTTGTCGTAAAAACCTAAAACTTTAATTGTAGAGAGTTCCCGAATCCTTTCCGATACATTAATGTTTGTTAAATTGTATAGAACAACAAATGCCAAGGCACCAGATAAAATGACCAAGATAAGAACAATGGAATTCAGATTCCCCATGGACTCATTTTGCGCTTTGATTTGACTAGACAGGAAGGTAGTATTCTGAACTTGGTCTGTTTTCAATAGTTCTTTAGCTAATGCGCCTTCTTGCTTTTGTTCCATCTTTTTACTCTTGATAAGAAGCGATGTAGGCTGATAGTTCGTATTTGTTGCTTTTTCATAGTCATTTCTAGAAAGATAAAGTGAGTTACCTAAATAATTTTCAGCGATACCAGCTATCTTCACTGTTACAGCTGTTTGATCCTTATCATAAAAGGTTAGCTCATCTCCAATGTGGATATCAAAAAGCTCCGCATATTTCATCGTTAGGATGGCCCCATCATCTAGTGACATTTTTTTTCCATCGGTAGAGTGTAGATGCATATAGTTCGAGAATGAGTCAGTATCAGAAGGTACCACTAAAGACAGACTTTGCTTTCCTTGTTCTTTGGACCGTAACTCAATTGTTTCATTCAATACAAGCAGGGATTGTTGAATTGTTGGATCTTCTTCTAATATTTCAAAAACTTCGGTATTGTTTGTTTTACTATCTTTTAATGTGACGATTGCTTGATAATCAGTGATAGGACCAAATTGTTTTTGCGAAACAGCACTTAATGAATCTTTTAGACCCACTCCAGCGACCATAAGTCCTGCACATCCTGCGATCCCAATTATTGCCATAATCATTCGTGATTTATAGCGAAAAATGTTTCGGTAACTGATTTTTTGATTAAAGCTCAAGCGTGACCAAAGTGGTTGAATGTATTCTAGAAAAATTCTTTTCCCTGGCTTTGGTGCACGTGCCTGCAATAGTTGCGCTGGTTTTTCTCGCAAATCACGATAGAGGACAACAAGGGCTGCACCTAAAGTAGCAAGAATAAAGACGACTGTAGCTTGAATGATTGGCCCCCAAACATAGTAAACCCGGACACCACCTAAAAGATACCGTTCACTAGAAAGAAAATAGATTAATCGAGGTAGAAATTCGATACCTAGTACAGCTCCTAAGAGAATTCCTATACTAGATGATAAAAGAGCATAGATGATATATTTTCGAGCTATCTCTCTTTTTGCATATCCCAAAGCCTTTAATGTGCCAATTTCTTTTCGATTTTCTTCTACCATTCTAGTCATGGTGGTAAAAGTTATTAAAGCTGCTACAAAAAAGAAGAATACTGGAAAGACATTTGCAATTGCCGCTATACGATCAGATAAACCGCCGTATTCTTGAAACCCAGGATTATCTTTTCTTAGATTAAATAAATAAGTAGGCTCTTCCATTTCATTTATTTCATTTTCTTTTTTTTGTAATGTAGATTCTGCATCAGCTAACTTCTCTTTTTCTTCATTGATTTGATTTTGTTGTTTAATCAATGTCGATTCAGCAGTTTTCAGTTGTTCAATAGCACCAGCTTGTTGTTGAGACGGTAACAGAAGGGTTGCACTTTTTTGTTGTTCAATCTGAGCTTTAGCAGCATCTAATTCTGTTTGTGCATCTAATAGCTGTGCTTTTCCAGTTTCAATTTTTTCCTTAGCAGGTTTCAATTCTTCCATTGCGTCATGTTTGATTTCTGCTACACGTTCTTGTGGACGATCAGCAAAAAGCGTTTTTACTTTTTCTTGATTCTTTTCCATTTTTTCTTGATAGGAATCAGAGTAAGTTTCTAAATCTTTCACATTATCAAAAGACAGATAGAGCACCGATTGGACATCACTCAGAAATTGATTTTCGGGAAGGTAAGCAAAATATGTTACTGTACCACTGCCAACATTCGCATAGCCTCGTTCAGCTTTACTGATAAATAGGGGCGAGTTGGCAAAACCAACGATTTTGAAGTTTTTATCCTTTATAGTATCCTGCGAGTCGATAGTATAAGTATCGTTTAACTGATAGCCATATTCTTTCGCTTGTGTATCTAAGACAATTTCATTGCTATTCTTTGGTAAATGGCCTTCTTCAAGGATTAATGCGTTTTGTTTTTGGCTTTTGTTGTAAGAATTGATTTGGACAACTTCATCTGCTTCTGCTACATAATAAAATTGGTAGCCTGATTCCACTTGAATCCCTGACTCTTTAGCTACTTTAAGATCTTGATCGGTGATACCTAGTGTTGATGTAACCTGTATATCAGCTAAGTTATGTTCATCAACATAAGTACTTGCAGAATGATTCAAAATAGGCCCAGTTGCTTTGACACCTACATACAAAAAAGTACCTAGAAAGATGATTAAAACAATAGCGATAAATCTTCCTTTAGACTGTTTGATTTCTCGTAAGCTTGCTTTTAAATACGTCTTATTTTTCATTTGTTTCCTCCTACCAAACGATCTCATCGATTGAAATAGGGGATTCATTAATTTCTACAGAGCGCACTGTAGCATCATTAATACGAATCACGCGATCAGCAATGGGAGCAATGGCACTGTTGTGCGTAATGATTAAAACAGTATTTCCAGCTTGACGACTTGCGCTTTGCAACAGCTTCAATACTTGTTTACCGGTTTCAAAATCTAATGCTCCTGTTGGTTCGTCACAAAGAAGTAATTTCGGATTTTTTGCTAGCGCTCGGGCAATGGACACTCGTTGCTGTTCGCCACCTGATAATTGAGAAGGAAAGTTATTGGACCTATTTTCTAATCCTACTTGCTTAAGCACAGCATCTGGGTCAAGTGCGTTCGGTGATATCTCTGTTGCTAACTCGATATTTTCTTTTGCTGTTAGATTTGGGACTAAATTATAAAATTGAAAAACGAAGCCTACATCTTTGCGCCGATATTCTGTAAGTTGTTTATCCGAAAATTGTGCAATATCAATATTATCGATAATGATTTGACCTTCATCAGGTGAATCCATCCCACCTAATATATTTAGAATAGTCGATTTTCCAGCTCCGCTTGGACCTAAAATAACGACTAGTTCTCCTTCTTCAATTGAAAAGGATAGGTCTTCATTAGCGGTAATCGTGGTTTCGCCCATTTTATATCTTTTATACGTATTTTTTACTTCTACATAACTCATATAACGCCTCCATATTTTGAACACCTGTTGATTTAATCACATAGCGTTAGTATACTAAGAAAGAAAAAAAGGGGCAATCCTCAAATCTTATTCATCTGTTATTAAATAAACATTTAAGTTATTTTTGTATAGAAAGGATTGAAGTTATGGTAGGAATAGTTGGAAATCGCCGAACACAATATACAAAAAAAGTGATTCGAAAAGCATTTCAAGAGATTTTGATGGAAAAAGAATTTGAAAAAATCACAATTACAGAGATTGCCCAGCGTGCTGATATCAATCGAGGAACTTTTTATAAGTATTACAAAGATACTGCAGACCTTTTAGAGGAGATTGAGAAAGAAATCGTTGAACAAATTGCAGATAATTTGCAACAAGAAAATCTCCCATTAGATCTATGGCTAGAAAAATTATTACTTATACTGCAAGAAAATCCTAGTGTAAGTCATTTGATTCTGCTTAATAACAGTCATTTATTAGATTTGTTATTGGAAAAAATCAGACCGGAAACGTTTAAACGCTTTACTATTTATTTCGAAGATGCAACAAGAGAAGAATTAGAGTTATGTTTGAGTTATTTTGTCTGTGGCTCGATCGGGTTGATTGAACGCTGGCTAAAAGATTTTTCTGAGATGCAGCCTAAAGCAGTTTCTCATTTACTTATTCAAATATTTACTACAAATGTTTATGAATAAAAGAAAAGCGAACGCCAATACGTTCGCTTTTCTTTTATTCTACTAGTCGTTCATCATTCATACCAAAATATTGATGCAATGGTTTTTGTTTTCCTGACAATAGTTGATCGATCGTCACAAATTCGTATCCTTCATGTTTTAACATAGAGATCAATCCTGGTACAGCTTTGACTGATTCAGGATGGATATCGTGGATTAAGATGATTGCGCCATTAAAGACATTCTGTTTAACAACATTATTGATTGTTCCAGGATTTTTTGATTTCCAATCCTGTGAGTCAATATCCCATTGAATAATTGGCATGCCAATTGTTTCAGCACTTTTTTTATCAATAGCGCCATAAGGGGGACGGATATTGCGAGGCAAGACGCCTGTAGCCTTGAAAATAGCTTTGTTGGTTTTATTTATTTCCCTTTGTAATTCATCTGTCGAAAGTGTATTCAATTGTGGATGAGAATACGAGTGACTTGCTACCTCATGACCCTCGTCGTGGACTTGTTTTGCAACATCTGGATTTTGATCCACCATCTGTCCTAACATGAAAAAAGTAGCTTTCACGTTATCTGTTTTTAGTATATT